>NZ_JBEGHD010000010.1:0-163485 GCF_049334165.1 Halocola ammonii
GTGATCCTACAACGGTTGGAGACGAAATCAACTCAAACTGCGAGTGCCAGGGAGAAACAATTCCTGGCTGTATGAATGAAGCTGCTTGCAACTACGACCCGAATGCCACTGTAGATGATGGATCTTGTATCCTTATTGGTGACTCCTGCGATGATGGTGATCCTACAACAGTTGGAGACGAAATCAACGCAAACTGCGAGTGCGAAGGCGAAACCATTCCTGGCTGTATGAATGAAGCTGCTTGCAACTACGATCCGAACGTAACAGTTGACGATGGATCGTGTACCCTGATTGGAGACTCGTGTGATGATGGTGATCCTACAACGGTTGGAGACGAAATCAACGCAAACTGCGAGTGCGAAGGCGAAACCATTCCAGGCTGTACGAATGAAGCTGCCTGCAACTACGATCCGAACGCAACAGTTGACGATGGATCTTGTATCCTTATTGGTGACTCCTGCGATGATGGTGATCCTACAACAGTTGGAGACGAAATCAACGCAAACTGCGAGTGCCAGGGAGAAACAATTCCAGGTTGTACGAATGAAGCTGCTTGCAACTACGATCCGAATGCCACTGTAGATGATGGATCGTGTATCCTCATTGGTGACTCCTGCGATGATGGTGACCCTACAACAGTCGGAGACGAAATCAACGCAAACTGCGAGTGTGAAGGTGAAACAGTTCCAGGCTGTATGAATGAAGCTGCTTGCAACTACGATCCGAACGCAACAGTTGACGATGGATCGTGTATCCTGATTGGAGACTCGTGTGATGACGGTGATCCAGCTACTGTCAATGACGAGTTCAATTCGTCCTGCGTATGTGAAGGACAAACTGTACCCGGCTGTACAGATGCCAACGCCTGCAACTACGACCCAGGAGCCACGGTGGATGATGGTACCTGCCTCTACCCTAACGATAGCTGCGATGATGGCGATCCCGAAACAGGTAATGACATGTTCGATGAAAACTGCAATTGCTCTGGCGAAGTAATTCTCGGATGTGTAATTCCTATCGCATGCAATTACAACCCTGAGGCTACGGTAGATGATGGCTCTTGCCTCTTCCCTGGTGACTCTTGCGATGATGGGGATCCCACAACTGCCAATGACACTCTTGAAGACAACTGCGATTGCAATGGTGAAGTAATCCCGGGTTGTATGGATAACACCGCTTGCAACTACAATGCGGAAGCTACAGTTGACGATGGTTCCTGCGACTACTCGTGCTACGGCTGTACTGATGAAACTGCCTGCAACTTCGATCCTTCAGCAACTCTAGACGATGGCGAATGTGTTTTTGGAACGACTCTCTACCTCGACTCTGATGGCGATGGATTTGGAAATCCTGATCAATCCATTACTTCGTGCGGTGAGGAAGGCTACGTGGAGGATAACACAGATTGTGACGATACGAATCCAGATGTTTATCCGGGAGCTCCGGGAACAAACGAAGGCATCGACAACAACTGCGATGGCGAAGTTGGACCGGGTGAAGTCCCGACTTGTCTGGCAGACTTCAACAACAGCGGATACATCAACACAGCCGACCTTCTAATTTTCTTATCGCATTACGATTGTCAGGAAAACTGCGAGTGCGACCTCAATGGAGACGACACTGTGGAAACATCAGACTTACTCATTATGCTGAGTTTGATGGGAACGAATTGCACAGATTAAAACGAAATAAGGCCGATCAAAACAAAAGCTGTCCGAATTGGACGGCTTTTGTTTTTTTGTGAAAACTGATTTCTACTTTTCCAGAATAAAGTTGACAAAGCAAAGTTGATTTTAACATATGGAGGTCAACTCCATTATATTTACCCCTGCCAAAATCGCATTATGAAAAAAGTTGTTTCCTACTCCGTGGCCCTGTGCCTTATTCTGTTTTCAGTTGTTTCTTGCTCCGATAAAGAAGACACTCCTCCACCACCAATCGACCCAAAGTACAGCGAATACATTGCCGCCTTCACCTCTGGGGTGATCTCAAGGACAGAGCCGATCCGAATTCAGCTCACAAGAGCCATCGAAGATTCTACTCAGCGAAACAGTGTTCTCAACTCCGATCTTGCAGATTTCGATCCTGAAATTGATGGCGTGTGGACATTCGAAAACAACTACACTCTCCTGTTCACTCCTTCGCAGATGCTGCCAACGAGCACGATATACGATGTCAATTTTCATCTTGGAAAAGTGATGGACGTGCCAGCTGATATGAGTGAGTTTGTTTACCGGATAGAAACTATGCAACAGCATCTGTCTCTTGCTCAAGGACAGCTCAAACCCTACCAAAACACCGATCTCGAATGGTATTATCTTACAGGAAACATCCACACACGCGATGCGGCAAATCATGAAGATGTTCAAAACACACTCACAGCGTCACAAGAAGGTCGCAACCTAAATGTTTCATGGACTGGAAGCAGCGATATGAAAACGCATGGCTTTCGTGTTGATAGCATTAGCAGAAAAGAAGTGACAAGTCGTGTAGTGCTGTCATACGATGGGCAACCTGTTGATAGCGAAGAAGCAGGAGAAGTAGAGCGTGTGATTCCGGCACTTGGTGATTTTTCTCTTATGGAAGCGAACACTGGAGCTGCTGGTTCTAATGAAGTTACCCTTCAATTTTCTGACCCACTCGACCCCGAGCAGGATCTCAGTGGTTTGGTCACCCTATCGGGCGTTGCAAACCCTCAGATCGTGGTCGAAGACAATATCGTGAAACTCATGTTTGATGATGTCGCCAGCGGTGAAAAAACTGTGTTCGTGAGCCAGGGAATAGAAAACATTATGGGCTACAAACTCGGGAAAGATGTGACGGCTGAAGTTGTTTTCTTCTCACATAATCCTGAAGTGAAACTGGTTGACCAGAACAGAACCATTCTTCCATCTACTGATGGGCTCAGCCTTCCTTTCGAAGCAGTTAGCCTGAGCGCAATTAACGTGACGGTAGTTCAAATTTATGAGAAAAACGTACCTCAGTTTTTGCAATCCAATGAACTCGATGGTAACTACCACATGACTCGTGTGGGAAGAGTCATTCGCAAAAAACGAATTGCACTGGATCCTGAAAAAGAGCTCAACCTGAGCAAATGGAACAGATTTAATCTCGATCTCGAAGATTTGATCAAAACCGAACCGGGAGCCATTTATCGCATTGAAATTGACTTTGACAAAAGTCAGGCAATCTGCGACTGTCCCGAAGATGAAAACAACCAACTGGCAGAAGAACCTACCAGCGATTGGGAAAACCAAAACGGTGAGTACACCTATTGGGATTACAACGATTATTCAAATTACCACTACTATGGCTACGACTATTCCAAAAGAAACGACCCTTGCCACGAAGCTTACTACCGCAGTCGAAGAGGAAAAGACCAAAACATTCTCGCTTCAGACATCGGCATGATCGCTAAGTTGGGCAACGACAAATCCATGATGATCGCCCTTTCTGATTTGAAATCTACCGAGCCACTTTCGGGAGTCAAAGTCGATCTCATTGACTTTCAGCAGCAGCTAATTTCTAAATACACAACCAACAGCGAAGGGCTTATCGAAATCGACCTTCTCGACAGAAAGCCATTTTTGGCTATCGCCTCACACAAAGGGCAAAAAGGTTATTTAAAGCTAAACTCAAATGCTCTTTCGGTTTCCACCTTTGATGTTTCTGGAGAAAGCGTAAACGATGGATTAAAAGGATTTCTATACGGTGAAAGAGGCGTTTGGCGCCCCGGTGATACTCTCTTCCTAAACTTCATGCTTCAGGATGAAAAAAACACGCTTCCAAAAAATCACCCGGTAACTTTTGAACTGATCAATCCCCGAGGTCAACTTACCGAAAGGATCGTCAGAAGAGAATCAGTAGGGAATATTTACAATTTCACCACTAAAACCGGTCAGGACGACCCAACGGGTAATTGGACCGCTCGAGTGAAAGTTGGAGGAAACACTTTTTCCAGATTTTTGAGAATAGAAACGGTGAAGCCTAACCGATTAAAAATTGATCTAAAAGTGCCTGGCGACAAAATATCTGCCGGAACCAAAGAGGTAAAGGCCGACCTAAAAGTAGAATGGCTCACGGGAGCAACTGCCCGAAATTTAAAAGCTAAAGTAGACATGACGCTGAAGCCGGCCAATACCTACTTTGAGGACTTCAAAAACTACAATTTTGACGATCCTGTGCGCGACTACGAGCCAGAACAAACAACAGTTTTTGAAGGAAAAACAGATCAAAATGGAAAAGCCACTTTCGCTATCGAAGTGCCAGCTGGCAGTCGCGCACCGGGGATGTTGAATGCCAACTTTTCTACTAAAGCTTTTGAAAATGGTGGCGATTTCAGCGTAAACAGAATGAATATTCCTTACGCTCCTTTCATTTCATTTGCCGGGATAAAAATGCCCGAAGGCGGACGTTATGGAAGATTGGAGACAAACAAAAAGCAAACAGTTCAGATTGCCACGGTTGACAGTGACGGTAAGCCGGTGAAAAGAAGTCTGCTCAACATAAAAATCTACAAGGTTGAATGGCGCTGGTGGTGGCAGGGCAGGGAAAACAATCTTTCCAGGTTTGTCAGTGACGAGAGCGTGACTCCTGTCATCGAAGGTCAAACCTCAACAGGCACTGATGGTAAGGGCACCTTTGACTTTGAAATCGAAAACGATGGCTGGGGCAGATACCTCATTCGTGTTGAAGACCCAGTGAGTGGACACAAAACAGGAGAGATTTTTTATACAGACTGGTCTGGCTGGCGTTACTCGAGTCGCGGTAACAACTCTGAAGGTGCCACGATGCTCATCTTTTCAACAAACAAAGACGATTACACAGTTGGTGAAAATTGCACAGTCACTTTTCCATCAAGCGGTGTTGGGCGCGCTTTGGTTACCATAGAATCTGGCGATCGAGTGATTGACGCCAATTGGGTGAAAGCGGAAGAAAATGAAACTAGTTATACTTTTGAAGTAACGGAAGAAATGGCGCCAAACGTTTATGTGAACGTTACACTCGTTCAGCCACACCGACAAACGGCAAATGACCTTCCGATCAGGCTTTACGGTGTGATGCCCATCATGGTGGAATATCCTGAAACACACCTTTATCCAAAAATTAAAGCACCAAAGAGTGTTCGTCCTGAGGAGACTTTCACCGTTGAAGTCTCAGAAAAAACAGGCCGTAAAATGAACTACACAGTAGCCATTGTCGATCAGGGATTACTCGATCTCACAAACTTTGAAACTCCAGATCCCTGGAGTCATTTCTATGCCAGAGAAGCACTAGGTGTAACTACATGGGATTTGTATGATCAGGTAATTGGCGCTTACGGGGCGCAAATGGACAAGTTACTCAGTCTCGGTGGTGGCGGTGGTCCTTTAGAGAAAGGCTCCAAACAAGCCAATCGATTTAAGCCTGTTGTTCTTTTTAGTGAGCCACAACAATTGGCTGCCGGTGAAACCGACAAAATCGAGTTCACAATGCCTAACTATGTGGGAGCGGTTCGCGTGATGGTGATTGCCAGCGAGGGCAAGGCTTACGGTCATGCGGATCAATCGCTGAAAGTGAAACAACCACTGATGGTGCTCTCAACTCTTCCTCGTGTAGCAGGACCGGGTGAAACCGTAATCATGCCCGTGACAGTTTTCGCAATGGAAGACAACATAAAAACAGCCAATGTGGATATTGCTCCTAACGAGTTTTTCGAGATTGTAGGACCTTCCTCAAAACAAGTTCAGTTCGAAACTACAGGCGACAAAACCGTCAACTTTGAACTCAAAGTGCGGGAACGACTCGGAGTGGGAAAAGTAAAAACCACTGTGAATGGCTCTGGAGAATCTGCGAGTTTCAACGTTGAAATGAACGTTCGCAACCCCAACCCGATGGTAACCGAAACCGCTGGAACCGTGCTAACAAAAGCACAAAACTGGAGTACTAATTTCGACCTACTGGGAATGACAGGTACCAACTCTGTGACGCTAGAGGTTTCATCTTTCCCGGCTATGGATCTTGAACGAAGAATCAATTATCTGATTCGCTATCCACACGGATGTATTGAACAAACAACCTCTGGTGCTTTCCCACAGCTTTATCTCAAGCACATCACAGAATTGAGCGAATCTGACAACAGTAGAATTGAGCGTAATGTGTCATCAGCCATTCGAAGAATTTCTCGTTTTCAGCTCTCCTCAGGAGGGTTCAGCTACTGGCCGGGATCTGATTATGTCAGCGACTGGGGAACAACCTATGCTGGTCACTTTTTGCTAGAAGCTGAAAAAGCCGGCTTTACACTTTCGTCAAGTCTCAAATCTCGATGGATCAGCTACCAATCAAACCAAGCAAGAAGTTGGCCTTCGGGAAGTCGATATGAGCGAAATGACGAACTCGCTCAGGCCTATCGACTTTTCACCCTGGCGCTGGCAGGAGCTCCAGAAATGGGAGCCATGAACAGGCTCAGGGAAAGAAGTAGCCTATCTGTAGCCGCCTCATGGAGACTAGCCGCTGCTTATCAGCTTGCGGGGCAATCGCAAGTTGCCTCAAGACTAGTTGATAATCTCACCAAAAATGTTGAGCCCTACAATGAACTCTCAGAAACTTTTGGAAGCAACTGGCGCGATCAGGCAATGATAGCAGAAACCCTCATTTTGATGGACAGAATGGACGATGCTTCCGAAATTGTGAAAGAGTTGGCAGAAAACCTAAGTGATGATCGCTGGTACTCAACCCAAACCACCGCGTACAGTCTTTTGGCAATTTCGAGGTTTGCCAAAGATGGAATCAAAGGACAGGTAAAGTACAGTTATTCAATCAACAGCGGAGGTGAAACCAACAAGGTTTCGCAAATGCCTCTCAGTCAGACTGAAATTTCTGTCAGTGATCTTTCCAAAAATGGCAACCAACTAAGCGTAACCAATAGTTCTGAAAACCTCCTCTTTGTTCGCTTGATCAGTGAAGGCCAACCGATAGCCGGACAGGAAAAAGCCAAAGAAGAAAATCTATTCATGGAAGTGAAATATTTCACACTTGATGGTGATGAAATCGATGTCTCAAACCTCACACAGGGAACCGACTTTATGGCGAAAGTGACCGTTCGCCATCCCAATCAGAGAAGGTACTACCGAGAGATGGCACTCACGCAGATTTTCCCAAGCGGATGGGAAATTATCAACACCAGGATGGACGAGGCTGCAGGTGACGTGTATGAGTCAGATCACTACGATTATCAGGATGTACGAGACGATCGGGTTTACACTTATTTCAACCTACGCAGAGGACGAAGTAAAACGTTTACCATTTTGCTCAACGCCACCTATTTGGGAAGATATTACTTGCCAGCTGTAGATTGTGCAGCGATGTACGACAACACTATCTACTCGCGCACGAGCGGAAAATGGGTGACTATCTCGAAACCCGGGAAATAGTTTTAACCTGAAAATTCATCCACCGCAACTTTGTAGTGTGGATCTTCGAAATAATTCACTTCAATGATTGCAGAAGCATCATTGAGTAGCTTTTGACAGTCTTCGCTGAGGTGGCGCAGGTGTACTTTCTTGCCCACTTTGGCGTAGCGCTCAGTTATTTTATTGAGAGCTTCTATGGCCGACATATCCACTACCCTGCTCTCATTAAAGTCGATCACCACGTGTTCCGGGTCGTTCATCACATCAAACTTGTCGTTGAACACTCCGACCGAACCAAAGAAAAGCGGGCCGTAAATTTCGTAGTGCTTGTAGCCATTCTCATCAATACTTTTTCTGGCACGAATACGCTTGGCGTTGTCCCATGCAAAGACCAACGCTGCGATGATCACTCCGATGAGCACAGCTAGAGCCAGGTTGTGAAGCACAGCAGTGACAACTGTTACCAGCACCATCACGATGATATCAGACTTCGGCATTTTGTTAAATGTTTTCAAGCTTGCCCACTCAAATGTACCAACGGCCACCATGATCATCACACCCGTCAGTGCAGCCATGGGAAGCTTTTCGATTAGCGGTGCTCCAAACATGATGAAGATTAAGAGCATTACCGCAGCAAAAATTCCCGAAAGTCGAGCCCTGGCGCCAGAAGAAATATTAATCAAACTTTGACCGAGCATAGCACAGCCGCCCATTCCGCTGAAAAGTCCAGAGAGAATATTTGCCGACCCCTGAGCCACACATTCTTTGTTTCCTCGTCCTCGTGTTTCAGTAATTTCATCGATGATGTTGAGCGTTAGCAAGCTCTCAATCAGTCCCACACCTGCAAAGATTACCGCATATGGAAAAATGATCATCAGCGTTTCTAGAGTTAATGGGACTGATGGAATGTGAAACGGTGGAAAGCCGCCTGCGATAGAAGCCTCATCACCTACTGTTTTGGTGTCGATTCCGAAAATTAGGACGATTGCAAAAACTGTAAGAATGGCAGCAAGAGAGGCTGGAAAAGCTCTGGTCAATTTCGGTAGCAACCAAATGATCAGCATGGTAATCAAAACAAGCCCCAGAAAAATATAAAGCGTGTTTCCTGTAAGCCATTCACCTTCGTCATTTTGAAACTGCCCAAGCTGCGACATAAAAATGATGATTGCCAAACCGTTTACAAATCCGAAGATCACAGGATGCGGGACAAGACGCATGAACTTTCCAAGCTTGAAAAAGCCTGCTGCCATTTGCAGCAAACCGGCCAAAACAGCGGTTGCAAAGACATACTCCGGCCCATGAGAAACTGCCAATGCTGCAATTACAACTGCAACAGCACCAGTAGCTCCAGAGATCATCCCTGGCCGTCCACCAAGGATGGAAGTCACAAGTCCCATCACAAATGCAGCGTAAAGTCCAGTGAGCGGAGAAAGTCCAGCAATCATGGCGAAGGCTACAGCCTCAGGAACAAGAGCAAGAGCTACAGTTAGTCCAGAAAGAACTTCAGTTTTATAATTAACTTTTTGTTGGAAGTCGAAAAGGTTTAGATACTTCTTCATGAGAATCTGAAAGGAAATAAAATGCTCTCCTTTGACGGAAAGCGAGGTTCAAATTTGAGCGTGCAAAACTACTTCTTTCTTTCGGATGAAAAAGTCTCTAACAATTATTTAATCATGTCCTAAGTTTCGCAAAGTGTTACTCTCCATTCAATTCAATCATTAAATAAAAATGCACCCAAACCACCGGGATCTTGAATGATGATATTGTCGACTTTCCCTTCTTCATTGAACACCGTGATTTCTTCTGCAATGTCAATTTTACGTTTTCGGATTTGATCAATCACCTGCAAATTTTGATTGCCATTAAAGTAAGTGAGCGAAGGATTAAAGAAGAGGTGAGGACATGCCAGAGGAGCCATCAGGCTGATTGTCAGTTCTCCGTTCGACAGACTAACCCAGCCTTTATCAGCATCTCCGGCAGTTGGTTCGAAACCCAAAATTTGCCATAGCTCCTGTGACCTTGCGATATCAATTGTTTCAATGCTCAGTCCGGCAAAACTTCCAGTGACGGCAAAAGACTTTTCTTTAAGCTCGACTTCTACACCCGAACCTCGTATTAGATAAACCCAAACACCACTCGGATCACCAACGAGAAACCCATTGTCCAAGGCATGAATTGGAAAGTCTCTTCGCAACTCAGCAAGTTCCCGTTGCCAGTCATAAGCAAAGAGCTTGACTCCCGCCCTTGCGGTGCGGTCTGGGTTTATCTCAATGACAGCTTTTCCATCTGAAACAATAGTTGGGTTTGACTCTGATAAGATTTGGAAATCCAACTGTCTGTAAAAGTCCAGACTATCTTTTAAACCAGGGGTTGGAGTTTGAATCAATGATTTCATTTCGTTCCGTTTTTCGCTAATCTAATCCTTTCACAGGAAACCGAATTATCAAAAAAACAAGTGCAATTCCGAAACTCTATAAGGGTCAATTCAGTATGAGTTTGTAAACCCTGGCCATCTCTCATGGTCAATTAAACCTTTCTAAAAACTTGATTAACAACAGAAAACCTAATTAAATGAATACAAGAATTACACTTTGGAAATGCGCATTTATTTGTGCTATCTTCACTACAGGATCGATTCTTTCAGCCGGTGCTACCGGACTGAAGAATTCTTACGAATCGAATGCGACACCGGTGGTTACTGACGAAGAGCCCCCAGAAATCACCCCACCTGCTGACATACAAATTGAGCTTGGCGAAGGTCAGTGCTCAATAGTGATTGACGATTTAGGTATACCAGTAACATCAGATAACGTTGGCGTAGTCAATGTATTTAATGATGCCCCAGCAGAATTTCCTGTCGGTGGCACAGAAGTAACGTGGACTGCCGTGGATGAAGCAGGTAACGAAACCACTGCAGTACAAGGCATTAAGGTGGTTGACAACATCCATCCCCAGGTAGAACAGCCTGAAGTGAAGATTTTCTCTTCTGACAATGATGCGTGTTCTGCATCTGACAAGGTTCTCGCACCGCCAAACGCAACTGACAATTGCACTATTGCGAGTATCACTAATGATGCTCCTTCAGTTTTTCCTTTGGGGGAAACGATTGTAACCTGGACTGTGGAGGACAACGAAGGCAACCAAACGAAAGCTGAGCAGCTCGTGATTGTAGAAGATCAGGTGGCACCTCAAATATTTGCACCGCAAAACATTGAACGCAGTACTTCGTCTGAAATGTGTGGAGCCGAAGTTCAAGAACTCGGTGAGCCGTCAGTTTCTGACAACTGCACAATTGAATCGGTTGAAAATGACGCACCACAGTTTTTCTCTCGCGGAGAAAACATCGTGACCTGGACTGTGACAGACGCAGCGGGCAACACTGCTACCGCTCAACAGCAAGTCATGATCATAGACACAAAAGCTCCTGTCCCGGCACAGGAAGAGCTTCCTGCAATTCAATCAGATTGCGGATTCACAATTGAAGAAATGCCAATCGCTTTGGACAATTGCGGAGGAGAAATTCAGGCTACTACCGAAAGTAACCTCACTTTTGAAGAGCAAGGTAATTATGAAGTAATTTGGAACTATGAAGATGCTGCCGGAAATCGTTCTCAGCAGGTTCAGGAAGTAATCGTGCAGGATATGGCTGCGCCAGAAGTAGTTTCTATGCCCGAAGACATTGAAGCTTGTGAAGGTACTATCGTAGCATTTGATATGCCAGTAGCAGTAGATTGTTCTGGCGTAACTGTAGAACAAAAAAGCGGACCGGCAACAGGTTCAGTGTTCCCACTAGGAGAAACTGAAGTGGTTTTCAAATTCACCGATGGATTTGAGAATATTCGTGAAGAAGGTTTCACGGTAACAGTTCACCCAAGACCACAGTTTGAAGTGAATACTTCTATGGCATCTTGCAATTTGTCTGACGGTGTGGCTGAGCTCGATATCGCCCTGGCTGCCGAGCCATTTGAGCTAGACTGGGAAGGAAACGATCCACAAGCGTTGCCAGCTGGAGACTACCAGGTTAGACTCGAAGATGCTAATGGATGCTATGTGATTCGTGATTTTTCAATTGAAAATCCGGAAAGTCCATCAGCGGAAATATCAACAAACCCAGCAACTTGCTTTGGAATGCCTGACGGATCAGCCGAACTGGAAATCACAGGCGGAACTCCAGAGTACACTGTTGATTGGGAAGGACATAACCCCGAAGCACTCGAAAATGGTGATTATTCTGTTTCTGTAGTTGATGCTGCTAACTGCCGCACTACTGTCGAATTCACAATTGAAGAGCCAGAAGAAGTGTTGATTGATGGAACAGTAACTGACGCTCAGGGCGGCATGTCCAACGGAGCCATTGACATTTCAGTAATTGGTGGAGTTCCGGGATATTCTTTCTCCTGGGACAATGGTGAACAAACTGAAGACCTCACAGGTCTGGCACCAGGACAGTACAATGTGACTGTAACTGATGAAAATGACTGCAGCAAGACAAAACTTTATGTTGTTGACAATACCGTTGGAATTGAAGAAAATGAAGAGACAAATTTCAGTCTTTATCCAAATCCTACCACTGGAGAAGTGAACATCAGCATGACCGGGGATAGCAAAAATGCGACTCTCAAGGTTGTTGACCTTACAGGTAAAGTCATTGAGTTTATCGACCTCACAGAGGTGGATCGCAGTAACTTTAAGTTCGACATCAGTGAGTATGCTGAGGGGATTTATCTCATCAAACTAAATGATGGTGAAAAAAGTACTGTAAAGAGAATTGTTAAGCGCAACAGATAATTGCACTTTCAAATAAATTTCAAAAAGCCGTTTCGAGAAAATCGAAGCGGCTTTTTTAGTGTCAAATTAGTATTCTTGCCGTGGCTTTGTGCGGGTGCATAGAGCAATAAATTTCGGGGTGAACTGTTTATTAGCTCGATCTCTCAATTAATTATACTTTTGACGGCTTTATGGCGCAGAAGCTTCTTTTAACTCTCACTTTGCTATTGGCTGCTCTCGGAGTTTTTTCTCAAGCGACCGGTACCCTCACCGGGGTGGTGACTGACGGCAATGACGATCCGATTGTTGGAGCTAGTGTCTACATCAAATCAAGGCCATCGACAGGAACCTACACAGATGAGGATGGCCGATATGAACTTACCCTGGCAGCCAATTACAATTACACCGTAGTTTATTCCTATACGGGAAGAAAAGTCACCCGCGAAGTCAATCTCAAAAGTGGTCAGGAGCTCGAAATCGATGTCTCTATAAACTATGCAATTGATGTAGGTGTGGCAGATGTGGTAGGGCGAAACGACCGTGAAAAACCGATGCAAACCATCGATCCAAAAATCTACAACAAGTTACCTACGCCTGGTGGTGGAATCGAAGCACTTCTGAGGACAACAATTGCCAACACGGCCAGCGAGCTTAGCTCTGCCTACAGCGTACGTGGAGGAAGTTTTGATGAAAACCTGGTTTATGTAAATGACATTCAGGTCTACCGTCCATTTTTGGTTAGAGCCGGACAACAAGAAGGTCTCAGCTTTCCAAACCCCGACATGGTAGAAAATATAGAGTTTTCCGCAGGTGGATTCGAAGCCAAGTATGGAGACCGAATGTCATCGGTGCTTGATATTCAGTATCGAAAACCAAAAGAGTTTGGTGGAACGGTGAGTGCCGGACTGCTCGGTGGATCGGCTCATGTGGAAGGGGTTAGCAAAAACAAACGATTTACACACAATACCGGTTTTCGTTATAAAAGTAACTCGTACCTGCTCAACAGCCTTGACACACAGGGTGATTACGACCCTAATTACACGGACCTACAAACCTATCTCACCTACGAGGTTTCGCCCATACTCGATATTAACTTTCTCGGGAATTACTCCAGAAATCAATACAACTTTGTGCCTAGCTCCAGAGAAACAAATCTTGGGACAATTAATGAAGCCCTCCGCTTTCAGGTCGATTTCGAAGGCCAGGAAGTCACAGAGTTTGAGACCTTCTTTGGAGCAATTTCGGCAAATTATCAGCCGAACGAATTTACAATGCTGCGATTTATCGGTTCGGCCTTTCAGACCTACGAATCTGAAACATTTGACATCATCGGATCTTACCGTCTTGATGAACTGGAGAGGGACCTCGGTTCAGACGAATTCGGAGAAGTGCTGCGCAACCGAGGCATTGGATCTTTCATAAACCACGCACGAAACTCGCTAGACGCACGTGTGCTGAATTTCACACACAAGGGATCGTGGGAGATTGAGCAGACCGACCACTTCGTCCAGTGGGGAGCTCGCTACCAGCATGAGTTGATCAACGACCGAATCAGTGAATGGGATCTTATTGATTCAGCAGGATTCGCTTCACCTCACCCGCCAGATTTCACCGGAAACTCGATGAGTCAGGAAATTCCTGTTCAGAATCTGGTGAAAGCCGAGAACACAACAAGCTCAAGTAGACTCACAGCCTACCTTCAGGATTCTTACTCCTGGGAAAATGACGAAGGTGCAGAGTTCACCGCCAACCTGGGTGTGCGAGGACACTACTGGGATTTTAATAATCAGTTCGTTGGCGGGCCACGAGCCAATTTTTCCTACAAGCCAAAATGGTCGAGGACCATCACAGACAGTTTGGGAAATGACTCAACGATCTCCAAGGACATTGTTTTTACAGCTGCAGGTGGTTATTACTGGCAGCCTCCCTTCTATCGCGAAATGAGAGGTCTTGACGGAAGTATTAACGAAGACATCAAAGCTCAGCAAGCCATTCACGCTGTGGTGGGAGCCGATTACATTTTTTCTGCCTGGAACCGTCCCTTTAAGTTGAAAGCCGAATTGTACTACAAGGACCTCAACTATCTCATTCCATACGAAGTGGAAAACGTTAGGCTGCGCTATTTCGCAACTAACAACAGCCGAGGTTATGCAACTGGACTTGACGTAATGCTCAACGGTGAATTTGTAAGAGGAGTTCAGTCATGGCTTCGAGCTTCTTTTTTGACAACTCAGGAAGACTTGTTAGACGACTCTTACACGGAGTATTACAACGAAGCTGGTGAGCAAATCATTCCTGGAGTTACTCAAGACCCAACCGCTGTGGACTCTACAACTTTTTACCCCGGTTTTGTGCCAAGGCCAACTGATCAGACTTTCAGTTTCAGTATGTTCTTTCAGGATGAAATGCCCAGGTGGCCAGAGTACAAGGTTCAACTCCTACTCTACTTCGCAACGGGACTTCCTTTTGGACCTCCTACTTTTGATCGTTACAACGACACCGAACGCACTCCACCTTACAGAAGGGTTGATGTTGGTTTCTCTCGCGACCTCATCACGGAGAAGAACAAAAACAACAATTGGTTCACTTCAACCTTTGAACAAGGATGGATTTCGTTAGAAGTTTTCAATTTGCTAGGCATCAACAACACCATCAACTACACGTGGATTGAAGACGTAAACGGACTTCAGTATTCTGTACCAAACTTTCTGACAGGTCGAAGGGTCAACCTGAAACTCGTACTTCAGTTCTGAGAATCTAGATCTTTCCTTTTCCCATGAGGTAGCCGTAAGGTTTTAGCGACTCAATGTTGTCAAAAACAATTTTGAGCATTCCTATGACTGGGACGGCCAGAACCATTCCCGGGATTCCCCACAAGGCAGCACCACTGAGAATTGAAATAATTGTAACGAGCGGGTTTATTTGCACCTGACCTCCGGTAATGTTTGGCGTCAGCAAGTTGTTCTCAATAAATTGAATGATGAAAGTGAGAATGATGACGTAAACTACCACAGAGGGGTCATCTCCAAAGAGAAGGGCGTAGAGCACTGGCACCGCTCCTCCGATGAAAGTTCCAAAATATGGGATGACATTGAACAGGCCTGCAATGATACCGAGCAGCATTGCATTTTCCATCCCAATGATCCAAAGTCCAAGAACGTTCAGTACAGATAAAATCGCCACCACGATGAAAAGTCCTGACACATATTTCACGGTGACTTTGGAAATCTGATTGACGATGTGGCGCACGTTTTTCTCAGACTCATTGTGAGTGATCATCAATAAAAAATTGCCGAGTCTGTCGCGGTAGTAGAGAAAAAGAAAAATGAAAAGCGGCATGATTAGAATCCTGCCTGTAGTGGTCGCAACAGATGTTACGGCATCTTTAAAGAAGTTTCCTCCTTGCATCAGCACAGACTTCAAAAATGAGTCATTCTCGCTGTTGCTCCCATTATTTAATTTTATACCTAGATCGACCTCAATAAAATCTCGAACCTTGTCGATATTGCCTTTCACTTTCTCTTCGATGTTGGTAGTTTCTTCTACAAAACCGCTGATTTGTGCAGACAATAAATAAACACAACCTGCAACGAAGGCCACTAGAATGAGGTCTGCAGTGAGAACTGCTGCAGCCCTCGGCAATCCTCTATTTTCGAGCCAGGCGGCTATGGGAAAAATCAGGTAAGCAAACAAAACCGAAAGCATGAGGATCGGTAGAATAAACTTGAGTTGCCAGAGTGAATAAAAAAACAGAACAAAAAACAGCAGTATCACTGTCGCTCTGATAAATACGGGGTAATTTTTCATGCTCACTGTTGGGTGATTCTTTAAAGATTTTTCAATCTAACGATACTAAGATAGATTTTTCTAAAATTTCAATTTCTACCGTCAATAGAAAAAGCGATGCCAAATGAATGACATCGCTTCTCCAAAATCATTTGTATAACGAGCTTACCTTTTTACAAACTTTTTAGTCAACTGACTTCCGTCCACAGCAAAGAAGGTAATGTAGTAAACACCCTGCTCGTACTGACTTACAGGGATTTCTTGCTGTGTTCCACTCACTCCCCAGGTATTTACTTTTTTACCCAAGGCGTCAAAGATTTCAACCTTCTCAATTTCTTCGGTGACCGAAATCGTAATCTGCTCATCGGCTGGGTTTGGATAAATATTTACTTCAGAAAATTGTATCTCATCTTCACTGACACTTGTTGCATTGTCGCAAGGTCTGTAGCTACCGTTCACTTGCAATTCTCCCGTATCTATTGGATCCAGGAACGGAGCCAGTTGCTCTTCATCAACTGTTCCATTGCTCGACCAATGGTAGCTCATTTTTCCGTAGTAATCGGGTTCATTTGGTTGGCTGCAATATGATGCTCCACCTGTCAATGTTCCAATAATTAGGTGTTCTTCATCGAAAATTGGAGAGCCAGATGACCCACCTTCAGTGACTCCGTGATTGGTTTCTGTTGAAGACCAGTAAACTCGCCAGTGAGATGCAAAAGCTCCCCAGCTGGCACTTTCCAATCCATTTGTGTAAGTAGAGATCTTCTTTGTATCGCCTGATGGGTGGTGAATGCTGACACCTGCCCCACTTCCTACTGCTGTTTTTCTCCAGCCGGCAAAGTACGGATTCCAGCCATCGGTGATTTCATCTTCAATTTCAAAAAGAGCGAAATCGGAACCGCTATCTCCTCCTCCATCGTTGCTATCGGCCAGTTTGATTACTCCAGTGCGATTTCTATTGGATGGAGCCAGGCCATCATTGCATCCAGAGACTTCAAAGTTGAACTTCACTTGCATCACGCCAAAATCTGTATCTGAAAGACCTTCAGTGCAGTGCATTGCCGTTAGCATAAGTTGACGGCAATCGTGAGACGTGTTGTTTACAAGAGCACCAGTACACAAGAAACTCTGATTTCCCTGTGTGATTAAAAGTCGAACAACTGCATTTTTTTCGTCCTGCCACTCGTCACCTTCAGGACAGTTTATATCCACCTGACAGGGATCTGACCCACCACGACTTTCTTCGAGGTAGTTGTAAACGCCTCTGTAGAAATAACCGATTCCGTCTATCTCAATTTTAGGTCGGCTGGTTACTCCTGCTGGTTCGTAGTACTCAAGAACAATTCTCTCACCGTAAACCATTTCACTGAGGAAAAGTCCGTGTTGATTGTTCTCTGCGCTCGTGTAGGCACCATCCCAGAATGTCTTGTCAGCATTGTAAACGAAAAGCTTAGCTCCTTCGGGGATGAAATAGTTTGAGAAATAAATATTGAGTGCTTCAGCTCCAGGAGCGTAAAACTCCGCTCTCCAAATACGCGATCCATCGTTGAGCATTTGCCACTGACCAACGTTTTGAAGGTTGGCCTGAGTCTCTAATTTACGAGCAATGTTGTAACGCCCACTTTCGGCTTCTACAGCCGCATCTTCTGCGGCAATGGCCTCCATATCCGGCTCCTGAAATTCCACAACATCTGTAATGGGCACTAAGTATTCTTCTAATTGAAAGCTTGTTGGTCGCTCTGCCTGATTTGGCATTTGCGCTAACATCGCCAGAGGTAAAACAATCGCAATGAGAGAAAAGTAGATCTTTTGCATGAATCTGGTTTGAGAGTTTCTATTTCGAAATTTTGATCTCAAAAGTAGAATTTAAAAGCGCACTTGCCAATTGGAAGTGTCGACAACTCTTGTACGAATCTTCTGACGTGTCATTCATTCGACAAAAAAATTCTACTCAACTTTGAGAATAGTTTTATTTGCGTGCGTTATACACTTATAAATGGGTTTACCCTATCGCTAATAGGGCCGACAGGCTGGAGATCAAGTATCAAAAAATTCATGAAAACCGATTTAAGAAAAGTAACAACTCAAATGTTCAAATGGCTCTTGCTGTCGGTTTTTCTGATAGCTTCGGTTTTCTTTTTCTTTTGCCTACCATCAAATCTTTTCGACAAACCCTACAGCACAACCATCGAAGACCGGGAAGGCAAGCTCCTCTCTGCCCATATTGCCACCGATGGTCAATGGCGATTTCCGCTTTCCGACAGCATTCCAGAAAAATTTGAAAAGTGTATCATCCAGTTTGAGGATCGCAACTTCAGAAGTCATCCGGGTTTTTACCTTCCTTCAATCGCACGGGCACTGAAACAAAACATCTCTGAAGGTAAGGTTGTGAGCGGGGGAAGCACTCTTACCATGCAGGTCGTACGTCTCAGCAGAAACAACCCCGAAAGGACAATTTTCGAAAAGCTGCTGGAAGTATTTAGAGCAGTCAGGCTAGAAAGCCGATTTACCAAAGATGAAATTTTAAACCTCTATGCCTCCCATGCACCGTTTGGAGGAAACGTGGTGGGACTGGAAACTGCCGCCTGGAGATACTACAACAGATCGGCCTATCAGCTTTCCTGGGCTGAGACCGCAACGCTTGCAGTTCTGCCAAACGCTCCTTCGCTTATTTTTCCAGGGAAAAACGATTCGGAGCTTTTGAGAAAAAGAAACCGACTTCTTGATGAGCTGAAAAGTGCCGGCCATATAGACAGTACGACTTGTGCGCTGGCAAAGATAGAGCCACTGCCCAGCAAACCGCACCCTCTACCCCAGCTTGCCCATCACCTGATGACAAGATGCGAAAAAGAGCAAGGCAGTGGGCAGGCTTTTAAGTCGACTCTTAAAAAAGAGCTCCAACAAAAGTCGAAGAGCATTCTTGAGAACCATGTCCGGAAACTGAGCAGTAACGGAATCCACAATGTAGCTTGTATTGTGGCAGATGTGAAAACCGGAGAAGTGCTCAGTTACGTTGGAAACGCAAGCAGCTCAGAAGATCACAGTCCGTTTGTCGACATTGCAAACAGTCCGCGAAGTAGCGGTAGCATTTTAAAACCATTTCTGTATGCTGCCATGCTGACCGATGGTGAGATGCTCCAGAAGAGTCTGGTTTTTGACACACCTGTCAATTTCGATGGTTATGCTCCCAAAAACTACGATGAGAAGTTTCGCGGTGCTGTTCCTGCCGATCGCGCTCTTAGCATGTCGCTCAATATTCCGAGTGTGCGAATGCTTCGAGAACACGGAATCCACAAATTTCACTACCGACTAAAGAAAATTGGATTACAAACTGTCGACAAATCTGCGAACCACTACGGCCTGTCACTGATTCTTGGAGGTGCCGAAGTCACACTTTGGGACCTGGCACAAAGTTACTGCGGCCTGGCTTCTACCCTCAACCACTACACTGACTACAATGGCCGCTATGATTCCGGAGATTATCAGCGCCTGGCATTTTTAAAACCTGAGGAAAAAAGCGATCAAAAACTTTCAGAGCAGGGAATCTTTAGTGCGGCTTCTATCTATCAGACATTTGAGGCTATGCAGGAACTCACGCGCCCAGAAAACCAGGTCAACTGGAAGTCGTTTGGTTCGAGTAGAAAAGTAGCCTGGAAGACAGGTACCAGCTTCGGTCACCGGGATGCGTGGGCAGTTGGAGTGACTCCAGATCATGTGGTTGCGGTGTGGGTGGGAAATGCAGATGGCGAGGGCAGACCGGGACTTTCTGGTGTCACAGTTGCGGCCCCTGTTCTTTTCGACTTGTTTGGACAGCTGCCAGCCTCCGACTGGTTTTCAAAGCCTTTTGATGAAATGACTCAAGTAGAAGTCTGTGCAAGCAGCGGATACAAGGTATCAGAAAGTTGTCCTCCAGGAGAAACACTTTGGATTCCTACAGCAGGAATGAAAACCACCGCCTGTCCGTTTCACAAAACCGTGCACCTCGACCGGCAGGAAAATTACAGAGTAACCAGCGAGTGCTACCCAGTTTCTGAAATGAATCACCAACCGTGGTTTTTGCTGCCCCCTGTTCCAGAATGGTACTACGCACGCAACCATCAGGACTACAAACTACTTCCTCCGTGGTTGGAAGGATGTGAAGATCAGGCGGGCAAAGAAATCATGGACATGGTCTACCCCAAAGGCGGTGAAACCGTCTACCTGCCCATCACGCTGCAATCTGAAAGAAGCAAGCTAGTGGCAAAAGCTACGCACCGACAGCAGAACTCTACCATCTACTGGCACCTCGACAATGAGTTTTTAGGGGAAACAAATGAGATCCACCACATGGAGATATTTGCGACTGCCGGTGAACATCAGCTCACTTTAATTGATGAATCTGGAAATTCGGTACAAAAAGTGTTTACGATTACAAGCGAGTGAACGACACCTCGGTGAGTTTCGATTCGCTCGAAACAAATCGTTGGTAAGTTTATTCTTACAAAAAGAATTCACCTGCGACTTCGGTCAGGCCAGTCGATTTGGCCATCTTTACCGCTTAACTCAAATTAACAGACCACAAACACCTTATTATTAACTTTAGAACGTATTTATATAAAAGCCATAAATAAGATGAAGGTAAATATTAGAACGATCCTCCTAACCCTGGTTCTTTCAGCGGGTTTAATCTTCCCGGTTAGCGCTCAGGAGCAGGAATTTGACCCCGACAAAACAACCAAGAAGTTTCAGACGCTTCTCTATTTCATCGAGCACATGTACGTTGATTCTGTGAACGGTGATGAATTGGTTGAAGAGGCAATCCGCTCCATGCTCGAGGATCTCGATCCGCACTCGACCTATTTTTCTAAAGAAGACTTAAAAGCAGCAAACGAACCACTCAATGGGAATTTCGAGGGAATCGGAGTTCAGTTCAACATTCTTAAGGACACCATATTTGTAGTTGCTCCGATTTCTGGCGGTCCTTCCGAGAAGGTGGGAATTATGGCCGGAGATAAAATTGTGGAGATCGAAGGAGAAAACGTTGCTGGTATCGGTATCACCAACCGCGATGTGATGGACAAGCTCAAAGGACCGAAAGACACAAAAGTGGAAGTCGGCATAAAAAGAGGTGGCGTAAAGAGAATTCTCGACTTCGAAATTATTCGCGATAAAATTCCAATCTACAGTGTGGATGCGGCCTACATGGCTACTCCGGAAATCGGATACGTAAAAGTGAACCGGTTCGCCAGAACTACCATGTCGGAGTTGCAAGAGGCCATAGTGGATCTCAAAGAGCAAGGCATGCAAGAGTTGATACTCGACCTTCAGGGAAATGGCGGTGGATTGTTGAATACTGCAATTGAAATGGCCGATGAATTTTTGCCTGAAGATCAAATGATCGTCTACACTCAGGGAAGAGCTTTTCCTAAGAACGAAGTGTTTTCGACACGCGAAGGGCTTTGGGAAAAAGGGAAACTCGTTGTTTTGATTGACGAAGGATCAGCTTCGGCAAGCGAAATTGTTTCCGGAGCCATTCAGGACTGGGATCGCGGACTGGTTATGGGACGCAGAAGCTTTGGAAAAGGACTTGTACAACGTCCGGTAAACCTTCCAGATGGATCTGCAGTTCGTCTCACCGTTCAAAAATATTACACGCCAAGCGGTCGCTGCATTCAGAAACCTTACGATGAAGGCATTGAAGCCTACAGAAGAGAAAAGCTTGAACGCATCGAACACGGAGAGCTGTGGCATCCAGACAGTATTGACTTTCCAGACTCACTGCGCTATCAAACCAATATCAAGAAGAGAGTGGTTTACGGTGGAGGTGGAATCTTTCCAGACATTTTTGTTCCCCTCGACACTTCCGGAACTTCAGAGTATTTCTCTCAACTCGTGCGAAGAGGCCTAACAAATTCTTTCGTGCTCAACTACATGGACAAAAACAGAAATGAGCTCGCTGATCAGTTCAAATCGGCCGAAGATTTCGTGAAAAACTACAAGGTTGATGAGGAGCTGAAAAAAGAATTAATCGCTTACGCAGAAAGCAAAGAAGTGGAATTTGACGAAGCCGGATTCGAGAATTCCGAAGAGGTTATTGAAATAAGGCTAAAAGCCCTTATCGCTCGCAATCTCTACGACTACTCCACTTTTTATCAGGTGATAAACGAGCTAAACGCCACTTACAACAGAGCAATCGAAGCGCTTCAGGATGGAACTTTCGAAAAGCTCGACCTGGCGTATTCGAAATTGGAAAATTGATTTTATTAACTTTGACCATCAGAAATTCAAAACAACTTTAAAACAATGAAAAACGGAATCAAAATCATACTGCTAGCTGCAGTAGCCGTAGGACTCGGAGTTTTTGCTTACCAGTTGTCAGCTAATGACAAAGGAAACGACACCAAGAAAAGTCGCGAGATGCAAACCGAACAAAAAGCTGCTAAAGATGGCAAGCAACAAATGGACTTGTTGGAAAACCAGAAGAAAGAACAGGCACAAAACCAGCCAGTTACTTCTATCAAGTTTGACGAGTACAATCACGATTTTGGAACGATCAACGAAGGAGATAGCCCAGAGCACGTTTTCACTTTCACCAACACTGGAGACAATCCATTGATTTTGGAGAAGTGTAAAGGGTCTTGTGGATGTACCGTTCCTAATTGCCCTAAAAACCCAATTGCTCCAGGAGAAAAAGGAGAGATCAAAGTGGTTTTTAACTCTAAAGGAAAGAAGAACAGCCAAACGAAAAAGGTAACCGTAACCGGAAACACCGACCCGGTTCAAACTATCCTGACCATCAAGGCTCAGGTGACGCCAGAAGGACAGTCTAACAGCTAGTTGCCTTTCATAAAAGCATTCAAACAAAAAAGGTCGTGAGCAACTCACGACCTTTTTTTATTTCGAATTTTTCCTAACAACTCACTAGCTCAAATAGTCCAAAGAAAACTAGCAGCCAAATAATTCCTTTAATCAGGAAGAAAAGAAAACCAGCTACTCCAATTTTCTTTAACCAGGCTTTCAGCTTAGAGTCTCCCTCCTTCCGTCCATCTTGACTCTCGTCCTTTTCGTTTTTTTTCTTTACTTCCCTTCTTTCCATTCAGCAATAAACAAGTTCGTTGAGCGGTTTCCTCCGTTGTTTCTGTTCGAAGAAAACACAAGGTGCTTTCCATCATTCGAAAATACAGGAAAAGCATCAAATGTTTTGCTGTGTGAAATTTTCTCCAGACCAGTTCCATCTACATTAATCATGTAAAGATTAAACGGAAAGCCTCGCTTCGACTCGTGGTTCGAAGAGAAGACAATCTTTTCGCCCGAAGGATGAAAGAATGGAGCCCAGTTCGCCTGGCCAAGATCGGTCACCTGCTGCATATCGCTTCCATCCACGTTGCATACATAAATTTCCATGTTCGTTGGCTCCACAAGTCCTTCATCGAGGAGGTCTTTGTACTTCTTAATTTCTGCATCAGTCTTAGGACGAGAAGTTCTAAAAACCAGTTTTGTACCATCGGGAGAGAAAAAAGCTCCTCCGTCATAACCCAGCTCATCGGTTACCTGCTGAACGTTAGACCCATCAATGTTCATGGTGTAAAGTTCGAGGTCGCCCGAACGCATTGACGTGAAAACGATTTTATCACCTTGAGGAGAAACGGTAGCCTCTGCATCGTAACCCGGTGTGTCTGTCAATTGATTGACAATATTTCCATCGAGGTCAGCTGTGAAAATGTCGAACTCCTCGTAGATGGGCCACACGTAAGCTCCGCCTTCTTTTCTCTCGGGCACCGGTGGACATTTGTCGTGCTCAAGATGTGTAGAAGCGTAAATCACAGTGGTGTCACCAGGCAAAAAGTAAGAGCAGGTTGTTCTTCCCTTACCGGTGCTTACCATTTTTGGTTCTTGGTCGATCGCCCCTTCGCTGATGTCCATCACAAAAATCTGATCGCACTCCGCACCCCACTCTGGGTTTGTCGCCTGAAAGACAAATTTGGAGTCATCGAAACTGTAGTAAGCCTCAGCATTGTCGCCACCAGCGGTGAGCTTTCTCAAGCTTTTGAAATATTTCTGTTCCTCTGGGAAAATGTATGGGATGGAATCTTGTTCTTCCTCTTTTACTTCATTTGCTTCAGTCTCTTGAGAAGCTGTGTTATCATCAGAAGATTGGGAACCATTGCATCCCGCCCAAAGAGCAGCACCGGCTACGAGTAGATAAATCGCTTTTTTCATTTCTTATTTTGATTTTTGACTTTGCGAAAATAAAAAGCTCTAGATATTGCTTTGTCATTAGTTTGTAGTTTTGTCGCAATCAAATAAATTTTGAAATGAAATACTTCGCTCTACTTCTCTCTCTGGCCCTTGTAGCCTGTGGTACAAACAGATCTTCGGAACAAAATTCTAAAGATCCGAAAGCGCAACTTCAGCAAGACATCGAGCTTTTAGCATCTGACTCACTGGAAGGTCGCCAAACTGGAACAGAAGGCGAGAAAATGGCAGCTGATTACATCGGTGGCAGAATGGCAAACCTGGGGTTGCAAGCAAAGGGTGACAGTAGCTACTTTCAGGATTTCACCAAAAACCCCAAAGCCGTTCCTCACAAAATGGATCGCGGTGACAGCACCACTTTGGGAATGGGCACAGTGAAGCCCGTTACCGGAAGAAACGTGATTGGCTACCTCGACAAGAATGCCGAAAAAACGATTGTGATCGGAGCACATTACGACCACCTCGGTTATGGCGGTGCTGGTTCACTTTTCACTGGTGACTCTGCCATCCACAACGGAGCAGACGACAATGCCAGTGGCGTGGCTGCATTGCTTCTACTCGCAGAGCGACTCAAACAAAAAGAACTCAACAACAACGTACTTTTCATCGCTTTTAGCGGAGAGGAAAACGGTCTCTGGGGATCGAACTACTTCACCAAGAACCCGACTATTCCACTCGAAGAGATCAACTACATGCTCAACATGGACATGGTAGGGCGACTAAAAGAAGACCGCACCGTGGCGATCAACGGAGTTGGCACTTCACCGGCCTGGATGCCGATGCTCGACTCCATTTCTGTGGACAGCATTAAAATTGTAACAACCGAATCTGGAGTTGGCCCTTCCGACCACACTTCTTTCTACAACGAAGGACTTCCTGTGCTCCACTTTTTCACTGGACAGCACGAAGACTACCACAAGCCGACTGACGATTTCGATAAGATCAACTACGAAGGAATTCTCAGTGTAGTCGAATTCATGGAGACTGTTATCGAAAACTTAGAAGACGATGGCAAACTAGAGTTTACTAAAACAAAAGATCAAAGCGCCAGCGACACCCCTGCTTTCAAAGTAACACTAGGTGTGGTTCCCGATTATTTATTTGACGGTGAAGGAATGCGCATTGACGGCACCAGCGATGGCAGACCAGCGGCAAATGCCGGAATTCAAAAAGGCGATGTGGTTGTTCAGATGGGCGATCTCGAAATCACCGACATGATGACCTACATGGAAGCACTCGGCAAGTTCGAACCCGGCCAAACAGTTGAAGTCAAAGTGAAACGCGATGGAGAGATCAAAAGCTTTGACGTGACTTTTGATTAAAGAGACTTGCAACTACGATTTTTAACATACTAAAACGAGTTCAGCACAGGTTTAAGGCGATAAGGTTTTCTTTAGAGGGTTAAGCAATACTTAATGACTCTTCAATTCTTCATATTCCAATTTCCGCTGTTGTACCGGACCATGACGTTTCTCACAGAGCTCACAGAGGTAAAGCACAGAGAACGCGGAGCTCTTTGGTTCATTAAGGATACATCGGTCACTGAGTGGCATCAATCAAAGGAGGTGTTGTAACGAAGTCGGTCACTGAGTGATCCAGGTTTGTCCACTGAGTGATCCGACTAAAGGGAGGATCGTACCGAAGTGGCCTGGATTGTATCGAAGTGAAGTGTTTAAAAATATCCAACTCTCGAACCCGGCCTGTCGATACAATTCTTCCTCCGTCAGAATCACTCAAGGACCTCCGTTTTAAGCCTCAATACTTTTGTTACTCAATCTATCTTTTTCACAAAAAATGTCCTCCCCCGGCCTGCGGCCACACCCTCCAGCGGGGGACAGCAATCGATCAAACTTTTGCTTTTAAATGGGAAATAATTGACTTGAAGCATTTTGATTAGAAGGCTGATTGGAGTTGAGCAACGCAATATCCCCCTTCGGAGGGGGTGCCGAGGCACGAGGCGGGGGAGGACTTGACAGTCTGAGTCTTGAGAGAGGTAGGATCGAGTACTTCCTAAATTACCTCATTTACCCTAATTCACCCAATTACCTAGTCAGCCGCGCCCCCATCCCCCTAAAGGGGCGAGCCGCAGCAGTTTGAGTCTTGAGACCACAATTGTGATCAAGCACTTCCTCAATTACCTCAATCCACTTAGTCTACTCAATTACCTTTCTTCAGAAACCCTCCCTAACCAATCGCATAGCAAAACCTGACATTCGTCATTTTCTCTGCGCTATGCTCGCGGCATCTTTGTTCCAAATTAAAGAACAATGGGTGTACTCATTTTACTAATCATCGCAAGTCTCACAGTGGCCTCAGGCTTTCTCATAGCCTTCATCTGGTCCGTGCGCTCTGGTCAGTACGATGACAACTACACGCCATCTATCCGCATGTTATTTGACGACAAAAAGAAATCAAACAAAGATGAATCAGAGTGAACAGCTGGCCGGAGCAACCACGGCCGCCAAGGTTGACAAGTTTAGCTACGACAACCAAATTGTAAAGATGTTTGCCAATGCCACCATTTTTTGGGGCGCTATTGGTATGTTGGTAGGACTGCTGATAGCTTTTCAGTTAGTTTTTCCAGCATTAAATTTCGGCATTGAGTACACCTCTTTTGGCCGCATTCGACCACTGCATACCAACGCGGTGATTTTTGCATTTGTGGGTAACGGGATTTTTGCGGGAGTTTACTACTCGCTGCAGCGACTCCTCAAAGCGAGAATGTACAGCGATCTGCTGAGTAAAATCAACTTTTGGGGATGGCAACTGATCATCGTCTCGGCCGTGATCACTCTCCCGATGGGCTACACCACTTCCAAAGAATACGCGGAGCTGGAGTGGCCCATTGACATTGCCATTACGCTGATTTGGGTGGTATTTGGATGGAACATGTTCGCTACAATCCTCAAAAGAAGAGAGCGCCACCTCTACGTAGCCATCTGGTTCTACATCGCAACGTTTGTGACCGTAGCGGTTCTCCACATCGTCAACTCATTTGAGCTTCCGGTGAGCTTCCTTAAAAGCTACTCGTGGTATGCCGGAGTGCAGGATGCACTTGTGCAGTGGTGGTACGGCCACAACGCAGTGGCTTTCTTCCTCACCACTCCATACCTGGGGTTGATGTACTACTTCGTACCCAAGGCCGTTAACCGACCCATCTTTTCCTATCGACTTTCGATTATTCACTTTTGGGCTCTGATCTTCCTCTACATCTGGGCCGGCCCTCACCACTTGCTCTACACTGCCCTTCCAGACTGGGCTCAGTCACTGGGAGTTGTGTTCTCGGTAATGCTCATCGCTCCGTCATGGGGTGGTATGATCAACGGACTGTTAACACTTCGCGGAGCCTGGGATAAAGTGCGCGACAGTGCAGTGCTCAAGTTCTTTGTGGTGGCTATTACGGCCTACGGTATGGCCACGTTTGAAGGACCAATGCTGTCACTCAAAAACGTAAACGCTATCGCCCACTTTACCGATTGGATCGTGGCTCACGTACACGTAGGTGCCCTCGGCTGGAACGGATTCCTGACTTTTGGTATGCTCTATTTCCTCTGGCCGGTACTTTTCAATACGAAATTGTACTCTATGAAACTGGCCAACTTCCACTTCTGGATTGGCACGTTGGGAATACTCTTTTACGCCATCCCACTCTACTGGGCTGGATTTGCACAAAGCCAAATGTGGAACGACTTCACTG
Source organism: Halocola ammonii (assembly GCF_049334165.1). Classification (NCBI taxonomy): domain Bacteria; kingdom Pseudomonadati; phylum Bacteroidota; class Flavobacteriia; order Flavobacteriales; family Halocolacceae; genus Halocola; species Halocola ammonii. The sequence continues at coordinate 27,877 of NZ_JBEGHD010000010.1, forward strand.
AAGATGGATTCCTGGTTTACCCGAACTTCCTCGAAACAGTGACCAACATCATCCCGATGTACGCTTACCGCGGAATTGGTGGATTGCTCTACTACATCGGTGTGGTAGCAATGGTTTACAACCTTTGGAAAACTGCCCGCTCAGGGTCTTTCATTAAAAACGAAGAAGCTGAAGCGGCTCCACTTACCAAGTTGACTAAAGAGCACAAAGACGATCACTGGCACAGATGGTTCGAAAGAAAACCAACGATGCTCCTCATCGGATCTTTGATTGTGATCCTCATCGGTGGAATCATCGAGATGGTGCCTACTTTCCTCGTGAAATCTAACGTACCAACGATCTCCAGCGTGCAGCCCTACACTCCACTCGAGTTGCACGGTCGGGACGTCTACATCCAGGAAGGCTGTGTGAGTTGCCACACCCAAATGGTTCGTCCATTCCGCTCCGAAACTGAGCGCTACGGTGAGTACTCCAAAGCCGGAGAGTTTGTCTACGACCACCCATTCCTTTGGGGATCTAAGCGAACCGGACCCGACCTCGCTCGTGAGGGAACAGCCAAGCTGAAAAAGCCAAACTCATGGCAGTTTAAGCATCTCTACGATCCGCGAAGTGTATCTGCAGGATCTATCATGCCGGAGTATCCGTGGCTGCTAGAGAACAAAATCGACACATCAACCACAGCGGCTAAAATTAATGCGATGATCACGCTCGGAGTACCTTATGCAGACGACTATGCTCAGCGAGCTAATGTTGACCTAATGAACCAGGCCAACGAGATTGTTGCCGACATGGAAGACTTCCTCAAGCAGGATGGATTTGTAGCTGAGCCGGATGACGAAATCATCGCACTCATCGCCTACCTGCAAAGGCTGGGAACAGACATCGAGAAAAGTAAAACCGCAGAAAACGAATAAACCATGCTGAAATTTATCAAACATACCATGGACACGATCGGTGGGATCGAAATTTTCCCGGTGATCAGCTTCCTCATATTCTTCATCTTCTTCATTGCTCTTTTTGTGTGGGTTTTCCGCATGAGAAAAGCAGATGTGAAGACGATGGCAGCTCTTCCACTTGAAGACGATGAAAACGAAAACCCTTTGAAACGCTGAGTCATGAAGAAGTTACTTTTTATACTATCGATTATTTTGACGCTGCCGCTAACAACTTTGGCTCAGGCAGACACAACGACCGCGGCAGACACTACCGGCACAGCCGAAATGACCGAAGCGCAACAAGCAATGGCTGAAGCTGCGGAGCAATCGGGGGTTCCAGACATCTGGATTCTCGTGATCCTGCTTACCGTTATCGGCATCATGCTCCTACTCGTTCGCGGAATTGCCTACAGTATTGCCGATCTGAACAAACGAATCGAAGAAACAAAAGCTACAGCCGGTGGCGGTGCTGCAAAAGCGATTCTCACGATTCTCACTTTTGGAGCTGCACTTACTGCTAGCGCCCAACCGCAAACGCCAAACATGGGCGGAGAGTTTGAGCTAACTAAAACAATGCTCGGACTGCTCATTTTTGTGATCATCTTCCTCTTCATCACCATTTTGCTGATGAGGCGAGCTTACAAAAACCTGGCTGAATTGATGCATTCGGAGGGACACACAGAAGTGCCTTTGAAATTGAACATCATCAACTCTCTCCACCTGACAGACCGCGTGGATGTTGACAAGGAAGAAACGGTGATGCTCGATCACAACTACGATGGTATTCGTGAACTCGACAACAACCTGCCACCATGGTGGAAGTACATGTTCTACGCGACTATCGTTTTCGCTGTGGTTTACCTCGTTCGCTTCCACGTTACTGGCACTGCGCAACTATCGCACGAAGAATACGAGGCTGAGATGGCGATGGCTATGGCCAACCAGGAAGCTGCAGGTGCTGCGGAAGATGCTATCACAGAAGACAACGTGACAAAAGTCACCGACCCCGTGCTTTGGGAAAAAGGAGAGAAAATATATGTGGCCAACTGTGCTACCTGTCACGGTGTGAACGGGGGTGGCGGAACCGGCCCAAACCTCACCGACCAGTACTGGAAGCACGGAGGAGGAATCAAAAACATCTTCTCTACCATCAAGAACGGAGTGCCCGAAAAAGGGATGATCCCGTGGGAAAGCCAGCTCAGCCCGGAGAACATTCAAATTGTGGCGAGCTACATCATGAGCATTGAGGGAACCAACCCACCGGATGCCAAAGAGCCTGAAGGAGAGATTTGGGTTCCTGAAGAAGAAGGTGAAACAGAAGAAACACCTGCGGAAGGCGACTCTGAAGAAACAGCTCAGGAAGAAACTATGCAGTCTTAGGCAGTAGCAGTTTTAGATCTGAAGGTGAAGAAGAAAGACAACAATTTGTGATGGACGATAAAAAGAACAAAGAAGAATACATGGACCAGAGTTTCCGCGACACCATCGGCACTGTCGATGAGGAGGGGAAACGAAAATGGGTCTATCCGAAGAAGCCCAGCGGCAAGTTTCACAATGCGAGGGTTTGGGTTAGCGTGCTTCTTCTGGCATTTCTCTTTGCCGGTCCTTTCATCCGCATTGGCGGTCAGCCTCTGTTGATGATCAATGTGATCGAACGAAAGTTCATCATCTTCGGTCAGGTTTTCTGGCCACAGGATTTCTACATCTTCGTTCTGATCATGCTGGCGGGGATCATTTTCATCGTGCTCTTCACCGTTGTGTTTGGCCGACTCTTTTGTGGCTGGGTTTGTCCCCAAACCATTTTCATGGAAATGGTTTTCCGGAAAATCGAGTACTGGATAGAAGGCGACTACAAGCACCAGCGCAGGCTCAACAAGCAGCCGTGGAATGCGGAGAAGATTCGCAAGAAAGTGATGAAACACGGGATCTTCTTTCTGATCTCATTTTTGATCGCCAACACCTTTTTGGCTTACATCATCGGTTCCGAAGAGTTGATTGGGATTATCACAGACCCACCATCCGAACACCTTGCCGGACTCGGTTCGATCTTGATTTTCACCGGAGTGTTTTACTGGGTGTTTAGCTGGTTTAGAGAACAAGTCTGCATCGTAGCCTGCCCTTACGGAAGGCTGCAAAGTGTGATGCTCGACAGGAGCTCGATCGTGGTGGCTTACGATTTCATCAGAGGTGAAAAGCGCGGCAAATTCAGAAAGAACGAAGACCGCAACGAAGTGGGCAAAGGCGACTGTATCGACTGCCACCAGTGTGTGGACGTGTGCCCAACAGGAATCGACATCCGCAACGGAACGCAGCTGGAGTGCGTGAACTGCACCGCCTGCATCGATGCCTGCGATAGCATCATGGAAAGCGTGAACCTTCCGAAGGGATTGATCCGCTACGACTCCGAAGAAGGCATCGTCAACAAGAAACACAAGAAGTTTACCGCCCGAAGCATCGGCTACAGCATTGTGCTCATTCTCATTTTGGGATTGGTCAGTTTCCTCCTTTTTAACAGATCTGACGTGCAGGCCACGGTTTTGAAAACTCCGGGCCAACAGTACCAGATCCGCGAAAACAACGAGATCAGCAACCTCTACAACTACAAGGTGATCAACAAGACTTTCGAAGATATTCCTGCAGAGTTTAGGTTGATAGACATGGACGGAAAGGTGGAAGTTCTCGGCAACAGCACAACAGAAATCACAGCCGAGTCGATGGCAGAAGGTTCGTTCTTCATTATTCTCAACAAAGCTGATTTGACTGAAAGAAAGTCGACAATAGAATTGGGTGTTTACGACAAAGACGGCAACCTGCTCGATAAGACGGAAACCACTTTTTTGGCACCTGTAAAAACACAGTAAAATGAAATTCAACTGGGGAACTAAAATCGCGATACTCTACATCGGCTTCATCGGGCTCATCATTTTTATGGTGGTAAAAAGCTTCGGTGAAAAGTACGACCTCGTAACCGAAGACTACTACGCCAAAGAGATCGCTTACCAATCGCAGATCGACAGCCGACAGCGAGCTGAGAACCTCGACAGGGACTTACGAGTGGAGCAATCAAACGAATTGCTGTCAATCGTTTTCCCTCATGAGAATGGTACGCGAATCACAGGAACGGTGAACTGCTTTAGGCCATCTAATGAGTCATTGGACTTTGAGGAAACTGTTGACGGAACGGAAAACGTTTACTCCATCGATAAGGCAAGGTTTAAAGCCGGCAAGTACAGAATTAAAGTGAACTGGAAAGCTGATGGAAAAGACTTTTTCACTGAAGAAATTGTAGTGATTCGATAGTTACATGGAACTTTGGACCGCCATAACAATTGGGCTCATCGGGAGCTTTCACTGCATCGGGATGTGCGGTCCCATCGCCTTTGCACTTCCGCTAAATCGCACCAGCGAGCGAACCAAAATTTTTGGCAGTCTACTCTACAACGGAGGCCGTCTTCTCACCTATTTCTCGCTCGGTGTGATTTTCGGATTGCTCGGCTACGGCTTTGCCATGGCCGGCTTTCAGCAGTGGATTTCAATCATCGTTGGCGCCATCATGGTTTTCAGTGTGGTGTGGCCCAAGATCAACCACCGCACGCCATCGCTCACTCCGCGCTTTAGCCTGTGGCTGGGCCAGGTGAAAGGCCAGCTCGGCAAGCGACTCAGCAGGCAGAGCAACACCAACCTTTTTGCTATCGGCTTGCTCAACGGACTACTCCCCTGCGGCCTGGTTTACATGGCCATTGCCGGAGCCACAGCCATGGCCACGCCCGTTGAAGGCGGATTCTTTATGGTAGCCTTCGGACTCGGCACCGTGCCGCTGATGCTCGCCATGAGTGTTTTCGGCAACCAGGTAAAAGCCACACTCACCCAAAAGGTGCGTCACTTCATCCCCATTTTCATTGTGTTAATTGGTGTGCTTTTCATCCTCCGCGGCATGAACCTCGGAGTCCCCTTCGTCAGCCCGAAGATCGACAAGCAACGGACTGAGATGATTTGTCATTGATCGGCTGGCCAACTCCCCTTCTCTCCAACTACCTTCCTCCTACGCTTTTCTGAAATTCTAAAATATCCTACATTGTGCGGGGAACAAGAGGCTTATCCGATGAAGTTAGCTCTGGAAATTTACACTGCCACTGACAATTCTAAAATTTATAAAGGGATTGTGACTAATACTAAACACCATGTTCAATCAATCATACAACGATGTAAAAGTATATCAGATCAATTTGGACTTCCACGAGTTCAAGGATTTTAGGGGAAATTACTCAAGGGTTATCGATCATATTCTTGATCATCATAAGGAAAATTTCAAGTCTGATTATGAAGTTTCTCACTTTGAGAATTCCGTAGAAATAGAACAGTGTACTTATAGGTTATATACCTTTTATGAAAAAGACAAGGAATCTGTGTGGAAAGACTTTCTTCCTGAAGAACTTATCAAGCGAAGCGACTTCACCGTGAAAAGCACCTCTTTTGCTCTGTTTATACAAATTGAAAAGAGAATATTCGCAATTATAGGAGGAGTTGGTATTTCAGTCATCAAAAGATTTTCCAATGAATCATTTGGATTAGACCTCTATGAAAAAATTGCAGACCCTGCTATCGATATTGTGCATACTGAAATTTCTCGTGGAGTCTCAGGCAACTTAACTTCTGAACAGAAAACATTTAGGAACGAACAAAGACTTCAAGATGTACTTAGCATTGGTCGAGTACCGAAAAAATTTTACTTGCGACTTCGCCAAGATTTAAGAGACTCTCTCTTTGACTTTATTGACTTTGATGATTCTGAGAACATATACTTAGAAATAGGTTCCGCTTTCTGTCTTAAATGGAAGATTTCATTTAATCAATTACATGAGCTTATTATACGGATAAATGAGGCATTGGACACTGAAAGTTCGACTTCATTGAGTCGGTTTGAGAAAGTGACAGATAATGATATAATTCAAAGTAATCTTTTACCGGCACTTTTAAATCATCTGAGGGATGACATCGTAAGGCTATCAAATCAAAAAACGAATTTGTCTCAGCTACTAGACTACGACTTCATTCATCCTAGTAAATGGCAGCAATTTTATGAGTGCGATTCATATAAAGCTTATCTCAAAGGAGCACAAAAAGCTTTTTTCGAAACACATGACAGAACCCAAATTTATCAATCTGTTCTCAAGCATGTTCATAACCTCATTGAAAACACAGATGAGTATAATTTCAGAAGTATTCTCCTTGGGGTTAGAATAAAAGGATACGTTGGTAAGATCAAAAAAACAGAGGCTATGTTTATAAATCATCTTACGTGTGAAGTCCCAATTGGAAAACATCCCTACTTTATTATAGACAATAATTGGTACAAAGTAAAAGGAGGATTTATTGAAGACATCAATGAACAGTGCCTGCAAATAATAAAAAGAAACAAGCTGAATCCAAGTCCCTTGGACATGACATGGGATAAAGACAATGAAAGCGAATCAGATTACAATCTCAAATACGTAGGACGCGAGAACTATTGGGTCTTGGATAAAATGTTAGGTCAGAATATTGAGCTTTGTGATATAGCATTTTTAAAGGAAGACAATTTATACTTGATACACGTTAAAGATGGTTTCGATGCTAAAATTCGTGACCTTACAAATCAAGTTTCTATCTCTGCCCAACGTCTTTGGAACGATATGAGATCGGATAGGGTTTTTATAAAAGAAGTTTTTGACAAATATTCTAAAGGAGCAAATAATGTAGATGGTATTTCTAGAGAAGCCTTTTATAAGCTCTTCACAGAGAATTCAATCACATACGTGCTAGCAGTTACTACGAACTTAAAAGGTAAAACCATCACAAACCATCTGAGTGAGCATAAATCTAACATCGCAAAGTTTTCTGTTATTCAGAGTTTTCAAGAGCGAATTGACAACTACCCATTGCAAATAATCGAAGTAGAGACTGTATAGAAATGCGAAAAGACAACTGGTGAAATTATTAAAAAGATACTTCTCTGAAAGTAACAAAATGATGCACTTATGAAAATCAAGAACCAAGAACTAGAAATACCAGTAGAGCAACCTTTTCAATATTGCAAACTTTCAAGAGAACCTTTTGCCAAAGTTCTAACTGACATCGTTAACACCTATGCAGACGGATTTGTGTTGGCAATAAACAATGAGTGGGGTACTGGAAAAACGACTTTCGTTAAGATGTGGCAGCAACACCTTAAAAATGAAGGATTCCAAACTGTCTATTTCAATGCATGGGAAAATGACTTCGACAACAATCCTTTAGTTGCCGTAATGTCAGAGCTAGAATCCTTAGCTCAAAAGGAGAACAAACGAAATTTCAAGTCCGTCATTGAAAAGGGTTCTGTTTTAGTCAAGAATGTTGCTCCTGCTCTTTTTAAGGCAATAGCCAATAAATATATTGACGCAGAAGAAATAACCACAGCTATTGAAAATGCCACCAAAGCATCAACCGAAATTTTAGAAGAAGAGATTAAAGAATACTCATCAAAAAAGAAGACCATAGTTGATTTCAGAAAAGAATTAGAAAAATTTGTAAAGAACCCGGAGAATGAAAAACCATTAATTTTTATTGTTGACGAATTAGATCGATGTCGTCCAAGCTACTCAGTTGAGGTACTTGAACAGATTAAGCATTTCTTCTCAGTGCCCGGGATTGTTTTTGTTCTTTCGATTGATAAGAATCATCTGTCTAGTGCTGTCAAAGGGTTCTATGGAAGTGAACAAATAAATAGTAACGAATATTTGAGGAGATTTATCGACTTGGAGTATTCAATTCCTAAGCCTTCAGCTACTCAATTCATCGAATATTTGTTTGAATATTACGAATTCAATGAATTCTTTAAATCAAAAGATCGTAGTAGATTTTCGGAAGTACGTGATGACCCAAGACATTTCATTTCGATGGCTCAATATCTTATAGAGAAATCAGTTGTACCACTTAGAAAACAAGAAAGAATTTTCGCACTAACAAGATTAGTTTTGTCATCATTTAAAGCTAATGAATACACATTATCTCACGTTCTATTCCTTTTGGTTTTTCTTAAAATTTCACGAAATGATCTCTATCAAGCAATTGACAAAAAAGAAATAACAGTGCAGAGATTGAGTGATTCTATTAGTGAGGTTCTATTATCTGACACACGAGTTAGTCCCATACTTAACTTGGGTTACATTGAAGCCTTATTATTGTGGTTGTATAACAATAATCTGGAGCATCAAGTAAGGTCAGCCCTGGTCATTCATAATCAAGATAGGACACTGAGCACTCCTATCAATTCAAGACTAAACGATACTAATGGATCTTTGGCTAAGCACTTCGTTCATTTTGAAAGTGAACGTTTTGGACATCTTAAACTTGATTTTCTATTGAATAAAATTAATCTGACCGAACCGATCAGCACTTGACAAACCGCTCTCCTCCACTTTTCGTAAACCAAACACTGTGTGAAATTTCAAAGCAAGCAAAATGGCAATTTTAGAACCGAAAGTAGAAATTCTCAAAAGACAGAAAGTGCAGCCTACAGAGGGTGAATGGAAACTTTTGAACTTCTTACTTGAAAAGCTTGATGACACTTATGAAATTTACTATCAACCATTTCTAAATGGGGACAACCCTGATTTGGCTGTTATGCGAAAAGGAAGTGGTGTCTTATTAATTGAAGTCAAAGACTGGAACTTAGACCATTACTATATTGATGACAGGACAAAATGGCATTTGATGAAAGATGACACATTAATTAAGTCACCATTGAATCAAGTAGAAACCTACAAAACCAATCTATTTCAATTGCATAGCGAGGAGTTGTTTTTAAGAAGTGTCAAGAGCAAAAATAACTGGGCAACTGTAAACTGTGCAGTATACTTTCACAATGCAAACCAAGCCCAATTAAATGACTTTTTACTTAAAGACTTCCAATCGGAGGAATATCATGGTTACCAAAGATTTGTGAGTTTCTTTGGGCTTTTAGGAAGAGATTCTCTAAACGAAAGCGAACTAAATAAATTATTGTCGAAATTCTGGCTCAACCGCAAGTCGTTCTACTTTGACGAAACCATGTATAAAAGTATTCGCAGGTATTTAAAACCCCCTCTTCACGAGATTGAGGAGGGTGTTAAGATTAACTACTCAAAAGAACAAAGAGAATTAATAAGAAGTGAAATCAGACCAAGGAGAAAAATAAAAGGGGTTGCTGGAAGCGGAAAAACTTTGGTATTAGCAAAACGAGCAGTAAACGCACATATTAGAACAGGACAAACAGTTTTAATACTTACATACAACCTATCATTAAAGAACTATATTCACGACAGGATTTCTGATGTACGTGAAGAATTTTATTGGTCAAACTTTTACATAACTAACTACCATCAATTTTTCAAAACTCAAGCGAATAACTATAATCTACCATTAAACAGTCTTGAAAATTGGCAGGATGTCAACTTTTTTGAAAAGGTTAAGCACAGGATACAAAAGTTTGATGTTGTTTTAATTGATGAAGTACAGGACTACCTTCAATCTTGGATAGATATTGTTACTAAATATTTCACCCATAATGAAACTGAATTTGTAGTATTTGGGGACGAAAAGCAGAACATCTACAATCGACAAATGGATGAAAACAATGAGCCAATTGTGAGAACAATTCCTGGAGTTTGGAACAAAACCTTGAACACTTCTCACAGATTTTCGAGTAACATTGGCAACATGGCCATAAAATTCCAAAAGACTATTTTCAATCAGAAATACAACCTTGATGAAATAAATTTTCTATCTCAATTTGATTTTGAAAAAAGGATTCTCGAGTACCATACATTTCATAATTTCGCTGCAAAAGACTTACTTCAAGTGGTCTTTGACGTTCTAAATCGAAACGAAATACATTCTTCTGATGCCGGGGTATTATGTTCGAAAGTTGAGATCCTTAGGGAATTAGATTTTTTAATAAGAACAAAAAAGAACGAGAAAACTGCTACAACCTTTGAAAGTCAAGAGGAATTCGACAAGGTCGAAGGAAATGAAAAGGCAATTGAAAAATTAAGAAGGACTAAGAAGAGCCATTTTTGGATGAAAACCGGAACCTTAAAGCTTTCTACAACACACAGTTTTAAAGGCTGGGAAATTAATACCTTATTTTTATTTATAGAAAAAGAAGAAGCTGATCAGGAATTTACAAATGCAGAATTAGTTTATACAGCTTTAACCAGAGCGAAAAGGAATCTCATTGTATTCAACTTAGGTAATGATAAATACGATGAATTCTTCAAATCAGAAATCCAAAACTGCTTTGATCATGGATAAAGCATCCCTGTTGGCGCGCGTTTACAACGCTCACCTCCAATTACCAAGAACTTAGCTCCTATTCCCCACCCTCCCAAAAACTTCCTATTTTCACAGCCAATAAAAGAGAAACTACTAGTGCATGGCCAAGACCAAAGAAACCTCAATAGAAGAACAACTCTGGAACACTGCAAACAAGCTGCGCGGGAAGGTCTTGGAGCACTATTTTTCACTGAATGTTGGACTTGATTAACATTGACAAACTCCACTTTTCTTGATAATTGTCGTTTTAATATATTTAGCGAATCTGGTTGTGCCTTGCTTCACAACAGCACAACCTGAATTTTGATATGAATGCTTGGTCAGACATAGAAGTTGAACTTATAGTCGCAGATTATTTTGAGATGCTCTCAATAGAGCTGTCTGGCAAAAATTACTCTAAGGCAGAACATAGAAGAAATCTGTTGCCACTTCTAACGAATCGGTCTGAAGGATCGATTGAATTCAAGCATCAAAATATTAGTGCGGTACTCATCAATTTAGGTCATCCCTACATCAAGGGATACCTACCTCGTTTTAACTATCAAAAGGTACTGGAGGATAAGGTTGTAGATTACTTAACTGGGCATCTTAATATTGAGGATCAATTCAAAAAGTTCGCAGAAACCACAATCGATAAACCAACAGTTTCAAAAGAGTTTGACAAACTGATTGTGCAACCGCCAGTCAGCACCGGAGTTGTTAAAGAGCCCGTTGCTGCCTACACAAGAAGTCCAATCAAGACTAATTATCTTGAGCAAGAACAGCGCAACAGAAGTCTTGGCTTGCTTGGTGAAGAGTTCATTCTTGAGTACGAAAAATGGCAATTGCGACATGCAGGAAAGGAGAGCTTAGCCGATCAAGTGCATTGGATCTCTAAAGAAGAAGGAGATGGAGCAGGCTTCGACATCCTTTCAAGAAATGAAAATGGTACCGATAAATACATAGAAGTGAAAACAACTAAGTTAGGAAAAGAAACACCTTTTTACTTTTCCCGAAATGAGCTGCTATTTTCACAAAATAAGTCCTCAAGTTATCATCTGTACCGCTTGTTTAATTTTAATCAAAAGGCAAAAATGTTTGTCAAGATGGGCGGACTAGATTCGATCTGTACTTCTATTCCAGTATCTTATCAAGGCCGCTTTTAAGCATAGTAGGGCGGGGAATTGAACTCTTAAATTTGACAAGAAATTTAATAAGGAATAGACATTTATCACTGTAATAAATAAAAATGTGTATTTAAAGTAAGTAGGATGAAAAAATATTTAATACCGATTTGCCTCGGTCTTCTGATTACCTCTTGCGGCCTTCAACAAAACTTATCCGCTTCTCATCTACTGAGCCCAGGAATGACAAAAGCCGAAGTTCAACAAATTATGGGGCCTCCAGCAAAAAGTGATTTCTCTCAAAATATTGAAGAATGGCACTATTGTAAAACAGGAATGAATTCAGATGAGTTTCTTGCTCTTTTCTTTTTCGAAGGCGAGTTAATTGAAAAAATGAACTATGCAGTTACCATATCGGACACAAGAGGAGCAACAGGTTCGTGTGAAAAGTTTATTAAAATGGGAAACTATCGTGAACCAGATCAAGTACTCGAAATAAGAATGAGGTAGAACCCTCTTTACCCCAGCTGGCGTGTGTTTGTAACGAGTGCCTCCAATTAACCCTACTAACTCTCATCCCCCACCCTCCCAAAAACTTCCTATTTTCACAGCCTACAAAAGAAACTACTCTCGAATGGCCACGACCAAAGAAACCTCAATAGAAGAACAGCTCTGGAACACTGCGAACAAGCTGCGCGGGAAGGTGGAGTCTTTTGAATAAAGACATTAAATCAATACCAGGCGGGATATGAGATAATCTGTCTGACCAGACGCATTTCTGCAAAACGCCAACAATATCACACCCGAACGGGTACATTCTCACTCTAGAACTAATTATTTGTACCCGATAGGGTATGTTTCCTGTAAATAATCGTACATTTATACCCGAACGGGTAAATTCATGGCTAATGACAACTGTAAATCAAGACCCTCAATTGCCGTTGAGCAGTTTTGTGAAAGAGAAAAGAAAGGAACTGGGACTTACTCAAGAAGGTCTGGCAGATAAGGCCGGTGTGGGGCTGCGTTTCGTGAGAGAGCTGGAGCGCGACAAGCCATCATTGCAGATGGATAAAGTCAATCAGGTATTGATGCTTTTCGGATATGAACTTGGGCCAGTCATCTTAAATCGAAATAAACTGATCAATGAGAAAGGCTAAAGTATTTATGCACAAGCATTGGGCGGGAATCCTCACAGAAGATGAAGAGGGTTATCATTTCAAATACAGAGATGAATACCTAAACCATGAAAATGCAGAACCGGTAAGTTTAACTCTTCCCCTACAGGAAGCGACTTTTCACAACCAGGTACTCTTTCCTTTTTTTGACGGCCTGATACCGGAAGGCTGGTTGCTCGATATTGCCGAAAGAAACTGGAAACTGAATGCGCGAGACAGAATGGGTATACTGCTCAAAACCTGTCATGATTGCATCGGAGCAGTAAGTATAGAGTCATTGGAAGCATCCGAAGATCCGGACAATAATATTTAATGAAAAAAAGGAATGAGTATGAATCGGTGCTTATACTGCTATTTGGAACTTACAGACGGGGAATCTGATTTCCACCCGAAATGCAGCAAGAAGATATTCGGTAAATCGGTTCCTCCTTTATTGGAATACACCAATGATCAAATGCTGGAATTGGCGGACCAGGTAATAAAGAGCCAATCCACAGTAACAGGTGTTCAGGCAAAGTTGTCGTTAGGCTTACAGAAATTGTCAGAAAAAGACGCCCTTCAGAAGCTGACTATCATGGGAGTTTGGGGAGAATATATACTGAAGCCGCCTTCCGATCACTACCCGTTTTTACCGGAGTTGGAAGACCTCACTATGCACCTGGCAGCTATAGCCGGGATTGATACGGTGCCCCATACATTGATAAGACTAAAATCTGGTGAACTGTCCTATCTCACAAAACGAATAGACCGAGATGGCAAACGAAAATTCCACATGGAGGATATGTGCCAACTGACAGAAAGGTTAACGGAGGCCAAGTACCGCGGGTCCTATGAACAGATAGGAAAAGCATTGGTGGAGCATTCGGCCAATCCTGTGCTCGATATTATTAACTTTTTCGAACAGGTCGTTTTCTGTTTTCTTACCGGAAATAATGATATGCACATGAAAAATTTCTCCCTGCTCAAGGATCCCGGACGAGGATATTCCCTTAGTCCTGCGTATGATATGGTAGCCTCTGAATTGGTAGTGGAAGGAGATGATGAAGAGCTGGCACTCACATTAAATGGCAAGAGAAAGAAAATAGGACGAGCGGATTTTGAAAAGGCTATGGGGCATTTTGAGATCGATCAAAAAGCATTCGATAATATTTTCGCACGCTTTCAAAAGGCAATGCCGAAGTGGCGTGAGTTTATCGATATCAGTTTTCTTCCAAAGGATATGAAAGAACAATACCATGAGATGCTGAGTAAAAAAGCCAAAAAGATAGAGCTGTGATTTAGATGATTCAGTGATAACCCGGTTTTGAAACCCCTCTCTAAAACTTCCTATTTTCACAGCCAACAAAAAGAAACTACTAGTGCATGGCCAGGACCAAAGAAACCTCTATCGAAGAACAACTGTGGAACACTGCGAACAAGCTGCGTGGGAAGCAGTTCATCTAAAAATTAATGAAAGAAAATAAACCAAAATCTATTAAGACCATCGGTCTCCTGGTTTCGCTCTTAGCAGGGTTTATCATCTTTAGCAACAGCATGGGATTATTTGCCTGGAATTTTAATGACTTTGCTCCTGAGTTAAAAGATTCTAATCAGGTGGCAAAAGACCCTTTTTCATTTCTAATCTTTCACTACTCGGAAATGTGCTTGACAATGATCGCCTTGGGAGTCTGCTTTTTGATAGGAGGAATTTTCATTAGAAAGTATCAGTTGTGGGCAAGTAGACTTGTCTCGATTGTTTCAGTATTGTTAATTCTAATAATTGTCTTTGTCACAGTTGCTCTTTCCGTGATGCTGGCAGCACAAGGTCAATTGCCCCTTATTGCTTTTGCCGTATTCGGTGCTTTGGTTTGGGCAACACCTATCTTTCTGTTGATTCGGTTTTTGAATAGAGCGAAAATTAAGAAGCATTTTGTTTAGCAGCCAAATTCAAAAGATTGAATTATACTTATGCCCCTAATCACCATCAAAACCTTCGAAACGCCAATTGAAGCTCACTTGCTAAAAGTGAAGTTTGAGAGTGAAGGTGTGCCTTGCTATTTGTTTGACGAAGAGATTGTGCAGCTCAACCCGATCTACAACGTAGCCACTGGAGGTGTGAAATTGAAAGTGCATGAAGGAGATCTTCAGAAGGCATAAGAAATTGTGAGGGAATACGAGCAAGCAAAACTAACGGATGAAAGCGGCCAGCTTGTCTCCTGCCCCGCTGTCGCGCGTTTCAAACGCGTGTCTCTAATTACTTAGAACTTGACTCCTATTCCCCACCCTCCCTCCCAAATTCATCTATTTTACGGAGCAATTATTAGGAATTGAAGCTTCCTTGCATAAAGAGTGCGACTTACAGTATTCCTGATATGTTTTCGCTGATTTAGGAAAATCGATTAGGACTAAGTAGATTTATGCGAAGACTTCAAAACATTTCACATTAAATTATGATCACAAATAGCAAAATTCTTAAACCAGTTGCGATTCTACTCATCGGTTCCATTTTTTTGGCAAGCTGTGCGAGCACCACAATGATTCACTCTGAACCGAGCGGGGCTCAGGTATTTATCGATGACGAGCATGTAGGAGAAACGCCTTACGAATACAAAGACAAAAAGATCGTTGGAACTTGTCTGACCGTGAGGTTGGAGAAAGAAGGTTATAACCCATTTTATTCGAGCTTTTGCCGAGACGAAGAGGCCAATGTTGGAGCGATCATCGGTGGATTCTTAGTACTCGTGCCCTACTTGTGGGCCATGAATTACAAACCAATCCACAGATACGAACTGACACCTAAAGTTGAAGAAGGTCAGGGTATTGATAAAGAAAAGGAGCAGAAAAAAACGAAAGCCGAAAGATTGCGCGAATTGAAAAGACTGCTCGATGAGAATATCCTCACACAAGAAGAATTCGAAAAGGAAAAGAAAAAGATTTTGGAGGAGGATGAACGCTAGAAGGATTCGCTCACAAGGCGAAGAAGATAACACAGACTATTCAGGCTGAAGAATAATTGATTTCACCATGGCAAATTACATTGACGGATTCGTACTTCCAATTCCACGCGCTCATCTCAACGAATACAAGAACGTAGCTGAGCAGGTCGGTAAAATCTGGAAAGAGTATGGCGCTTTGGATTACTTCGAATATGTTGGTGAAGATTTAAAACATCCCGGCATTGGTTCTTTTATCGATTTACTGAATTTGAAAGAGGATGAAGTTGTCGTTTTCGGGTGGGCTGTTTTTCCTTCTAAGGAGATTCGCGACAAAGCAAACAAGCAAGTCCCAACTGATCCGAGAATGGCGAAATTAGTTGGGCCCCTCACCGATCCTGAGAAATTAATTTTTGATGCCAAAAGAATGGTTTATGGCGGATTCCGACCACTTGTTCAGACGGAGTAGAAATTTCTCGAAGTCGGAAATGGTAAGGTCCACACTCTCTCATGGATATTTTCAGCTTGCTTATTCCTGATAAACAATCATGCCTAAAGTTTTATAAGACTTGAGCTTCACAAATTATTACCTTTAGACTATGAATTGGAAAGAACATATCGTCTCAGATAAGGATGTTCTTCTTGGTAAGCCAGTTATCAAGGGCACGAGGATATCTGTGGAGTTTATTCTTGAACGCCTTGCTGATGGTTGGACTGAGAGCAAAATTCTCGAAAATTATCCCCATTTAAAACGTCAAGATCTTCAGGCTGTATTTTCATATCTCAATGATTGCGCAAAGGACGGGCTGATGGTCGAAGTTCGAAACAGAGCCTCATGATGAAACTACTGGCAAATGAGAACTTTCCTGGCCCGAGCATTTCATTTCTCTTTTATCTACTGAAGGATTCGATATAAAGCCAATAGCCTCACTATCTCCAGGGATGACAGATGAAGAAGTGATGAAACTCGCAATTGAAGAGCAAAGAACTATTATCACTCACGACAGCGATTATGGCGAGCTCATTTTTAAACATGGATTAAAACCAGAAGCAGGTGTAATTTACTTTCGTCTCTTTTCCTTCGACCCACTTGATCCTGGAAAAATAATACTTGAATTGCAAAGTGAAGGCTTCGATTTTTTAAATCGTCTTACCGTCATTGATCATCAATCCATTCGACAAAGAGTTTACAATTAGTAACTACTCTGTTCAATCGTCCATTTCACCGCTTAGGATGGTTAAAGAACTAAACTGACGACTTTTGATTATCCGGCTAACTTTCTCATTACAACCTTCATTAACCAGATTACGTCTGACTTTCATATATTTAGGCTATTGTGACTACAGCTTAATTAGCCAAAAAGCTTTGATCGATCCTCCACTCTCAAGAAAACAAAATTACAAATGGAACCTTTGGTTATCCTTCTAATCATCGTCATAATCATCGGTGCAATTCTGGGTGGGAAAAGCTTTGGTGGAACCATCAGAAAGGGTTGTGGCTGCCTTGGTTATGTTGTGATTGCACTTGTTGTAATTATCCTCTTGGCCCTTATTATTAGCAGTATGCTAACCTCAGAAAGCGATCAGGAAATTGAAATCGATAATAATTCTGTTCATTATATCTCAAAAGATGGATGCCCAATCTACACGAAGCCAAACATTGAGCCCGACACTGTTGAATTTCTGGAAGTTGGCCAGGAGTTTTTCGTTAAAGAAGAAGACCGATTTAAGTACTTCTACTCAATCACTCACGACAGTGAAAACGTGTGGAAGAAATGCTTCAAATGAAAATTGTCTGAGAGGCTACTTCCTTCTCTGAACAGTTCACCCAACCAGCTTCGACTTTCAACATTTCTGAATATCACTATATTGGTCATTAATTGAAATGCCTTAATTAATATTTACCGGTATTTGGCAATTCGCATCGCTAAAAGCAACTTCAAACATTCTAAATAATTCTTGGAACCAATGAGCCAGGTTTTGGGCAAATGATGAATTAGCCGTGCAGAAGACACCCTGAGTATCATGGATTACAATAACCGGAAAATAAAGCCATAAATAGATGATCAAGGAAAGAAAGCTCTCAACTGTTTTAATCGTCACACTATTTTCGTTACTCCCTACTTGTATTTTTGGACAGTCCGACTCGACAAGATATTTCATTCTCGACCTAACTGCTGAATCAGGAGTGTTCTTCCCTCGTAGCGAGGATTTTCAGAACACCTATAATTCAAAATCAAATTTTAATTGGAGCATCGGAACTAAATTTGGCACTTCCAATTGGACCTTTTTGCCCTGGATTAAATATTCTCAGTATCAATCAAAAACTGATAGTGTAATTGCCAATGATACGGACAATGATAGCTTGATCATTGCATCAAGAAGGCAGATTTCATTTGGCCTCATGAATCCAATTCGGCTTAAAAATGATAATTACATTCAGGTCAAATGCGGGTTGACATATAATTTTTTGTCTGAAGAATCGACTGACCTCTACTCTGAATCATTTGGCTTCATCATGTCTGCTGGTTATATGAGAAGAATCTCAAAATACTTGTCTTACTACATGGATTTAAATTATGAGTATACAAAGAGCAGTGCGGGTTATACCTTCAAGGACTGGAGTGGGTTTCTATTGAATATGGGAATAAATCTCAACTTTGGTGCTGATGAGACACTTAAGTGATTTCAATTCATGAATCAAACGGAATGACACCAAACCCATGAGACGAATCCTCTTCTTCACCTGGACTTTGCTCGCTTCCTCGTTACTCCTGGCCCAGAACGACTCAAATTCTTTAAAAGTCCTTGTCAGCTCCAGAGTGGATACCAGCAACAGCGATGTAAGAGCCGTCATCGATCTCTATGAGAATTACTACAACTCAAAACCCGACTCGATCTACGACAATCCCTACTGGAACAAGAAAGAGAAAGAGCTCTACAGGGATTTTGACTTCTCAAGAGCGAGCATCTTTCAGGGCGACATGAATGCCGAAAAGCTGTTCCGATACTTCTCCCCTTTTGTGATGTCTGTAGAGCCGATCGGTGAGAAATACCAGATCAGGGTACTTTTCTCGTCTCCCACTACCGATCCCGAGTATGCCGGCTCCAAAGTATGGTGTATTCAAAAACTAAACGCTATCCGCGAAGGTGAAAAGTGGGTGCTGGAAAACCTCATCGTTGAACTGGCCAAAAACTGGAGCACCGAAAAAGTAGGCTTTATCGAATACGTTTTTCCTACTGGCCATCAATTCGATCGAAAGGAAGCTAACCGGGCCGATCAGTTTTGCCGTGAAATGATCGAGCGCTTCAATCCTGACTACAATGAGGCCTTCAAATTTTTTGTGACCAACAGCACAGATGACATGGGTCTGCTCGAAAACTTCGATTACTACTTCGTTGGCATTACGACCGGAAAAGCTCGCGAAGGCATGATTTTGACCGCAAAGGGAAATGAGTTTTACCCGCACGAGTTGATTCACAAGCTCCTGCCTCCGAACCCAAACAGAGCTCATGTGATTGAAGAGGGACTGGCCACTTTTTTGGGAACCAGACAAGATCCAATGGAATATGAGCAGCTGATGAAAAAGCTCGCCACCGACCTCAGAGAAGCGCCTGACAAGGTCAATTTCAAGTCTGTTTTGTCGCAATCAGTTTCGTCCAATGGCTACCAAACGGCCTACCCCGCAGGTGCGGCAATCTGCGAACTGGTTTACGAGAAAAGTGGTGACGAAGGCCTAATCCAACTGATGAAGGCAGACACCACAACCTACAAAGACATTATCAAAGCTGTATCTTCCATAACAGAACTCAGCGAGGAGGAGATTGAGGAAGAGTGGAAAATGATCTTTTAAAGTATTAGCATAATGAACCAAAAGCCGAACATCCTGGTAGTTTGCGGACGCAACAAAAGAAGAAGCCGTACCGCTGAATTCATTTTCAAAAATGATAGCCGATTCAACATCCGTTCAGTG
The DNA here is from genome assembly GCF_049334165.1 of Halocola ammonii. Taxonomy (NCBI): domain Bacteria; kingdom Pseudomonadati; phylum Bacteroidota; class Flavobacteriia; order Flavobacteriales; family Halocolacceae; genus Halocola; species Halocola ammonii. Next base: position 47,306 of record NZ_JBEGHD010000010.1, read on the forward strand.
GGTCTGAGCCCAAGGAGTGAAAGACAAATTAAAGAAAATGACATCAATTGGTCGGACGAAATATTCGTGATGGAAGATGACCAAAAAGCCAGAATTTCAGAGTCATTTCGACAATTGGATCTTCCTCAAATTCACGTGCTTCACATCGATGACGAATACGATTATCTCGATGAGGACTTAATTGAGATGTTGGAAGGGAGAATCAATTCCATACTCAAAGTTGAATTGGGAATTTAAGAATTGACCAATCTAGCAAAGGTATCTTTTAAAAATCTCAATTAGCTTTACAAAAGAGTTTCTACAATAGTTGACTAGACTCAAGCTCATAATGCAACAAATTGCATCCTCATGAAAAACTTCAAATCGATTCAGGCCCATTTCCAATTGACATTTTTGCTTGTTGTTCTTTTGGGTTTGGCACTTTCGGGATGTAAGAACTCCAAACAAGTGAGTGAGATCACACTGGATGGTGAAAGAGATATTTATTTCTCTCAGTACAAGATTCACTTCTTTGGAGATTACGAGTTGACCGATGATGTAGGTCGTCTCTATCCTCCTTATGATCGGTCCGCTTTAGGAAAAATCACAAAAGGCACGAAGGTTTTGGGTATGGCCTCCACATTTATAGAGCCTTATTTTTCGACTTTCATCTTACGCAGCCGAAGTGAGAACTGGCAAACAGAAGAAGAAATCCGCGAGGCACTGACAGAGAGAGGTGCAAACAACATTGAGATTGGTCGGATGAAAAATTTAGATGAACTAAATAATTCCACCTTCACCGCAGCTTATGAGCTCAAGAGTACGAAATTCGATATCATTCTTCATGTTCGCGAATTGATCATTACTGCCGATCCCAGTATTCGCATACTGATCTGGACCTACAATAATCAACTCAACCTGGACAGTGAATCTCAGCAAATTTTCAGCACCCTTGAGAGGGTTTATGAAGTGCAGGCAAAATAACTGAATAAGAATGCACTACCAGCTGAGGGAGTTCTGATGGTGACACTCGCCTTACTTGTGCCAAATGAACTCAACGAGCAGGAGATCAAAGAAAGGTGTAACTAAAGATTAACGTAAAGTATTCAGTCTTTTAATGAGTGCTAAGTATTTTCATATCAAAATTCTTACAATGCACCGAATTTATCTCCTGGTACTTTTCTTTATCTCGTTCACAGTGATCACAGGTTGTGAAAAAGTAGATGATGAAAAAATGGAAACAGAAAAAACTGACAACCTCAATGAAACAGGCTTAATCGGCCAGTGGAAGCTAGAAGCACGCTCCTTGAATAACATTTCAGACTTGTCGGTAGAATGTTGTGATTACATCGAATTCAAGACAGATGACGATTCATCAGATCTAAAAGGAGCATTCATTGCGACTGGTGTTGGCTACGAAACCAAAGGAGACTTTGAATTGAAACCATCGGACAACATCATTCAGTTCAACTATGAAGACTCTGAAAAAGTTTACGAATATCAAATGATAAATGATTTAATCATCTTTACCTATGTGGAAGAAGGTAATGAGGTAGTTGAAGACTGGCGTAAGTTATAATCATACTTGCAGATTAGCTGCTTGAAAGTCAATTTCAAAGACAAAAAAGAATAGCTTTTCCCTAGTGCTAATTTACTACCTCACATCTGACAAAATCAAATCCGCTGCTTTCTCTGCAATCATGATGGTTGGGGCATGCGTGTTGCCGCTTACAATCCTGGGCATAACTGAAGCATCTACCACTCTAAGGTTGGCGATGCCGTGCACTCTCAGCTTGTCGCTCACAACGGAGTTGGCATCATTTCCCATCCTGCAGGTGGAAGTCGGATGGTAAAGGGTTTCTCCGTTTTCGCGGATAAATTGCTCAATCTCGTCATTGCTTCTCAACTCCTTTTTCGGAATGTGAAATCCCTGGAAATACGGCTCAAAAGCCTTGCTTTTTCCCAGAGCCTCAGCCAGTTTGTATCCCCAGATCGACCGCTTCACATCTCCTTCGGTACTCATGTAGTTGTGGTCGATAAGTGGCGCCTCGCGAAAATTTGCTGAAGCCAGTTTCACCGTGCCCATACTTTCCGGATTCAAAAGCTTCCCTCCAATCGAATAGCCGTTACCTTTCTTTGGTGGGTTCATACCGTGTTCCATAAAGTAGGCCGGTCCAAAGTGATACTGGATATCGGGTTGTGACAACTGGCTGGAAGATTTCACGAAAGCTCCGGCCTCTCCGATGTTACTCGCAAAAGGACCTTTTCTAAAAGCGATGTAATTCGCCAGATTTTTCACCAGGTGAGGAAACCGCTCTGCTGAATCGAGCGTTTGCTTATAGTTGGTGTCGAACACAGCGAAAAAAACCATATGATCCTGCAGGTTTTTCCCGACAGCCGGAGCATGTCTAACGACCTCGATGCCGTGGCTCGCCAATTCCGACTGGTCTCCAATACCGGAGAGCATCAGCACCTTGGGACTGTTGTAGGCCCCGCCACACAGAAGAACTTCATTTGCTGCCAGAGCTCTGTGCTCCCGACCGTTTTTGTGGTAGACTACTCCTTTGGCAGTCTTGTCTTCGATGATGATTTTCTCAACTTCGGCATGCGTCTCGATGATCAGATTGGACCGCGAAGCAACCGGATGCAAAAAAGCCCTGGCTGCACTGCACCGTTCTCCCTTAATTTGATTCACCTGATAAAGTCCAAACCCCTCCTGCTTTTCGCCATTGAAATCTTCATTTAGTTGATAGCCCAACTCCTGCCCTGCTTCCACAAATTTCTCCGAGAGGTGGTTGGTGTAGTTTCGACTGGTGATGTTGAGCGGGCCTCCTGTTCCATGGTAGTCGCTCTCGATCACTTCCTGGTTTTCAGATTTTTTGAAATAAGGCAACACATCCTCGTAGGACCAGCCGCGATTTCCCAACTCGGACCAGTGGTCGTAATCATTTCGGTGCCCTCGGATGTAGATCATGGCGTTGTTGCTGCTGCATCCACCCAGCATTTTTCCCCTCGGCAAATAAACCGACCGGTTATTCATGCTTTTCATCTTCACAGAGTAATATCGATAGTCAAGATCGGTCAAAAAAGTCTTTGGAAATGCAGCCGGGATTTTCACGTCACTGCTTCTGTCGCTGCCTCCAGCTTCTAAAATCAGAACCTTGTGTTTACCACTAGCTGTCAGCCTGCTGGCCAGGACACAGCCCGCAGCACCTGCTCCAATAATGATGTAGTCAAATGATCTGTTTTCCATAGATTTTGTGAATGAAGCTCATCGTCTAAAACCACTTAATGGTGAAGTCGATCAGCTTTTGAGAAAACTTTGTGTAAGGCGGAGACAAAAACTCGAGTGCATTAGGGAATCGCTGCCGCAAAATGCCTCTGGCGTTGGAGAACGCTCTAAAACCCTCTTCACCGTGTCCCTTGCCGATTCCGCTGTTGTTGGATCCTCCAAACGGCAAATTAGGATTGTAAAAATGAACGGAACTGTGGTTTATACATCCACCTCCTGCCCTCGTGTTATTGAGGATGTAGTCGATATTTCTATTGCTTTTACTGTAGATGTAAAGCGCCAGAGGTTTCTCTCTGCTGTTGATTTCAGCAATTGCTTCGTCTAGCTCTCTGAAGGTGAGTACCGGCATCAGCGGACCGAAAATTTCGTTGGTCATCAACTCTGATTGGTTTGGCACATCGCTCACCAATGTCGGGGAAATGTAGTTCTGACTGTCGTCAAACTCTCCCCCGAGTTCGATTTTCGCACCTTTGCTGATAGCATCATCGAGGTAGCTTTTCACTCTTTCGAAATGACTCTTATTCACCATCCTGGCGTAAGACGCTGACTCGGATGGATGCTCGGAATAGAACTCTGCAACGTAGTTCTTCACTTGATTGATAAATTTCGACTTCAAACTCTCGTGCACCAACACATAGTCTGGAGCGATGCAGATTTGACCGTTATTCAAAAACTTGCTCCACGCCACTCTGCGGGCGGCCATTTTGAGGTTTGCCGACCGGTCGATGATTGTGGGCGACTTCCCTCCCAGTTCGAGCGTGACGGAAGTCAGGTTCTGAGCCGCTGCCTCCATCACAACTTTGCCAATAGCCGGAGAACCGGTGAAAAAGATGTGATTAAACTTCAGTGAAAGCAATTCTGTCGCAGTGTCTTTCCCTCCTTCGATCACGGCAACTTCGTTTTCGTGAAACGTGTCTTCCACCATTTTTTTCATCAGTGCAGATGAATGCGGAGTCATTTCCGAAGGCTTGATAATCACTGGATTTCCCGCAGCAATTGCAGAAACCAACGGGCCAAAGGTTAAGTTGAAAGGAAAATTCCACGGAGATATAATCAGCGAAACTCCTTTGGGCTCGTAGCGAACGTAGGAGCTGGAACCGAAAAGTGCGATTGGAGTCGACACTCTGTGTTTTCCCATCCAGTTGTGCAAGTTGCTACGTGCGTGCTTGATCTCACTGGTAATTGGGTAGACTTCAGTCAAGTCAACCTCTGTCGGATGCTTCCGGTAATCCCGAAACATAGCCTCTTTGATTTGAGGCCTGAACTTTTGGATGGCCCGAAGTAATTTTTTGAGTTTGGCCCTTCGCTCTTTGGCCGTTGTTTTCCCGATCTTCAGTTGATTGGCTTTCTGACTTTCAAAAACTCTTTGAATCTCAGAAGCGCTAGTGTCCGCTGGCTTTTCTGTGGTTGTGTCCATCGCAATACTTTTGACGACATTAACTTAATTCTTTTTGGGGAAAGTCGACAAGAACTCCAGCGTCTAGCAATTTCCAAAGTTGTTTATCGTTGAAAGAATTAACCAACTAAGACCAGAGCTTCATGAAAAAACTGTCATTACTACTTTTCATTGGAATCATGTCTTCTTTCACTTACGGACAAAGCTTCGAGACCAATATCACAGTCTCGCCTCTCGCAACTTTAAATTTCAACGAGAAAACCACAAACGAGCAAAAATTGGGATTCGCGGCCTCCGCCCAGGAGTTCTATAATTTTTCTGAGAATTTCGCTTTAGGTGTAGAGATCACTTACTCGTACGAAAAGTATGGATGGACACTTCCCTTCAATACCTTTACAGTTGGCCTTAACTCGGTTTATTACAGGAGTTCGTTGACTCTTCACTCGTTGAATGTCCCATTGGCCTTGAGATTTAGGACCAACTCCAACTGGTCAATTAATCTGCGCTATGGCTTTACACATTACCTGAGTCAAGATTATTCGGTCCATTGTGAGCTGGCAAATCAAAACGGCAATGTTCGAAACAGAACTGAAGTAGATAATAAATCAGTTGAATTAGAAAACGATGTGAGCACCTATGCAGCAGTCGGTTTTGGAAAAGAATTTAGACTAAATGACCTTAGAATTCTAACCGAGGTCTTTTACAACTACTCATTTTCTAACTTCAATATTCAACACGAAGGTGCTCACGAAGAAGAAAGGTTATATGGGTATAATATTACTCCACAACACATAGGTTTGAGATTGGGAATTGGTTTCTGAATCACCTATTCATTTAAGCGAGTATGAATTCCTTCAGTCTCCTTAATCATTTGTATCGAGCATTCTAAACGGTCCTGAATTCTCAGTTTCCATAATTTAGCTTGCAAACACATCCTATGACCGACTTTTCAATCGACTTCCTGGACCACGTTGCCATTCGGGTTGCCGACCTGAACGTCTCTGTAGAATGGTATCATAGAGTGCTGGGCTTGAAAAAGTATCAATTACCAGAGTGGGGCGAGTTCCCAATTTTTATGCTCGCTGGAAAAACGGGCGTGGCTTTGTTTCCGGCCAATCTAAGTGACTCAAAAATGGAAGCCGCATCGAAAAACGTTAAGATCGACCACTTTGCATTTCGGGTGTCGAATGAAAACTTTGTAAAAGCCCGGAAACGATATGAAGAATTGAATTTGAAATTCGAAGTCCAGGACCACCACTACTTCGATTCCATTTATACAAAAGATCCAGACGACCACACAGTTGAACTCACCACACTAAAAGTTGATGAGGAGGAGTTTTATTAGTGAAATAAAAAGGGGAATGACAGTCCAACTAGTCAGTTATGAAACCATACCTCTAACTTCCTTAGGAATTCAATAAGACAGATTTATATCGCAAAGTAAACCTTCGTAAATCCGCCATTAATCCTCATCTTTCAGCATCCTGTAAAACTTTCAAATTCAAACCAGAACAGATGAAGTTAAGATATACTCTTTTAATAGCGGTGATGATCTTCACCTTTAAAGCAGAAGCCCAAAACTGGGAACAGAAAGCCGATCATCCCGGAGATGCCAGACACCACCCCATAACATTTGCGATTGATAGCATGGGATACCTGTTGACTGGATCAACAAATTTTCAGGGAGTTACAGACGACTTTTATCAATATGACCCTGAGTCTGATTCATGGACAACACTGCCGGATTTCCCGGGACCAGCAAGGAGTTTTGCCTACGGTGCTGCTTCAGAAAGCAAAGGATATATCGGGTTTGGACAAACTTTCAATGCTTATCTGAATGACCTGTGGGAATACGACCCTGAGACTGGAGAATGGACTGAATTGGCGTCCTGCCCTTGTTCTGGGAGATTGCATCCTGCCTTTGTCATTCAGGATCAAAGAATTTTTGTGGGACTGGGCAACGCTCCCAACAACTTCAAAGATTGGTGGGAATACAACATTGAAACTGACTCGTGGAGACAATTGGCCGATCTTCCAGGAGCCACGAGGCATCATCCGTTCTATTTTGCTGCAGGAGGATATGTCTACGCTGGGTTAGGACATGGCGCAGGTGTTTATGATGATTGGTATCGTTGGGACTTAGATACAGAAACCTGGGAACAAATGGACGACCTGCCGGCCGAAGGCCGAGTTGCAGGAACACAGCTCAACGTCAACGACCGTGGATTTATATTAAGTGGAGATGGTGATGATCACAACACCATGCCAACAGGCGAGTTTTGGGAATATGATTATCTCACTGACACCTGGACAGAGCTTCCTCCCCATCCCGGTGTGAGTAGATGGGCACCCGGATCATTTGCCATAGGAAATACGATCTATTTCACCTCGGGCGAAGTGCGCGTAGGAAATCCAAATGCAGGATTAAAAAACGACCTGTGGAGTTTTGACCTGGATACATTTATTTCAGTTGAAAACGCAGAAGAACTGAGTACTCAAATTTCGGTTTATCCCAATCCTGTAGAAAATGTATTCACTATTGATGGAGTGAATGCGTCAACCACAATCTCTGTAGAGGTTTTTGATAGTTCAGGAAAAGTTGTGAAAAGTGGAAAGCAAAATGGAGGTCAATGCGATGTTTCTGAATTGAGTCCAGGGCTTTACTTCATTACTGTTTTTCAAAATGACGGAGTTGTGGGCAGAGCGAAGTTTATGAAGAAGTAAGAGTGACTAAGCATTTTATATTGACAATTTTCTGTCTTTCGATAAAACTGTCTCTCGTCAATAGTTTCAGAAAGTACATTAATGCGAAATAGTCAGGTGTTTCCGCGCAGTTGGAATTCTGATTAATGTCTGAAACAGTTGACTAAACTCCTTTTCCCTAAATTAGCTCTCTCAAACCTTACCCAATGAAGAGCAACACCATCGCTGTGCTTCCTTTTGTGAACATGAGTGCAGATGAGGAAAGTGAGATGAGTGTTCCTAACAGACCATAAAGCCCCTCTATCCATTATAATGTAGTACTTTGCCGGATGAAGTACTTGCGTTGTCGGACGAAAAGCCTTCAAAACAATTGCAGACAATGCCTGTCTGGGGTCCATATCGGCCAATAAGAAAAGTCAGAACTACTGACGATCGATAACGAAACATTAACCCATTCCGAAACTATTCGGGAAGAACAATCCGACCTAAACACCTTGTAACCAATGAAATACCTTTTACCTATTCTTCTATGCTTTTTGCCTTTTTTCAGCATTTCACAAACACAAATTGGAAACGATATAGACGGAGAGAACTCACTTGATGAGAGTGGTTTCAGTGTGGCTTTGTCTGATGACGGATTGACCGTAGTTATTGGGTCGACAAGAAATGATGACACAGGATTCGATGCAGGTCACGTCAGGGTGTTTCAATACTCCTCAAATTCCTGGACACAAGTTGGTGAAAGTATTGGTGGTGAAGCTTCTGAAGATTACAGTGGTAATAGTGTTGACCTTTCATCAGACGGTTCAGTCTTAGCTATTGGAGCCGCCAATAATGATGGAGGCGGCACTAATGCTGGACATGTGAGAGTGTACGAAAACATTGACGGAAACTGGACACAGATAGGTGAAGACATCGATGGAGAAAGCTCCGGTGACAGATGTGGTTTCAGAGTATCACTATCCGATGATGGCAATATTTTGGCAGTTTCAGCTATTGATAACGATGATGGTGGAAGCGATGCGGGTCAGGTGAGAGTGTTTGAAAATAATTCTGGTACATGGGAACAATTAGGTGCAGACATTGATGGCGAGAGTTCAGGCGATGAAAGCGGCTATGGCCTTTCTCTATCTTCAGATGGATCAATGGTTGCTATAGGCGCTCGCCTAAACGATGACAATGGCACGAACTCCGGCAAAGTGAAAGTTTATGAGTTCAGCATGAATTCCTGGACTCAGGTAGGTCAGGATATCCTAGGGTTTATTGACCAACTAGGCTCTTCAGTTTCTCTATCTTCAGACGGTTCTATTGTGGCAGTTGGTGCTCCGGCAAATGATGACAATGGTAACGCCTCAGGATTGGTTAGGGTGTATGAAAACAATGAAGATACCTGGACGCAAATCGGTGATGATATAAACGGCATGAACGAATTGGATCAAAGCGGCAGAAGTGTCTCTTTGTCATCTGATGGTTCTATCCTGGCTATTGGAGCACCATCAAATAACTCTGATAATAATAACGAAGGTTACGTAACTGTATACCTATACAACTCTGGTAGCTGGATGCAAATTGGTGAAGTAATCTATGGCGAAGAAATGCTTGATTACAGTGGTGGCAATGTCTCCCTTTCTTCAGACGGTAGTGTTTTAGCCATCGGTGCTCGCGCAAACAATGGGAATGGTGCTGATTCCGGTCATACAAGAATTTATGATCTATCCGCTATTTTGTCGGCCGATGAATTTGTACAAGTCAACTTTAAAGTTTATCCAAATCCGACTACCAATTTCGTCAACGTTCAGTTAAGCGCAGGACTGCAATTGGAAAAAGTTAATGTTTATTCAATCTCAGGGCGATTAATTAAAACAGATCGGAAAACATCAATTTCTACAGAAGATTTGTCAAAAGGAAGTTATTTTATCGAAGTAATTACGAACCAGGGCAAGGCAACAAAAACAATTGTTGTGGAGTAACAAATTCCGGGATTTGTAATCCGAATTTCCTATCTACATTTCCCTAAATTAGCTCTCTCAAACCTTACCCAATGAAGAGCAACACCATCGCTGTGCTTCCTTTTGTGAACATGAGTGCAGATGAGGAAAACGAATATTTCAGCGATGGAATCACTGAAGAAATCATTAACGCTCTGGCGCGGATAGAAAACCTGAAAGTGATCTCGCGGACTTCTTCATTTTACTTTAAGGGAAAGGACATTCCTCTCAAAGAAATTGCCCGCCAACTGGATGTTTCTACTGTTTTGGAAGGCAGCGTGCGCAAAGGCGGTAATCAGGTTCGCATCACCGCCCAGCTCATTGAGGCCCAAGAGGATTTTCATTACTGGTCGGAAACGTGGGACCGCAAACTCGAAAATATTTTTGAAATCCAGGACGAGATCAGCCTCGAAATTGCCGACAAACTGCGTGAGCACATGGGCCACTTCGAAATCGGTGAGCACCTGGTAAAGCCGCAAACCGATAACCTCGATGCTTACCAGTATTCCCTCAAAGCCCGCTACCACTTCAACAAATGGAATCCGGACGATGTGAAAACCGCCATAGACCTGTGGGAAAAGGCCGTTGAGCTGGACCCCAATCACGCGGAGTCTCATGTAGGACTGGCAGACGCTTACGGTTTCCTTGCAACTACAGAGTTTTTGCCGAGAGAAAAAGCCTGGAAAAAAGCAGCTGAACTCACTCACAAAGCCATCGAGCTGGATCCAAAAAATGCCGGAGCTCACTACCAACTGGCCAACCTTTCGTTTTTTACTCAGTGCGATTTTGACGACTCAGCTAAACACGCTTTTAGGGCGATCGAGCTTCAACCTAACCATCCTGAGGCTCAACAGTTCGTGGCGTTTTTGTACATCCTCTGCGGAGAAATGGACAAAGCCCGAAAACACCTAGAGCTTGCGCTCGACATTGATCCACTGAGCAAAGAAACACTCTTTTACAAAGCATACTTTTTATACCGTACGCTGGATTTCGAAAAGGCTCTTTCGATTCTGAACGACATCCTCGATAAAAACGACAAGAACATTCCGGCAATAGTCGTCAAGTCGTACTGCCTGCTACAATTGCAGCGATTTGATGAAGTTATCGAGTTGTTGAACAGCATCCCGGAAGAAATGGTAATTCCAAACGAAGATCTTGGAAGCCGTTGTCTGACTTACATCCTGAGTGGCGAAAGCAGAACTGCATCTGAGTTTTTGGTAAAACTCGAAAAGGCAGCAGAAGATCCGATGGCATTTCAGGCTCACTCTTACTTGTTTTGGGCTTATGCCAACCTGGGAGAAAATGACAAAGCTTTTGCCTGGGTGGAGAAAGCGATGAAGATCAAATCATCAATTTTCCTGCTTGCTTTCAGCGATCCGCTTGTGAATGACCTGAAGGAAGATACACGCTACATGGAGTTTCATAAAAAGCTCTACCCTCCGATCTCTCCCAAGCAGCGAGTTGCTGAAGAGAAATCTTCTTTGTTGGACGATGAAACGGCAGCGGCTTACGCTAAAAACCTGGAGCAGTTGATGACAGACGAGGAGCCCTACCTTAACCCCGGTCTGACACTGAGGTCGCTGGCAGCTCAGGCGGAAATTCATCCAAATCAGTTGTCGTGGTTGCTCAATGAGCGCTTTGGGAAAAACTTCAACTCTTTCGTGAATGACTACCGAATCGAGCGCTTCAAGCAACTCGCTAAAGACGACTCCAACAGTCACATCTCCCTGATCGGCCTGGCTTACGAAAGCGGCTTTAACTCCAAAACGGTTTTCAATACCTATTTCAAAAAAACAGAGGGAATTACTCCGCGAGAGTATTTGAAGAGAAGCTAGAGGCTCAATTTTGAATGGTTCAATTATGAATTCTTTCAGCTACGGAAACGTGCAGCCACAGATGTTTCTCACAGAGATCACAGAGCACACAGAGAGCTTACAGCTATGGGAACTTCCAGCTACGGATTTTTCTCGCAAAGACGCGAAGGCGCTAAGGCAAACAGCTACGGGATCTTTCAGCTACGTTCTTTAACATTAAGTCATTAAGATTTTCATTAAGAGCTTAATGCTCTCAATCTCTTCATGTCCTTAATGTTTCAAAGTCCACTGTTGTAAAGAAAAGCGTAGCTGCACGCTGTCCTCCTTTGGAGGAGGTGCCCGCAGGGCCGGGGAGGACTCAGAGATTACTTTCGAATTTATTTTTGATTGAACGATGGCCACTGTTTTCCCTCCCTCCTTCGAAGTACTCCCTCACGCTGTCGCCATAGCTTTAGCGCAGGCGCCCAGAGGGAGACTGCAAACAGCTACGGGATCTTTCAGCTACGTTCTTTAACATTAAGTCATTAAGGTTTTCATGAAGAGCTTAATGCCCTCAATCTCTTCATGTCCCTAATGTTTCAAAGTCCACTGTTGTAAAGAAAAGCGTAGCTGTACGCTTAGCGGTCTTTGCGCCTTTGCGCGACCCAACACTAGCTGCACGCATTCGTCACTCGTAATTCGCAATTCAACTCGTTCTCTTTTATAATTCCGAACTCCTTCCACAAAAACCCGAACTCCAGAGCGAATAAGCTGGCGTTCATTTGCAGTGTCAATCATTCATAAACCACTAAAAACAAACAAGATGACAGCAATAAAAATGAACGCAGTGGTAGCTCTGAGTTACGGAACTTCGGAGGTGCTCCAATTCGCGCAGGTCAAAAGACCAACAGCAAAAACAAATGAAGTTTTAGTAAAGGTACACGCGGCTTCAGCAACACGAGCTGACCAACAAATGCTAACCGGCAAACCTTACATTGCAAGACTTTTTGTGGGACTCACAAAACCAAAGCACAACATTCCAGGAACTGGGTTTTCGGGTGAAGTTGTTTCTGTTGGCAGCGAAGTCACAGACTTCAAAATCGGAGATGAAGTTTTTGGAGAAACCACTCTTGGATTTAGCACCAATGCCGAATTCGTAGCCGTGCCCGAATCTAGAGTTATCCTCAAGAAACCCGAAAACCTCAGTCACGCTGAGGCCAGCACACTGGGTGATGGAGCAATCACTTCTCTAAACTTTCTAAGAGAGATCGCTCAGGTAAAGGCCGGTCAGAAAGTGCTGATCAACGGAGCTTCAGGAAGTCTCGGTACGGCCGCAGTGCAACTAGCCAATTATTTCGGAGCTGAAGTCACTGCCGTTTCCAGCACTAAAAACATCGGACTGGTTCGATCGCTGGGAGCACATCACGTGGTGGATTACACGAAGTCAGACTTCACTCAATCACATGAAAAATACGATGTGATCTTCGACACCATTGGCAAAAGCTCCTTTGGAAAAACCAAAAAAGTGCTCACTCAAGATGGGCAATACATCTCTCCTGTGATGAAATTCCCGCTCCTTATGCAAATGATGTGGACTTCTATGTTCGGCAGCAAAAAAGCAAAATTTGCCGCCACCGGACTGAAAAAAGACCACGAGCTAAAAGCCATGGCCAGCGACCTTTTGGAAATCATCAAAGAAGGAAAGCTGAAAACAGTTATTGATCGCCAGTATCCACTTGAGAAAGCAGCCGATGCGCATCAGTACATCTCTGCCGGTCACAAGAAAGGCAATGTGGTAATTATAGTTCATAACTAAAAAACGAAGACAACGATGAAAAACATGAATACAACAGCCCGACTTACAGGTCTTGGATACCTGATCATTTTCCTCACCGGTTTTTTCGCCAACTTCTACACCCTCGAAAGTTTGGTGGTTAGCCGTGATGCAACTACTACAGCACTGAACATAGCCTCCAATCAGTCGCTATACGAAATGGGAGTAGCCGCTTTTACGCTAATGGTTTTGGTGGATATCATTCTCGCTTTTCCGCTTTACCAGCTACTAAAAAGCGTCAATGAAAAACTAGCAAGGCTTTCGTCAGCTTTGCGATTGATCAACGGAGCTGTGTTTGCAGTGGCCCTAATCAGCCTTTATCGAATTGCACTACTAGCAAAAGGAGGAGCTGAAACTCTCGAAACGACCGTGATGCCTCTAATCCAAAACTTCGATGCGATCTGGAATCTGGGTCTGCTCTTCTTTGGGGTTCACCTCCTGCTCCTCGGATGGCTGATTTTTAAAGCAATCAACTTCCCAAAAATCATCGGTCTCTTTCTGCTCGTTGCAGGAGCCGGTTACCTCATCGACAGTGGAGCGCGACTTTACTTGCCGAGCTATGACCAGTTCAAGGACATATTCGAAATGATAGTTGTCATCCCCGGAGTTGTTGGAGAATTCTCGCTCACACTCTGGCTCTTGATAAAAGGCACTGACAGAAAGAAGGTAAAAGCTTCAAAAACACGATCTTTCAACCTCCAAAACCAAAAAGCATGAAACTGACTTCTCAACGTAAATCAGCTCTCACAGCCGGGCTTTCACTTATAGTGATGGCCCTGGCTGCGGGCTTTTCCTTCGGATTTGTCTACAACGAACTGGTAGATCCCGAAGATGCAAAAGCGACCTTCGACAACCTATCTCTGAACACTGGTTTGTTTGCTGCAAGTGTTGGCAGCTGGATTTTGATATTCATTCTCGATTTGATCGTGAGTATTGCTTTGTTGCGCTTTTTCAAACCCGTGCACAGAGTTGGCTCCATAATAACGGCAGGCATCAGAATCATTTATTCTATCGTGCTGGCTGTAGCAATTTTTCATTTGTGGAAAGCGCTTGAACTTTCTGTATCGGCAACGAGACCCTCAGAATTGGCAAACAATTCCGTCATGGGTTTTCTAAATCAATTCGAACTCATCTGGTCCAACGGACTAATAATTTTTGGAATCCATCTCATCGGCCTTGGACTCCTCGTCTGGCGAGCTGAGTTGATCCACAAAATCTGGGGAGTGCTTTTGCTACTGGCCGGAGTCAGCTACACTTTTGTCCACACGGGACGATTGTTTCCGGAGTTCACCTCAACAGTAGATTTGATTGAACCTTATCTGGTAATCCCGATGACCGTTGGCGAGCTGGGTTTTGCAATTTGGTTGATTGTGAGAGGCGGCAAACAAAAGTCGAATCAGAAGAGCTAACTTTATCAAACACCTTTAAGACCAAAACCATGACCAACAAAAATGGAAATCCGTTTGAAGACTCGGCATTGACGACCATTCTGGTTGTTTCCGACATGACTAAATCAAAAGCTTTCTATGTCGATGTTCTGGGAGCTAAAGTTTTCCGTGAGTACGGTGGCGACTCTCTAGTACTGGAGTTTTTAGGAAACTGGCTTCTCCTGGTCACTCCAGGAGAGCCAACTGAAGACAAGCCAGATACTCACTTTCTTCCGCCTGAGGATCCAAACAAGGTCAGCCATGCCTACACCATTCGCGTGAAAGACTGCAGAAAATCTTACGAAATATTGAAGTCCCGAGGAGCTAAGTTTATCACACCTCCTTTTGAAAGAGGAGCCGAAACCAGATGCTTCTTTCGCGACCCTGACGGACATTTGTTTGAGATCAGCGAGTACAGAGGATAGGCTTTTCTCAAAGATAGCTGATCTCTCAGGTTGCACTCTATCGCAAAGGGAAAAGAGAAATCCACATATTGCAAGAAAATTCTTACATTTCTTATAATTTGACATTCAAAAACACCAGCTATGAGATTAGTACTTCTGATCGCAGCAATCCTCTTCTCCTTTTCACTTTGTGCGCAAAATCACCTTTTAGGTATCAAAGGTGGATTGAATTATATGTTTGTTGAAACCGATCACATCCTGGAACCTGATGAATACAAACCTGGAGCTGTCTGTGGCATCTCTTACGAATACCAGTTCAAAAAGCCATTTCAAGTTGGTATCGACTTGCTTTATTCTCAAAGGGGCGCTAAAATGGATCTTCGACTTAGCGATCAAACCGGAGCGATAATCGGAGAGACTTCACTGAGCTATAATTTTGATTATTTGGCAATGCCTGTTAAAGGAGGTATGCACTTTGGCGACAGACTAAAAGGCCTGGTTAATATTGGTGTTATTCCTGCGTTCATTTTGAAAGCCGAGAGGGTACTACCAGAAATTGATTCGGATGGTGATGAGTTTAATTCGCGATCGGAGTTTACTGACGAGGTAAATCAATTTGACCTTGCTGGCTTATTCGAACTGGGCGCTAACTACGGACTAACCGACCGACTTTATCTGTCGGCTAATCTTTCGTACCAATACAGCTTCACTTCTCTCAGCAATGATGAGTTCTTTCCAAACAGCGAATCCTACCACAATGGAATGAGACTTTTACTGGGAGTCACCTATTCTCTTTAAAACTTGACTAATAAGGACATTATAACTATTTTACAGAAAATGAAAGAACAATTCGAAATAAACAAGGTCAGAAACAATCTCATCTTCATTTTCATGATTCTTGTCGTTTTGCTCTCATGTGGTAAAGAAGAGGATTACACTCCGTATCCTGTTATCAAACCTTTGGAGTATTTTCCTGTTTATCCAGGTTCCTGGTGGCGGTATGTAGATTCAAATAACGATACCACAACTATAAAAACCGCTCCTGAATATCAACTGGATGCTTACAAAATAACCTCTGCAGCCTTTGAGTCCGATTCATTTTATGTCCCTGTTTATGACGGTACACCAATTTGGCAATATCACGCTCATGTTGGACCAATTTCTCACTCAGGTTCAACGCCACTCAGACGCATTTTGTATGATACTACTGCTATAGGATACAATTGGTCGGTTTACAACTGGGGCGGCACAGCCAAAAGAAGAAAATTAGTTGCCAGGGATACTTCAATCTCCATTTCTTCAACAATCTATCATCCAACTATCCTGATTGAGGAGTACTATACTCAAGGACCACCGAATTACTATCCCGGTTACATTTGGGTAGCAAGAAGATACTATACGAAAGACATAGGGCTGATTAAAGAAGACCTCTATGACTATCAAAATGATTCCGTAACTACTAAGGAAATTATTGATTTTCATATTAATCAATAGCAAATTGGCAGCTTCAAAAGCTGATATGGACTAAAGCTTCTGGTTCAAAACGTCAGTTCTTGTTCAAAACCAACTTATACCCAACTCCGCGAATATTTACAATGCGAATGTTTTGATCGCCTTCTAGCTTTTTGCGAAGTTTAGAAATGAATACATCCAAAGTTCTGCCGATGTAGTCGCCTTCATCGCCCCAAACGTTTTTCAAAATCTCATCTCTCTCCAGCGTGCTATTGGCCGAAGAGTGAAGTAAAAAGAGCAAGTCGGCTTCTTTCCCAGTGAGTTCAATCTTGCGATTGTCGAACGACAATTCCATGTTACGCTGGTCAAACTCGTAGTTGCCGATTTTTATCAGATGTGACGAGTCGGGACTTTTAGTCTTTCGCTTTCTGAAATAAAGCAGCAAGGCAATCACAATTGCTACGAGTAGCATCACCAGAACAATCACTTCGGTTTTTGCAGTTTTAGTTTCTGTAGGGTCACCTCCTGCTCCATTAGTCTCTGCAATTAGCGACTCGCCTCCATCGTCCATCACTGTGACCACAATGCTGTAACATCCTTTTGGCTGAATGCGCCCTTTGCAAGGCAGCAGATCGGCATTTTCTCTCTTCTGCATTTCGAAGCTGTAGACTGTCTTATCGGATTCGCAGCTGTCGACTGCTACATGGTAGCTTTCCAGTATTTCGCTCCTGTCGGCAACGTTGTTGATTGTTGCAGCCAAAAATCCTGGATCAAACTCAAAGTCATTCTCAAACTCAATGCGGTACTGATTGCCATTTGCCTGAATGGGTAAAACCCGCGAAGAACTGTCACCTGAAAGCAACAGGAGCTCGTGGCCAATGGTGCGCATCACCACTTTGAGGTGATCTTCGTTGCTTCCCACCTGCGCACTTGTCGAAAGCACTGAGAAAGCCCACAACAACAGAAAGCAAAAACTTTTGAAAATGACTTTAGCCACCATCTAACAAATCTACGCGATCGAAGCTTAGCCTGAAATGATTTTCAATCAATTTACACTAATTTACATTCTGTAACTCAGTGATGGCGAGCCTCCAGCTACTTTTCGGGAAAAACAAGAAACCATGAAAAAGTCAATTCTTATTCTCGGGTTTATAGCAACTGTAGCCATCACTTTTGCTATTAGCTCTTTTACTAGTAAAGAAAAAACAAACGACCTCGGTAAATGCCAGGTGAAGAAAACGCTATCCGCACAAGAGACGCAAGCAAATGCAGAGTTTGTCAGAAGCGTCTTCCCGGATCTCGAGGAACCGCAGGTCACCGATCCGCCCAGAATGCAGGTCGATAAGTACGTGCGTGAAATTTTTGAAGACAGCAAAGGGAATGTTTGGTTTGGAACCCTCGGAAGAGGAATTGCCAGACTCAATGCGGATAAACTGAACGATTACCAAAACCACCCTCTGAAGTACTACACCGAAGGACATGGACTTGCCGCAAATCAGATCAACGGGATCGATGAAGACAGCAAGGGGAACCTCTGGCTCTCCACTACGAACGGTGTTTCGAAGTTCGATGGAACGGCTTTTACCAACTACCGGGTTGAGCAAGGTCTGAACGACAACAGTACGTGGAGTATCCTCGTGGACAGTCGCGATAGAGTTTGGGTGGGAACGTTCGAAGGGGTTTGTCTACTCGATCGCAGTCAGGTAGGAACTTTCGGTTTCGAACCTTTTCACATTCCGATTCCCGAAGGCGAGTTCAACTACTCAGCGCTGAGTCCACTCTGTGTTTTCGAGATAATCGAAGACAGCAAAGGAAACATTTGGTTTGCCCGCGATGGATTGGGAGTCAGCATGTTTGATGGAAAGAGCTTTAAGCACTACACCGAAAGTGATGGATTGTGCTCCAACGTGGTTCGCTCGGTGTACGAAGACAGCAAAGGAAACATCTGGTTTGGTTCAGAAGAAACTCGTGAACTACAGGCTAACAGTGAGTTTCACTATGTTGCTGCCGGCAATGGTGGACTGAGTCGACTGAGCGCATCTACTGAAAATGGTCAATGCGGCAAGCCGATCGAAACTTTTGAGAGTCACACCGGTCTGGCGAGCAGCGATGTCTACCCGATTTACGAAGACCGTTCAGGAAACCTGTGGTGCGGATCGAAACACTACGGGACTTTTCGATTTGACGGAAAGGAGTTCGAGTTATTCAACGAAAAAACAGCCCTCACCAATAATTGTATTCAAAGCATGCTTGAAGACAGCCAGGGCAACCTGTGGTTTGGTTTCTCCGGAGGTCTGTTCCGCTTTGATGGCAAAGAGTTTCAGAATGTGAGTTTTGTTGTTGGGGGTTGTTAAAAATTCCGAATTCATTCTGAACCCTATTAATTCAGTAAGGGTGTCAGGTTCAATCGATGCAAATTAGTATTAAGTTAGAAAGTTGTAAGCGAATCGATTAAAACCCCGCAGATACATCTTGGAAGTCGATTTCAAAACCAAAGAGTATTCTTAATCAAAATCAAAACAAATGAAAAACGTACTTAAGTTTTCAATGGCCGCCTTTGCAATTGCACTATCAGTTGCGTTTACCACGACAAGTAATGACGGACTCGAGATCACCTATGGTGTTTCTGAGGATGATCCTTCGCAAATCGAATTGCAGCTCAACTCAAATTTTGAATTCACCTATCAGGATTTTTCGGATCCCAATCAGAAAATCATGACTGCGGGCACTTACACTCTGGACAAAAACACAGTTGTGTTGTCAGCGAAAAGTGATGTCATCAAGTTCCACGACAAATGGAAACTCTCTGACGACATGAAAACAGCAAAATCGAGAAAAGGCATGACGTTTTATACCTTGATGAAAGTCGAATAGCTGGAATAGCTCCTTCCTGCACTTTTTAATCAGCTTGGTATTAGAGCATTGATCTTACAACGAGAGCACATAGAAATTGGCGCTGCAAGCTTCAACTCTATGTGCTTTTGTCTTTTATGTGCACGCAGCTGCATGCTTTACAATACAGGTAAGTGAACCATTAAGCTTATGAAGGTTTTAAGGGGCATTAAGAAGTTCCCCCATCGGTCTGTGTGTCTCGCCTTTCCGTAGCTGCTTGCTTTGCGAGCCTTCCGGCTTTGCGAGAATGTATCTGTCGCGCAAAGTCGCAAAGAGCGCCAAGTCTTACGCACACTGCTACAACGCTGGAAAGTGAAACATTAAGATGCACGGCATTTCCATAAAACTGAAAAATGGTCGAGAGCTTTTTAAAAATACTGGCGAAATCAATTTAATCACAACCAACGCTGCCCTGGATGAGCTGAATAAAATGATATTTCAAGACTAGTGTATTTCACTGATATTGAGCAGTAAACACCTCCTTTTGGAAAAGAAAAAATCTTTCTCTGACTTTGATAAACCGATTTCGAATTGAGCTAATTTTACTCTATGAAAATTAGTATCAGGTTACTCGGTTCTACGATCTTGGCAGCTCTATTCTGGATTGCTGTTGTCCCTATTCCCAGAGAGGCAGATCATTCTGATACTAAATCTTTCCAGGCTTTCGAATCCGATCAGGTTCAGGCTTCGAATTTCATTGACCTAATTTTTGACGCTCCACATATCGAACTTGCTTTAGTCAGCTCAAGTGGATTCGTTCCTTTAGTCGTAAAGTTCTCACCCGAAAAAGTGGGAGTTCTTGCAGCTGCAAGTAGTGCAATGCTGCAAGGTGTTCTTGACCAATGCAACAGTTTTTTAATCACATTTTTCTTACAGCTTCGCAAAGCTGAACTCGTTTACCCATTCCATTCTTTTTGGTAGTTCATTTTTAGACAGTCGGCTACACTCAATCAAGCTGACTGGATTTTTACTGGCTTTGATCTGCGCAAAGCTCTTCTTTCTAATCATGAATTTAACAAGACAAAAAAATGGAAATGGATTTTGGAACGGCAATAGTTGGTGCTATTGCTATCCTTTTATGTGCTCTGCCTTTCGCAATGATGAACAGAAGCAAAAGCCAAAAGAAGAAACAGTTTTTGGCTTCACTTTCGAAAATAGCTTCTTCAAAAAGTTGTAAAGTAGACCAGCACGAGATCTTTGGCACCTTCGCAATTGGATTGGATGAATCCCGAAACATGGTTTTCTTCTCGAGGGCGAAAAACAACCAATATGAAGAACAGCTTATTGACCTTCACGAGATCGGTAGCTGTAGGGTAATCAACACAACCAGAACTTTCAGAAATTCTGAAGGAGTTCAAAAAGTCATCGACCGACTCGAGTTGAGTTTGACTCCGCTCATTCAGAGTCAACCGGAAATCAAATTGGAGTTCTTTAATGCAGATGTGAGCCTGCAGTTGTATGACGAACTACTGTCCATCGAACAATGGGCAAGTAAAATCGGAGAACGATTGAAAAATAAATAATGGAACTCAAAAGCCTTGTCGTGTCGACAGGGCTTTTTCTTTCTGCAACTGACGAGTTTTCAAATCTCAAATCACCCCAAAAACAAAATAGTATAACCGCCAAAGAAAATCACGGTAATGAGAACAGTTTCCCAGCCGAGCTTGGCAAGACCGGCTTTTTGGCGAAACAATAGTCCAAGCATCAAAACCGATGTCATGGCCAGAGTCATGGTGAGAATAAACAACTGATCGCTGCTGATGGCGTGATAAATGGAGCCCTCGGTATAGGCGAAGTCGGAAAAGACGGCAAACAGCATATCGAAGCAGTTGCCTCCTATCACACCGCCAACAGCAAGTGTCAGCGCTCCTCGCTTCACGGCAGCAACGGTAGTGATCATCTCCGGCAGTGATGTTACAACAGCTGTCATCAGAGCGCCCACTAATGTTTCATCAATTCCTGTTTCAGTGGTAATTGTTATGGCTGATTCGGTGAGAAGATAGCCAGAACCGCCAACCACTACTCCCAAAGTCACAAACTTCAGTACTAGCACCCACAATCTGTTTTTCAAGTGCTTTTCATCGGGAATATCAGGGCGTGTTTCTTTCGTGTTTCGCGGTCGCCACATTGGTTCCTGTCGACTGGAGGAAATCATCCGAATACCAAAAAGATACATTGCAAATAATATCACCGACCCCGGATGAAAGCTCAGGAAAGTAACGTTTGGCCCAGTCATCACAAGCAGCAAAAGAGAGAGCAGGCACAGCAACAGTGCACTAAACATGAGATTTGTAAACGAAGCGGCTGCGTGTTCAAGGTTGGCTTTTTTGTAAGCTACATCGGCCAGCACCAGGAAAAATGTCTGAGCTGCAATTCCACCCAGGGCGTTGCTCATACTCAATTCGGGGAATCCCTCGAAAGCTGCTGTCACAGATGTCACCACTCCTGAAATCGAAGTTGCTGCTCCCAGTAAAACGGCACCTACCAGCGCTTCGCCCCAGCCTGTTTTATCCGCCAGTATATCAGCTACCTTAGTCAGGTACGTACCTCCCACTCCGATAACTACCGAAAAGATTATGAACAGATAAATACTCGTTTCGAGGCTGAGCTCCATAAATTGATTTTGTTCTGGGTGGCTTCAATATAAGAAGAGTACATGACTCAATTACTGAATCCGGTTTAAGGAAAGACAGAAATTCAGCAAGGTTCTGAGTTCGACTAAAGTTCAGCAACCTGAGCCTTAATGCTGCTTAAAACCTTCATGTTCTTCATGTTAAAATCACGTGGCTATACGCTAGAAAACCCAAACGGAAAAAAACCACAGTAGAGGTTCTTCTCCTTTCACCAGAAGTTTTTAGCCGAAGTAAACCTCACCTCAATTCACAGTTGTTCGAAGGTACATAGAAATAAAAGCATCTAACTATGTGCCTTAGCTTTTCTATGTCCCTATGTGTTTCCTCTACAGTAGCTGAAAGCCTTGCGAACTTTGCGGCTCTGCGCGCCCAGTCACAACTGCAAGCCAGCCGGACGTTTCTCGCTAAGACGCTAAGACGCCAAGACTACGAGAACTTCAAAAACTTCTGAGTAGCATTCCTTCTTGCTCAAATAATCCAAATTCGCCAGGTGTGCCAAATCAATGAAGCCTACGTAGCTGCGTGCTTTGCGAACTTCGCGGCTCTGCGCGACCAACCGTATCTGCAAGATGTGCGTCAAAACAGCAAGATGATGAATCAGTTTGCCTCCATCTCCCAGGGTTTTACAACCGCAGCTTTAAATCTCAGCCCTTAATCTTTCGCGATAATTTTGTGCTATTTGAAGAACTGACATTGAATAACTTGCAGCCGAGAATACTTAAACGCCAATCTCAAAAGATCGCTCAACCCCATGAAAGCACTTTTTACCTTAGCTCTCACTTTTGCTATTTCATTCATTTCAAATGCACAGCAATTTAGTTGGGAGCTGGATTTCGATAGTTCTATCTCAGTTAACGAAATGGCAGTCGGCCAATCCGAAAGTGCATATTTCATTTCAGCAACGAAATACGAAGAAGACAACGATTTTCGGAATACGGTTCTACTGACCAAAGCCAATCTCGATGGTGAAATTATCTGGTCAAAACAGCTTGCAACTGCAGACGAAGATCACTCGGTATCCGTTCATGACATGGAGGTGACGATAGATGGCAACTGCTTTCTTGTTGGAGAATTCAGCCTCAATAACCAAATCCCAAGAAATCCTTTTGTTCTTGCAACGGATGCTGACGGGAACATTCTTTGGAACCGGAAAATCGACTACTCTCTTACCTCAGATATCAAAATTGATAAGCTCGGTGACGGCACAATGCTCCTAACCTTCACTTATTTCGATGATGGCCAACACCGACTTTTTTGTAAGATGAATACCGAAGGAACCTTCTCTAATGAAAAAACACTCAACTCGACTCAGCACGTCCCCTGGCAGGTATTGGCAAATGAAACTGACTTTGAAGTTCTTTTCCATAGCGGGAATTTGATGAACATTTCCAATGACCTGAACACCACCAACTGGCAAAAAAAGTACTTTCACGAAATCGGAATGGTATTTAATCGAGCTGCTAACGGTGACTTCATCTTTGCCTCGGCTACGACAGCTTTTCCCGGTTATGCCAGTGTTTTCAGAACTGATCCGAATGGCAACCTGATTTGGATCAAGCACATCGAAACATGGTTAGGGTCAACTCAAAGTCAGACCACTATTTTCGACATTGTAGGCTTTCACTTTATCCACGAAAATGAGCTCGGAGAAATCGTGGTTTGCGCAAACAGCGAAGGCGGACTCGTTGGATCGATGAATTTGGTTTTCGATGGTTCAGGGAATTACCTGAGAAACTTCAAAATATTCGAATATCGCCACAGGATCGAACTCACTTCTGACGATCAGTTTGCACTTATCGGCTTCACCAACCAGGCGACTTTAAATACGCACCCAATGGTTTTTGAAAGTCGGATCTCATCAGTGAGTTACCCGTGCGACACTAGCTTGAGTCATTCTATTTCCATTCCTGAAAATCCTGAACTCGAACCCGACTCCATAGTTTTCTCTGATGCTGAAGAGCTCACTCACGAATCGGTAAAGCTCACCTCTTCTGCTTTCTCACCCGAATTATCGCAACATTGTGATTTTTCTATTACGGTAGATGAGATCTACCAAAGCCCAGAGCTAAGTGCTTACCCAAATCCAACAAGTGGTTTTTTGACCGTAAATACTGGAAACAGTGGTACGAGTGCAATCGAAATTTTCGATTGTTATGGAAAGTGCGTTTTGCTAAGGAAAAAACTTACAGCAACTTGTGAACTTAACCTTTCATTTCTCTCTGCAGGAATCTACTTTTTGGAAGTAACCAGCGAAGAAGGAAAAACGCAAGTAAAAAAGATTGTGATCGCCCGATGACTAAGCTGGACAAGTAACAGCTACTGAAAGGTAAACACAGAGGCACCTTACGCTAGAGTATATCCGAGGCATTCACCCCCAATTACCACAATCAACTTAGTAACCCAATTACCTCAAAAATTCTCCTCCGTAAATAGATTACGAACTGCCTCTTTTCTTTTGTATCAAACGAAATAATCATGACCAGTACAATAGAAGAAACACTCGACCGGCTCAACCTCACTCTCAGTAGCCAGCAGTTTGACGCTTACCTTTTTATGAAACTCATCGAAAAGCTCCTCACTGAGCAAGCCACCGAGCTAAAAATCATCGACCTGAAAAACAACACCGAAGCTGCGCTCACCGAAACGCAGCAACAGAAAGCACTTCTCGTTAAAAGTAACAGCTATGAACAGGCGGCCATATTGCGGGACAAAGAAAGATTTATTAAGGAACACATTGAGCTACGCAAAACTCTAGAAATCGAATTCTCACAGTTCATGCTAAAAAGAAGCACACTCTTCTACTTCTACCTCGGCACGGAAAAACACGATGACATTGCTTTTCACTTGATTTCGAGAAAGGAGTTTTGATAAGTTGGTGGTCTTCTTTACCAAAAGAAAGCTCTCAATGCGAAGATCCGTTTCCACCAGACAGACTGAAAACAATTTCTGATTTTACGAATTATTGAAATTGTACTTCATCAATCTTAATCAGAATGAAAAACGTATTCCTCTTTCTTTTCCTGTCGGTGGTAAGCTCCGCAGTGTTTGCTCAAAACAATTCCTACGAAACAGATCAGGAGCTCACGGGCTACTGGACTGGCGCTCTCATTCGCTCCGGCAACTCAGTTCAAATTTTGGAAGCTGAGATTTACGAAGAAGAAGGCACCACAAAAGTCGCCAGTTCCATTCCAGACTGGGCCTATTACCCTCCCCGGATCTCGAAGATTGCCGTGAGCGGTGACTCACTGATCTTCGAAACTTACTACGGTGAAGCTGTGGTTTTACTCGATTCCACTTATATGGAAATGGTCGGAACGATTCCCGGCAAAACTCCTGTGATAAACATCCATTTGAAGAAGAGTCTGAAGCCACCAAAAAATGAAATTGCTTCTTCGGAAATCGAGATCTCTAATGAAGGTGCCAACATTAGCGGAACGCTTTACTACCCCAAAAACTCGACTATCGACAAGCTTCCATGTGCAGTGATTGTACACGGCCGTGGATGTGCACCGCGAAGATATAAAGCAAGTCGAGCCAAAAAGCTTGCTGAGTATGGCATGGCCGCTTTCGTCTACGACAAGAGAGGGAGCGATCCCAGTGGTTTTCCATGTGGTGAATCTACTCACGATCTAAACGTGTCCGATGTATCAACCATCGTGAAAAAACTGAGCAAAGACAAACGCATTGACGACAGTAAAATCGGACTGATCAGCTACAGTGCCGGTGGGTGGATTATTCCTGATGTTGCCTCTACTTCTACTGTTCCAATTGCATTTATGGTCACAATCGTTGGCCCTCCAACATCTGTGAAAGAGCAACAAATGGACGGAATGGAAGCATTCATGGTAAAAGAAGGAATGGACGAGTCTGCAATCCGCGATGCTCAGCGGTACATCGAGTTGTTGTTTGTAGAAGAAAACCTGGATGAGACATACAATGAACTGCAAAGCTTACTTGAAAAAGGTGATGACTCAGGCTGGTCGCAATGGCTGGTAGAAGACGACTACGTGGAATCTCCCGATGACTTTGACAAACTCTGGGTGCAGCGATTTGCCTACGATCCGGCCGAGGATCTAAAGAATTACGAAGGTCCTTACCTGGCGGTTTTTGGTGAAAATGACGACATCGTGCCTTACAAAAAGCAGTTGGATCGGCTTTACCAAATCATGGACGAAGCCGACAAAACGAACTACGAGGTAAAAGTAATTGCCGCTGCGGGACACGGAATGGAGCACGGCTCAGATCTAAAGATCATAGGTTCTGATAGCTACTACTACAAATTCGATCGAGTGGCTTTTGGCGCAATTCAGTACATCATTGACTTCCTGAGCGAAAATGAAATTATAGAAAAGTAAAGAATGGAATCTGATAAGCTTGTTTAAAAGTCTTTCGTTCAAATCCAAGGATCACACTAGACTCAAATTAAAAGTGTTAGCATAAATATCTTCACAGACGGCTTTTGAAAAGCCTTTCTGAAAAGTGAAGAATGGTGTGCAGTAAAGATTATCTTCACATCTTAGCACTCCGAAAAGGAAAACAGCAAAGCACAACTTGAGTCTCAAAAACAAATTCATAGCGGGATTCGGCTGGAATACGCTCACCGTGGCCAGCCAGTCGATCATCCAACTTGTTTACGTTGCCTTTTTAGCGCGATTGATCAGCCAGGAAGCCTTTGCGCTCATGGGTGTGGCGCTCAGTCTCGTTGGCTTTGCAGAGATCTTTTCGCAAATCGGTTTCGGACCAGCACTGATCCAGCGAAAGGAAATTACTCAGGAACACATCAACGGTGCGTTTTTCACCTCCGTGATTTTGGGAGTTGCCTTCACACTGGGCTTTGTCCTTGCAGCACCTTCCATTGCCGAGTACTACGCCATTCCCGAGCTCGAACCGGTCATCCAGGTGATCAGCATCAGCTTCACGCTTTCCGCCCTGGCAATTGTTCCCAAGTCGTTGCTGTTTAAGAAAATGGATTTCAAGAAATTCTTCACCGCGGCTGTGGTAAGCATCGTTGGTGGAAACCTGATTGTCGGTCTCACCCTGGCTTTCCTTGATTACGATGTTTGGGCTTACGTGTGGGCGCTATTCGTTCAGGGTGCTCTGATGGCAATAATGACCTGGGTTTTAAATCCGATAAAAATCACCTGGAAATGGAGCTGGGAACATACTCACCAGCTCGTGCGCTACGGAGGTGGCAGCACGCTTTTCAATTCGCTCAACTACCTCGCCACAAGGCTGGATGTTTTGCTAGTTCCTAAGCTGACAACGGGCACCAGTCCACGCCACAACGAAAATCTCGGTCAGGCCGGTGTTTACGAAAGGTCGACCTACATGATGATGATCCCGGTGACGATCATGGGAAAACTGGCCGATAACGTGATGTTTTCCGGAATGTCGATCATTCAGGAAGACAAAGTCCGGTTGAGAAAGGCTTACGCCAGTGCGACTTACATCATTTCTCTTTTACTGATGCCCGCCTGTGTTTTTGTGATTCTCTTTGCCGAAGAAATTGTTTTGCTCTACCTCGGGAAAGGCTACGTTTCGGCAATTCCTGTTGTGCAGGTGCTTTTCGCTGTGGTAGCTTTTCGCTCTCTGATAAAACTCTCGGATTCGCTCCTGAGAGCTGTAGACGAAGTTTATCGAGGCAGCATCATTAAGTTCCTCTTTCTCGCATTCATAGCTCTGGGCACCTGGATCGGAATCGACTGGGGAATTACCGGAGTTGCCGTTGGCGTTGCCATTGCAACAGTGTTGCAGTACATCATGATGATGGTGTTTTGCAAATCACTCATCGGTGTGAGCTACTCAAACTTGCTTCGCAAAATGTCTCCCGGATTGGCCGTTTCGGCTTTCGTAGCTCTAATTTCGTGGCCTGTGTTTTGGCTTTCCGAAACTTACGAGCTGGCCAACTGGCTCACGCTGCTCATTGCAGTTGGCGTAAACGGACTCGGAGTCATCGTCCTGATTTTCGCCATTCCCACCATCCTCGGCCAGGGCAACGATAACATCCTAATGCTGGTGGCCCAAAAATTGCCTGACAACAAAATCATTCGTTCAGTTTTAACGCGATTGAACCGATAAACTGCTCAATAGTTTTTCTCAATGACAATTCAATTTACTTTTGCACCACGCAAAATGAAATACCTTTTTTCTCTCATACTCCTATTTGTTCTGCTGCTTGGGACAAAGAACCTCTCGGCTCAAAAAGCCAAACTCGTAGTGCAGTCGAAAGACACACTGCGTTTTCACCTGATGATTGGTGGGATGCAGGTGAATGACTCCGCTCAGCAAAAAGTCTCCAAAGTGGTTGAAGCAGACGATGTGTTGATCGACATGATTTTGAACGACTCGCTAAAAACGCACGTGAGTACTTCGGTTTATCTCGAAGAAAACCGCGAAGTGACTTACCAGCTGAGAAAACTGCGTGGAGAATATCGCCTTCTGCCCTTTAGTGAAATCGAATGGGAACCTACTCCGGCCGATAGCGCTGCGATTGAAGAAACCACCGTTCCAACAGATTCGCTAAGCGCAGTGAGCGACAGCACTGCCGTAGATTCTACCATGATTTATTCAGGAGAAAAAGGCTGTTCCCTCCCAGCCTCTTCAAGAGAAGTGCGCCAGGTCATCAGCGCCATGCAGGAATCTTTCTTTGAAAGACAAAAACGCGAGATGGCCATCGAATTCGTACAAAATAATTGCGTCAGAACTTCTGCCCTACGAACTATTCTAGAGGAAATATCTTATGAGGACAAAAGACTTGAAGTGCTTTCAAAAGCGAATATTTACGATCTTGACAATTTAGATTCCCTGCGCGACTTGTTTTTGCTCGATTCGATGAAGGCTGAGTTTGATGATTTTGTCGATTCAACCCGCTGATAATAGGTCTATAAGCCGGACTGTTACTAATTCTTCATACTGACTTCATGCTAAATCCGAAATAATTCACAATTTTGCTGTGAATCAAAACTCAAAACAGTCACAAATCTGTTAAAATGAAAAAAGTCCACAACTTCAGCGCAGGTCCCTGCATCCTTCCTCAAACTGTTTTAGAACAAGCCTCAAAGGCCGTAATCGATTTTGACAACCTGGGCATGTCTCTGGTTGAAATCTCCCACCGAAGTAAAAACTTCGTTGCTGTGATGGACGAAGCCAGAGCGCTTGTAAAAGAATTGCTCAACGTTCCCGACAACTATGAGGTGCTGTTTTTGCAAGGTGGTGCCAGTCTCGGTTTTTACACTGCTGCCCTCAACTTCATGAAAAATGAAAACGGAAAAGCAGCATACATAAACACCGGAACCTGGTCGAAGAAAGCCATTAAAGAAGCAAAACTTGTGGGCGATGTCGATGTTCTTGCCGATTCTTCTGACAAGAACAACACTTACATCCCAAAAGGATGGACCATCCCAACTGACGCGGATTACTTCCACTTCACCTCCAACAACACGATTTTCGGAACGCAGTTTCAGGAGCTTCCAACTTCGCCAGTTCCAATGATCTGCGACATGAGCTCCGACATTTTTAGTCGCGAGATCAACGTTTCAGACTATGCTATGATTTACGCGGGAGCGCAAAAAAATATGGGCCCTGCAGGCACTACCCTTTATATCGTAGACAAAGATCTTCTCGGGAAAACAGGAAGAACCATCCCATCGATGCTCGACTTGGAGGTGCATATCGGCAAAGACTCGATGTTCAACACGCCATCGGTGTTTGCTGTGTACGTCTCTATGCTTACCTTACGTTGGCTCAAAGCTTTGGGCGGAGTTAAAGAAATTGAGAAAATCAACAACGAAAAAGCGGAAATAATGTATCGCGAGATAGACGAGAATCCGCTCTTTGAAGGTCATGCAGAGAAAGACAGTCGCTCTAAAATGAATGCTACTTTCCGACTGAAAGACGAAAGCATGGCTGAAGAGTTTGACAAAATGTGGAAAGAAGCTGGAATAAATGGCCTAAATGGACACCGCTCTGTTGGTGGCTACCGAGCTTCCATGTACAATGCTCTTCCGAAAGAAAGTGTTGAAGCGCTTGTTAACGTAATGAAAGAACTGGCTGCAGTAAAAGCCTGACGATTCAAATATTTGAAAATTTCAAATCATGAAAATACTCGCCAACGATGGCATTAGCCAATCCGGAAAAGAGAAATTGAAAGCTGCCGGTTTTTCGGTAGTAACCGAGAAAGTAGAGCAAGACCAACTTGCCGATGCCATCAACAATGAAGGCTACGTGGGTTTGCTCGTTCGTAGCGCCACTACTGTCCGAAAAGATCTTATCGATCAGTGCCCGGGCCTCAAGCTCATAGGGCGCGGTGGTGTAGGGATGGACAACATCGATGTGGAGTACGCCCGCGAAAAAGGACTGAAGGTGTTTAACACTCCGGCTTCTTCTTCTCAATCGGTTGCAGAATTGGTCATGGCTCAGATGTTTAGCCTCTCCAGAAGCTTGCACGATGCCAACCGTCAGATGCCAAAAACAGGTGCTGAAGAGTTCAAAGGGCTCAAGAAGAAATACGGAAAAGGAACCGAGCTTCGTGGAAAAACACTCGGTATCGTTGGATTTGGAAGAATCGGTCGCTCGCTGGCTCAGTATGCTTTGGGCTGCGGAATGAAGGTTGTAGCTTACGATATGTACTGGAACGACAAGCCGGTGAAATTCAAAATTGAAGGCCACGGTGAAATCGAAGTGAAAGTGCCTTTCTCTGAAATGGACCAGCTGCTCGAAAACAGCGACTACATTTCACTTCATGTTCCAAAACAAGATGACGGACAGGCTGTGATTGGAGCTGAGCAACTCAAGAAAATTAAGAGAACTGCGATTCTAATCAATGCTTCTCGCGGAGGTGTGGTCGATGAAGATGCCCTGCTTGAGGCTTTCGAAGAAGATGAAGTGCGCTACGCTGCGCTCGATGTTTTTGAGAACGAGCCCAATCCGCGCAAGGATTTGCTCACTCACGACAAAATTTCTGCAACGCCTCACATCGGTGCGGCTACTGTTGAAGCGCAGGACAGAATTGGAATTGAGCTGGCTGACCACATCATCGAAACCCTCGGTGAATCCGTTCAGCAGCAATAAGATTGAAACTATCGTTCTAAAAAATCAAAATCCTTTTCTGGACCGCTTCGATTGAAAACTGAAGTTCCGGAAAAGGATTTTTTCTTTCAAACCTACACCAAACGCAAATGGCCAAAATCATTCCCTTTTCAGCAGTGAGACCAGCGCGTGACAAAGTTCATCTGGTGGCATCGCGTTCTTACGTAAGTTACACACCGGAGAAACTGCACGACAAACTCTCGAGTAATCCTTACACTTTTATTCACATCATCAACCCCGACTTCGGAACTGACGAGTTCACCGAACCAGCGTCTTACGATCGGTTTGTAAAGGTGAAAGACCGCTACAGAGAGTTTCAGCAAAAAGGAATTTTGGAGAAAGACACAAAGCCGGCACTCTACATCTACCGACAAATAAAGGAAGGTCACGAGTATATCGGAATAATTTGCGGAGTTTCGATTGACGATTATCTCGATGGAAGCATCAAAGTCCACGAACATACACTCACCGAGCGCGAGGAGATGTTTAAGGAATATCTGGATGTTACCAACTTTAATGCAGAACCAGTGCTCCTCACCTATCCCGACAGTGAAGAGATTGAAGAAATCACAAGGCACTACCTCCAAAAAAGACCCGAATACGATTTCACCACGACCAATGAGGTGCGTCACTCGCTCTGGCTGATCGAAGATCCGGAACACATCAGCTCGGTGGAAATCGGTTTCGCCAACATTCCTCACCTATACATTGCCGATGGGCATCATCGCAGCGCGTCTTCTGTGCTTCTCGGTCAAAAACGAAGAGACGAGCAAAACAACAAAGAAGTAGAACTCCTTTCCGACTATTTCATGGCTTGCATTCTTCCAGAAAGTAGACTGCAGATTTATGAGTTTAATCGCCTGGTGAGGGATCTCGGGGAACACACTCCTGAGTCTTTCCTTGAAACGCTGGAAGAATCCTTTACCATCCACTCACTAAGAAAAGCTCACGAACCGGAGCGTATTCACGACTTCACGCTCTACCTCGATGGCAAGTGGTATCTGTTGCAAACCAAAAGCGATAAAATTGCCGATTCCATCATCGGGCGGCTCGATCCACAACTTCTGTCCGACCTGGTGCTCGATCCAATTCTGGGAATAAAAGATGCCAAAACCGACAAGCGTGTTTCTTTTTCAGGAGGTAAGACAAACCTGGAAGAGATTAAAGAATGTGTGGATCGGGGCGATTTCGCAGCAGCTTTTATCCTTCATCCTGTCACAGTTTCGCAATTAAAAGACGTTGCGGACAACGGATTGATCATGCCGCCAAAATCTACCTGGATTGAGCCCAAGCTTAGAAGCGGCCTGACGATTTTCGAACTGGATTAATCAAAAGCGGCACTCTATTGTTGATTTGGACAAAACCCTCGTGAAATGACTGACATCAAATCAAACCTGGAAAAAATCAAAGCTCAACTTCCCGACCACGTCAAACTGGTTGCAGTTTCAAAGACGAAACCCAACGAAGACATTCAGGCGGCCTACGAAACCGGTCAAAGGATTTTTGGAGAGAACAAGGCCCAGGAAATGCAAGGCAAAGCAGAAGAGTTACCCAAAGACATCGAGTGGCACATGATCGGCCACCTGCAGCGCAACAAGGTGAAATACATCGCTCCCTTCGTGAGTCTAATTCATTCAATCGACAGCTGGCGCCTGCTCAAGGAAGTCAACAAGAGAGCAAAAAACGAAGACCGCGTAATCGACTGTTTGTTGCAAATTCACATTGCCAAAGAAGAATCAAAATTTGGCCTTGATGAAGATGAATTGGCAGACATTCTTTATTCAGAGGAATTCGAAAACCTCGAAAACATTCGCATCGTGGGACTGATGGGCATGGCCACGCTCACTGAAAACGAGGAACAGATCAGAAGGGAGTTCAAAAGTCTCAAAGACTTGTTCGACAAGCTAAAGAAAGACAAGTTCGCTTTGGAAGACAGTTTTAAAGAGCTTTCGATGGGCATGAGCAGCGATTTCAAAATTGCCATTGAAGAAGGCAGCACAATGGTTCGTATCGGCAGCGACATTTTCGGAGCCAGAAACTATGGATAGCACCGAGCGCAAATATCTGATCATCTATGTGGTCACTGCTGCTGTGATTTTTAGCGTGACTTACTATGTTACCGACTTCGTAAATCTGAGGGCCAAACAAATCGCTGAAAACACGTTGGACGTGGAATACAAAAGTCGTGGTTTCCACTACGCTCTAGGCATCACCGGAGCTTACAGTTTGCTCTATCTGTTTTTCACCAGAGACATGATCAAAACGAAAAGAGAGATGGAAGACCCGGAAGATTAAGTTATTTACTGAGAAGTTCTGCTTTCTGTGCAATCAGCTTCCTTCTCCAATTTTGAAAATCTTCGTCTTTCTCTTCTGTAGGTTTGTGCGCCAGCGAGCGATTGATGTTCTCAATCTTCACTATTTTTTCTCTATCAGAAGCGCTAAAGAAAACCGTCTGAAACTTCTCCCAAATGTAATCCTGCGCTTGCTTGTTGGGATGCAGCAAATCCGACTCGAAAAAACGGTAGTCGCGCAAATCGTCCATCACAAGTTCGTAAGCCGGGAAGTAGTGAACCTGCTCGAAAGCTTCCGAAAGCTTGTGAGCGAGAATTGTCAGGTGGCTTTTGCTGAGCTGGTTTTCCGCAAAACCGTCTTTCCAGTGGCGCACCGGACTGACAGTGAAAACAACCTGTAGATTTTCATTGAGTTTAAACAGTTTTTCCAAAGCAACTTGCAGAACGAGGGCTGCCCGATCGTGGCTGATCAATTCCTTGTCAAATTCTTTCTGAGGAACCTTGTGGCAATTGGCTACAAACTTGTTTTTCTCGATATGCCGATAGGCCCAGGCCGAGCCGAGTGTGATAAAAAGTGTTTGAGCTTTGCCGAGAACAGCTCGGCCATTTTTAATCGACTTGTTAATCCTCTCGAGAACTTCGGCCTTATCGCTGCCTGAAAACGAGCCGTGATGCATGAAGCTGACGAACTTCCCTTCTACTTCATCGAGGTCCTTTTCGGAATAAACCTTCTTCTCGATCAAATCTGTGAGACTATGCACCACCGAAACCGGATTGAACAGAATCCCGTGTGGATTGGCAGTGATTTCCATTGCCAAGTCGCTGAGCCTGGAGCTCATGTGCTCGCTAAAGCACGAGCCCACAAACATCTGGTCTTGAGTGAGATTAATCTCAAATGGCGATGGCGCAGGATTTATTTCTGTTCTAAATTTCAAGGGGTGGAATTTTGATTCAAAGGAACAAAGATTCCTCGAAGACCATCATCACGGATTTGTCATAAAAATTAACCTTGTCCGGGCAGAGGAATATTCTCCGTTTTTATGTCGAACGCACACTTAAAGTGCCCTTTAGGACAAGCCTTGTAGCCGTGAAGTCCGCATGGTCTGCAAGGCAGGTCTTCTTCGATTTGCACAACGTAGCTTTCCTCCGAAAGAGGTCCAAAACCAAACTCAGGAATGGTAGAACAGTAAATGGCGGTGACAGGCGCGTTCATCGCGCTGGCCATGTGCATTGGAGCGCTGTCGTTTACGTAGTTCATGGCGGCTGTCGACATCAGGGCCGCTGATTGCAGCAGACTGAGTTTTCCTGCGAGGTTTTCGATTTTTGAATGATTCGACTCTTGTCGAATAGATTCGCAAGCATCAAAGTCTCCGGGAGCTCCCAACAAGAAAATGCGATAGTCGGAAAGTCGCCCGATCAGTTCTTGCCACTTTTCCGGTGGCCATTGCTTCGTAAACCAAACCGATGTTGGAGCAATGGTCACAAAAGTCTCTGACTGAAACTTTTCAACTGCTTGGAAGTCCTGCTCTGAAGGATAAAGCTTTGGCCTTTGTGATGACCTGTCTGTGAGATGCTCGATAAGCTGCAGGTTTCGCTCTGTTTCGTGCGGAGCGTCCTTTTCTTCCTGCTCTCCGATACGGTGTTCAAATTTTCTATCGAAAGTGAACGAGAACGGGTTCTTGCTAAACCCAATCTTCTCTTTAGCTCCTGAGAAAGCCGTCATCATTCCCGAAGCACCAAACCGCTGCAGGTTGATCAGATGGTCGTACTTCTCTCCGCGAAATGCTCGGGTGAGCTTTCTCAGATTACTGTACTTGCCACTTTTCTTATCCCAAATCCAAAGCTTGTTGATTTTCGGGTTATGCTCCAACAGTCCCTCGTTTCCCTTTCTCACCAACACATCGATTTGCGCTTCCGGGTAAAAACGGTGCAACTTTTCGATGATTGGAGTGGCCAGGATCACATCGCCCAAAAAGGCCGTTTGTATGACGAGGAACTTTTTCACTTCTGCTTAAACAGCAATTTCAAAATCACGCAACACTTTGTTGAGCGAAGTTTTCAGATCCGTGCTTTCTTTTCTCTTCCCGATGATGAGGGCACACGAAACATTGAAACTGCCGGCAGGAAACTCCTTGGTGTAAGACCCGGGAATCACCACTGAACGCGCTGGAATGCGGCCTTCGTAGTGAACGGGTTCGTCTCCGGTTACGTCAATGATTTTGGTGGATTTGGTAAGCACCACATTGGCTCCCAGCACTGCTTCTTTTTCAACTCTAACGCCTTCAACGACAATTGAGCGAGAGCCGATGAATGCTCCGTCTTCGATGATTACCGGAGATGCCTGAAGCGGCTCCAAAACTCCGCCAATGCCAACGCCACCGCTCAAGTGTACGTCTTTGCCGATTTGCGCACAAGAGCCAACTGTTGCCCACGTGTCTACCATGGTACCACTGTCCACGTACGCACCGATGTTCACGTAACTCGGCATCATCACCACACCAGGAGCTATGAAAGCACCGTAGCGCGCCACAGCGTGAGGAACCACACGAACACCGCGCTCAGCGTAGTCGCGCTTCAATTTCATTTTGTCGTGAAACTCAAATGGTCCCACCTCGATGGTTTCCATTTTCTGAATCGGGAAGTAGAGTACCACAGCCTTCTTCACCCACTCGTTCACTTGCCAATCCCCATTCTCGAGAGGTTCAGCAGTGCGCAGTTCACCAAGATCAATCGCGTGGATCGCATCTCTCACGGCCTGGATTGTCTCCCCGTCTTCCAATAGCGAACGGTCTTCCCAGGCTGCCTCAACTAGTTTTCTCGTTTTTTCCATTGTGCGAATAGATTTTGCTCAAAAATAGAATTTCTTGGCCGCCTGAGCTAACTCAGATTTTCAATGAGATGAGCTATTTTTGCACCATGGGAAAAATCCTGGCTATCGATTACGGAAAGAAAAGAGTTGGTATTGCCGAAAGTGACGAAACCAAAACTTTCGCATTCGGTCTCGATACGGTCGAAAATCAAATGATTTTTAAGTTTCTCAAAAAGTATCTTCAGGAAAATGATGTGGAAACGATTGTCGTTGGAGAGCCGACCAGACTCAATGGCGAGCCTACTCACATCACCGAAGAAGCAAACGAATTTTGTGACAAGCTCCGCAAGAAATTCCCCTCAATAAATGTTGATCGAGAGGACGAGTCTTTCACTTCCAAACTGGCCTTCGATGCTATGATAAAGGGTGGTCTTAAAAAGAAGGACAGAAGAAACAAAGCCATGGTCGACAAGGTCAGTGCAACGCTCATTTTACAGTCTTATCTTGAGAACATATAAATCTGTATGCCAGATTTTTATAATCGAACAACTCAAGTGTAAGTTTAGGCTAGCTATTCCTGTACAAAAATGTAGAATTGCCCCTCCAGGGGATCGAATTTTTGTTCAAACATGGACAGAAATTCGGGTCCGTGCTTGAGGTAATATTCCATGAAATTATCTCTTCTTTCCTGCAGTCCATTATCGGGGAAGAGATGCTGCTTGAGTCCACGGATTTGTCGCACCGTAGTCTCTTCTTTTTGCTTGGCAGCTTTGATCAATCTCTTCTCCAAATTCTCCAAACTGTTGAGCTGACTTTGCTCTTCGGCTTTGGCTTTCTTTTCCAGAGTTGGATCAATGTCTTTTGCCTTGCGAATGACTCTTTCAAAAGCTTTTTGGATTTGCTCTTTTGCCTGATCGAGTTCCACATCAGCGTGCTCAGTGATGTAGTGTTTCACCAACCACTCCTCGTCCTGAAAAAGATCGGGGATGGTAATCTCAAGCTTCTTCATTTTCCGGGCGTTTCCACCATCTACTATCAGGCACGAGTTTCTGAGAATCAAAAGAGGAAAGTTGGCGTCAGCGGCATCGAAAACGGGCTTGAGCTGTAGCCAGTAGCTGAGCTCTCCTCCACCTCCGATGTAAGCGAGGTTCGGCAAAATGACCTCCTGATAAACCGGACGAAGCACCACATTGGGACTAAACTTTTCAGGAGTTTGTGAAAGTGCCTTCTTGATTTCCTCTTTAGTAAAGGTGATATCCGTGTTCAGCACCACAAACTTTCCGTCTTCCTCAACTATGCGTTCACGGAGTCCGTCTTCAATGAAGAAAAGATTGATTTCTCGCGCGTGAACCTGAGTGCTGTAACCCAGGTTTTCTAGCTTTTGGTTGGCCTTTTCGATTTCCTTCGATGAGAAAGACTCAAAGAGTTCTTTCGTCATGGTCGGTTCGAAAACCGACTTCATCTCTCTGCTATCGGCATCCAGGATAACGAGTCCACGGTCGCCAAAAAGAAAGTCAACCAGAGTCGCTGTGGCTTTCGCAAGATTTTCTGAGGAGTAAGCCTTTTTAAAAATAGCTTTCAGCTCTTCAGCCGTGTCTTTGTCACCAAGAATTTCATAAACCTCTTCAAGCGTTCTATCAAAACCTGAAAGGTTCATCCGCCCGACAGGACCACTTTGATCAGTTTCCCACTTCAGTGGCTTGTTGAATACCCAGGTGTGATCTATCTCCGCGAGATCGTGGTCCTCCGTTGCCATCCAGTAAACCGGAACAAATTCATATTCAGGAAACCAGCTTTTCAGCTGCTCGCACAGTGCCAGCGTTGAGGAAATCTTGTAGATGAAAAACAGCGGCCCCGTGAAAATATTTAGTTGGTGGCCTGTAGTGACAGTGAAGGTTTTGTCATCATTGAGCTTTTTAATTTGAGCACTATCAAGCTTTGGCTCTTCGAGTTCCTGGTACTGTTTTGTGAGGTATTCTGAGAGGAACTTTCTCTTTTCGCTTGAAAAGTCGGAGCGCTGATCGATCAGCTTCCCGAAATTCTCTTTAGATGGAAAGCCTGCAATTAGCTCACTGAGCTCTTGTTTTTCTGACAGGTAATCAATTATTGTGGAAGGGAAAAACCCGGTATCTTCGAATGAGATCTTGTTTAAATTCATGCCGCAAAATTAGGCATGTAAACCGGAAAATTATCGCTTTTGTTTAACGAAGCAGATTGACAGTTCCGCTGAGGGTTCTCAGGACAGGCTTACCGTCTTCAGATTCATCTTCGTAGTAGAGCTTCCAGATATAAACTCCACACTCGGCAAAGTTGCCGTTGTTATCTCTTCCGTCCCAGCCGTGGTTTGCACTACCGTTTGAAAAAATGGAAGAGCCCCAGCGATCAAAAACCTCAAAGGTGTAATCTTCCATCTCTGGAGAATGCGGCTTGAAAACCTCGTTCACGCCATCGCCATCAGGTGTGAATGCGTTTGGGATAAAAAATCTCGAGTCATCTGAATACACCTCGTCATTCGGCAATTCACTGTCATCTTCTTGTGGTGGATCAGCACGGCCAATATCGGTCAGGTCTTCCACAGCGGACAATGGATTAAATCGCTCGATTTTAAATTCGTCAACAAAATAATAAGCCACGTTGGCAGAAGTATTTTCCACTCTATCCATATCGATGTCTTCATCTGTTTCAAAGACTCCTATTGTGAAAAACTGAGCATTTGAAGGAGCGGTAAACACGAACTCGATCTCTGTCCACTCTTTACTGTAAAAAACAGTGTCTAGCTCAAAGAGGCACTGAGCGTCCAGCACCTGATTCCATGCCTGATCAGGAGCGCTGCTGGTAAAAGAAACTCCCAGTTTGGAAACTCCTGCACCGCAATTAGAAGAGGTGGTAACAGAACCATTGGTGATAAAAAAAGTCATTTTGTACTGCTCACCTTGCTGCAAAGCTGTGGTAAGCTCGTTTGTGATGTACTCGCGAAAATCTGGCTCAGAGTACTTGGCAGCGGTAAACCCCATGATTCCTTTCCCAGAGTAGGGCTGCACAATAGCTACAGGAGTTTCGGGCAAATCGGCAGCCATACTGCCACCTTCGTGAAAATAATCGGGTGTGGAAGTGTCGCTTCCCGCATTGGTCCAACCATCGCAATTGCCCCAGTCACCGAGGTTTTGAGGTAGCCCAAAGTAGTACTCAAACCCACCGTTGTATACAAGGTTTTCCGTTTGAGCAGTAACTTGTGCGGTTGACACTGCAACTAGAATTAGAAAAAGTAGGCTCTTTGCTTTCACAGTGGCCAAGATACAAACTTTTGAGGAATGGTCAGTTCAGAAAAGTTGGCTTCTTACGGCTCGAATTGATATCGAAGTCCGAGCTGAAGACCTGCCTGATAGAAATTGAGTTGCACTCTACTTACCGGATCGGTGGGGCTATTGAGGGGTAACTGCAGATGAATCCTGGCGTAGCCGTAAAAGTTGGATGCCAACTTACGATTCACCCCGCCAGCTGCCTGAACTCCAAAGAGCGTTTTTGTAAATCTCTGGCCCGACTCAGGAACTGTCTCAAGATCAGCTTCTTTGTTCAACAGGATTAGATCAGATGTTGAAGTGCTGTAAAGAAATTGCGCTTGAAGGCCAAACTGAAAATCGAGCTTCCAGAGTCTGGATTTTGGCAGAGAAGGTGAGAAGTTAAAAAGCAAAGGTACCTCGAGATAGCGAAGTTCTATTTCTCGCTCTGATAGAGATATACTCAGGGTATCAAGCTCCGCTCCCAGCTCACCAAAGTCGTAGCGGGTTATTTGGGAAAGCTCTCCGTCTTCGAAAGACTCGAACCTGTAAAGACTATCATCGAGTTGATCGGTGTTGAAGTGGGAGTAGGTTGCGGTAATGTTTTTTGCTCCCAGCCCAACCATTACTGACCACTGATCGCTGAGTATGAGGCCACCGTAAAAAAGAGCTCCTGGATTCACGTCAAACCTCAACTCTCTGCCAATCATATCGTCCACGGTTCTCAGATTGTTGAGATCGCTCTCCAAAATGGTGCTCGTAGCAAATGCTCCCCCTTCAACCCCAAGCAGCCACGGAATTCCCTGCTTCGGCCGTTTAATTTCTGAAGGTTCGCGGGTATTGTTGACACTCACAGTGTCGTATTCAATGACTCTGTTGATTATGACTTTTTTGCCATCGACTATAAGAGTGTCTGTTGAAAAGGCCTGCAAGCT
Organism: Halocola ammonii; assembly: GCF_049334165.1. NCBI lineage: Bacteria > Pseudomonadati > Bacteroidota > Flavobacteriia > Flavobacteriales > Halocolacceae > Halocola > Halocola ammonii. Next base: position 87,499 of record NZ_JBEGHD010000010.1, read on the forward strand.
TGAAAAGGAAAATGTTAAAACACAAAGAAGCAGCAATCTAAACTGATTACTGCTTCTCTTATATTTCATTCTTTTTACCGATCCCATCGCAATGCTTCCAGTTTGGGCTAAAAATAAAACTTATGCGATGCGACAGACAAACAAAAGATCATTTCTCTTTTTCCACTTCTCTTTTTTCTTTCAAAGTAATTGTGATGCTGGTGCTCTTAGGATCTTTAATTTGTTCGAGCAAGTTTGGCAGAATTATGTAAGACGCTCTGTCGAAAGGAAGTGACTCGATACTCTCTGTCGAGTTTGGCTCAATGCGTTTCATTGGGACTTCCGCAACTTCAACAGGCTGCTCAACTTCGAGTTTTGGCGTTTCTTCTAAACTTTCTTCAGAATTTGCTCTTTTCTCTACCAACTCTTCCTGGTTGGCTTGCTCTTCATTAGCTGTTGTAGTACTTGCAGCCACTTCCTGTGACTGAAGATCACCTTCACTGGATTGAGATTCTGAAGCCATTTGCTCTTGAGTGTGTGTGAAGCTTGCAGCTTCTTCAGCAACTTCATCCTGACTAATTATGGCTGACTGAACCACTGATCGCTGCAGTTTTGCATCATTGAGAGTGCGATTTGAAAAATCACCAGTGGTTGAATTTTGAGCTGGAGTGGCATAAATCGCAGCACCTGTAGCACCGGCCACTATGAGTCCAACGTAATAAACATTGAGTGAAGCCAGGCTAAAGCTCATAAACTCCGACCACCAGAGTTTCTTCCGAATTCCTTTGTAGACACTTGCAGGAGGCTGCTGAGAGTAGTTCTTCAGCCCCTGAAACATTTCTGTCATTTGTTGTTCTCTGCTATCCATTCGTTACAGATTTATCTTGCTTAGTTCTTTCAGTTCGCGTTGTAAATATTTCTTTGCTCTTGACAGTTGGGACTTAGACGTGTTGATGTCAATATCCATCATGTCAGCAATTTCTTTGTGTTTGTAGCCTTCAATTACATAAAGGTTAAAAACCATTTTATACCCGGGTGGAAGGTCATTTATCACATTCATCAATTCCTCTTCCGTAAAATCAGACTGAAATGGAACATCCACTTCATGGCCTGTAGAGGGAATTTCGGTGACATCCTCGTGATAGGCGTGTTTTTGATTTTTGCGATAGTTCGTAATCGCTGTGTTAATCATTATTCGCCTAATCCACCCTTCGAAGCTCTTGTTTTGCGAATACATTCCAATGTTTTTGTAAATCTTCACAAACCCCTCCTGCATCACGTCTTCTGCTTCAAACCTGTTTTTGGTGTAGCGCAGACAAATACCGAACAGCATGCCCGAATATTTGGCGTAGAGCAGATCCTGATACTTCCGCTTCTTCTTCTTTACTCCTTCTATTATTTCCTTAAGGTCTGCCATTCACATTGGATGTCTGTGTAAGAACAACGCGAGTTGAAAAATGGTTGCTCTGCGAAATTAATTTGGTAAATCACCTACAAGATAGTGAGGAATTCACTGACATATGCTATTGAGAAAACGTATTTTTAATGTTTTGAAAGAGAATCTTGTGTTCATGTTTAAGTCAATGTCCAAAAGCTTTATCCTTAAAACCTTCGCATTTTTAGCGATACCAATTTTTTGGATTGTACCCTTTTTTACCAATATCAATGAACACGGAGTGCTCAAGAGAGATTTTCCAATGGATTGTCTTTTCAACAGTAATCGATTGACTTCAATCGTATTAAAGCCTGCTATTTCTCAGATTGAAATAATGATCTGCTTGAGTCTGGCCATTTTCTCATTTTTTTTAGCCACGAAACTTTTTTGGAAATCGTTTTGAAGAAAGAACTTTAATTCAAAAGGTAGTCTAAAATTTATCTATTCGAAATCCTCTTTCTTCATATCCAACCAACCCAAAGCTGAATTGCAGAAAATGTCTTCTACCGTCTCTTCGGGAAGTCCCATTTCTTCGATGAACTTACCGTGTTCGAGATCCCCCAATGGAAATGGATAATCCGTTCCTAGGCAAACCTTGTCGGCACCTTGCAGATCGAGCACGTACTCGAGCATTTTCGGATCGTGTGTGATACAATCCACCCAAAACTTACCAAGGTACTCGCGCGGGTTCACGGGATTGTCGATGGCAACCAGATCTGGACGGCAGTTGAAACCGTGCTCTACCCTACCAATCGTGGCCAGAAAAGAACCGCTGGCGTGAGAAAACATCCACCTCAACTTAGGGAGGCGTTCGAGTACTCCACCAAAAATGAGCGAACAAATTGCTCTGGAAGTTTCTGCCGGCATACCAACAAGCCACGGAAGCCAGTAGCGTTCCATGTCCGATTTACCCATCATCTCCCATGGGTGAACCATCACTGCCATGCCGAGTTCTTCGCAAGCTTCCCAGAGTGGAAAGAAATGCGGCTCGTTTAGATTTTGATTGTTGATATTCGACCCAACCTGAATTCCTTTGAGTCCCAGTTCCTTTTTGCATCGGTGAAGTTCTTCGATAGCCAGGTCGATATCCTGCATCGGAAGTGTGGCAAGGCCTACATAGTTTTTAGGATACTTGTTGGTCAGTTCGGCAAGATCATCGTTGAGAAACTTCGCCACTTGAAGCGCATCGTCAGGATTCGCCCAGTAACTAAACATCACCGGAATGGTGCAGACAACCTGCACTTGCGTACCATATTTGGCGTACTCCTCAATTCTCACTTCCGGATCCCAGCAATTTTCTGCAATCTCTCTAAAAAAACGCTCTCCCTGCATCATTCGGGCTTTACCAGGCTTGTGGTGATCGAGGTAAATGAACTTGCCATAGCCAAACTTCTTTGTCCAGTCGGGTAAGTGCTTCGGAATTATGTGAGTGTGCGTGTCTATTTTTAGCATGAGCGGAGTTTCTGAATTCAGCTCCGCAAATTAATCAACCTGGGTGATTGCGGCAAGTGTCAAGCGAAAACCATTGAGTATTGGTGTAGGTCTCATCTCCCCCATCTTTCCTCGACCAGCTTTTTGTAAGCCCGCCCTATTGGAAGCCTTTGATTTCCCAGAACTACTTCAGTCGAAGTGGTTGCTTTTATAAATGGGATTGAAACAATGAATGATCGATGAATCTGCATGAAATCACCTTCAGGGAGCTTTTGAAGAGTTTCAGTCATCGTCATTCTGGTGGAAATCTGAGTTCCGTCTTTCAGGTTTATCAAAACATATTCTTTCTGACTTTCAATGTAGCGAATACTCTCAACAGGGATTTTATAATCCTCTCTCCCACTTTTGACGTGAATAGACTGCGAACCCTCTTCCTCTCCAGATATATCGTAAACCCTAAAATGTCGGCAGATTCGTTGAATAGTTTTGGTGAATCGAATGAGTGAATAAGGTTTTAGCAAGTAGTCAAAAACCTCCAGGTCGAAGGCTTCTAAAGCGTGCTGTTCATAAGCACTTGTAACTACGATTAGAGGCTTTTGCTCAAGCGTTTTCAAAAAATCCATTCCCGACATTCCCGGTAGCTGAATATCCAAAAAGATGACATCAACTTTATGCCTGTGCAGGTATTCCTGAGCTTTAAAAACATTTACAAAGTGTTCTTCCAGTGTGAAATTCGGAAAATTCCCGAGGTAGTTTCTGAGAATTTCAGAAGCAGGCTGTTCGTCCTCAATTAATATGCACCTGAGATTATCCATGCTGTTTGGGAATTGTCAATTTAGTAGAAAAGAAATCACGATTCTCTTGTTGTATCAATTCGTAATTTGAATCGAAAATAAGATCAAGCTGATTTCGAATGTTTTTTAGCCCGATCCCTTTCTGATGGCCACTAAAATCAATTTGACTACTGAATGATGAGTTAACAATCTTAAAGACAAGCCGATCGCTTGATTCACCTATTTCGATATGAACAAAGCTGTCTTCTACCTGACTGCCGACTCCGTGTTTGAAGCTATTTTCAACAAAAGCGAAAAAGACTAAAGGTGGAATAAGTTCTTTCCGCAAGCTTTCTTTCTCGATATTAAAACGAACATCAAGCCGGCTACCGTAGCGCAATTTCTCAAGAGAAATAAAATTGTCTATTAGCTCAATTTCTTTTGAAAGTTGGATTCGTTCATTCTGACATTCATAAAGCATGAACCTGAGAAGATCACTAATCTTAAGTAGCATTTCTCCAGCTTTGTCGGATTTTTTTATCACTTCGCTGTAGATGCCGTTTAGCGTGTTGAACAAAAAATGCGGATGCACCTGAGCACGCAAAAAGTCGAGTTGCACAGACCTCTTTTCTCTTAGAAGCATCTCGTGTTTCTTTTGCCACTGTATTCTATCGTAAAGAAAGACTACACTTCCGTGCCCGCCAATAGCCGCAATGTATATAATGAACTGACCGGCAATCTTATACCAATTGAAATATTCAAAAGTATATTCCCCTGCAAAATAGTGCGGGTATATAAATAGTCCGAATAGCACTCGGTTCATAACTCCAGCAATAACCAGAGAAGAAATAATAGCCAGTGCTTTCAATATAGGATGCCATTTTGCAGACTTGAGGATATAGCTAAAAATCAAGATACTGATGACTATCAGTGTGGGGGTCCGAAGTAGGTTGATCAGAAAGTTGCCGAGCCATAGCCCCAGATAAGAAGCATTGATAGCAGTGAGCAGCACAACGAAACTACTCCAATAGATTATCAACCATTTATTTCTGGAATTTTTCACGGAATAAAAATAAAGGATTCCATGTGTAGCCAGAAGTGAATGCTACGAACTACCTCAACCTGCAACGAATGTCGATAATATGAAGACGATCGCCCTTCAAAAAGCACAAGAAGAAAAGCATTGCAACAACCTGTCTTCCATTGATTTAGTTTGGATTTTGAGTTGGAAAGTATTCAACTTTGAAAACAAAAAATGAAAAACTTAATTCTGATTTCTACAATTCTGATTTCTTCTCTTTCTGCAAGATCCCAACTTTTCGAACTGAGGACTGACATGCCGTTTTCGGAAGTGGCAGATGACAGTAGAAGCGCCAATTGGGTTGATCCGTACAACTTAGGAAAGCCAGGCATCTTCTTCAGCAATGGCCCCAGCTCGGGTCAGGATAATACTTTTTATTTCTACAATGAGGGCACCGGAGAGTACGTAGCTTCTGCAACTTCACCATTCACATCCGATGGAGCCCCTTCCGATGGAGCCACTTTTGCAGATGTTTTAAATGATGGCTACCTCGGTTGTTTTGTCGCGAACTGGTATGGAGAAGACAATCTGCTATACCTCTACTCCGAGGAGTGGAACTGGCTTGAGCCAGTGACAGATGGCCCGGTAACCAACACACCCAGTTATTCCGAAACAGGTGCCTGGGGCGATGCAAACCTCGATGGTTTTGTCGATCTCTACGTTACTAACAGTGCTGATGATAACACCAAAAACTTCTTCTATCTCAATGAAGGAGACGGCACTTTTACAGAAGTTGAAACCGGTGCCTTCGTTACTAGCCAGGGAAAATCGAGATCAGTCACCTGGGCAGACTTTAACAATGATGGTGTAGAAGACATTTTGGTTACTAATGAGGACAACGAACAAAACATCCTCTATCGAAATGACAATTTCCTCAACTTCACCCCAGTGGATGCTGGTGACCTTACCAACGACACTGGTAACTCAATGAGTGGAACGTGGGGTGACTATGACAATGACGGAGATTTGGATGTATTTGTCAGTAACTACGGTCAGAACAATATGCTTTACCGGAACAATGGCGATGAAACCTTCACAGCAATGGAAGAATCTGTTGTAAGCCAGGATGGTGGACTCTCATTTGGAGCAAACTGGGGTGACTTTGACAATGATGCAGACCTGGACCTGTTCGTTGGCAACGCCTTTTCTGACGGTGACGAGCTTGCCGATTTTCTATACCTGAACAACGGTGACGGAAGCTTCACAAAAGTTACAGATGACGAAACGGTGACGAACCTGGGATGGACCTTTGGCAATGCCTTCGGTGATATGGACCTGGATGGAGACCTGGACCTGATAAAAGCCAAGTGTTTTGATGGAGGTGAACCGAATGAACTCTACGAAAACAAAAGCAGCCAACAAGACGATCCGAATAGCTGGATAGTCGTCAACTGCATTGGCACAGCGTCTAATAGATCGGCAATTGGTGCTCGTGTCGAAATCACCGCTATAATAGATGGTGAGCAGGTTAGCCAGATAAGAGAGGTTACTTCGCAGAGTTCTTATTGCGGTCAAAACATGCTTCCACTCCATTTCGGCCTGAAGGATGCAGATGCCATAGAATCTTTGATTGTTCAGTGGCCAATTGGGCTTGAAGAAGCCTACGGAAACCTAGAGGTAAACCAATATTACAACCTCGTGGAAGCAACAGGCATAAGCACGGATATACCAGAGATCAGAGAAGATATCTCAGAAGGTGTAAATGTTTACCCAAATCCGGTAGATGATAAATTCACACTTTCAACTAATCTCTCCGACAATACCTATGTAACTCTCACTCTACGTAATATTTCAGGACAGGTGGTTCAGGATTTTGGAACAAGAAAATTTCGTTCGGGAGATCACTCGATTGAACTAAATCTTAAAGATGAGATCGCACCTGGAATATATTTTCTAAATGGGGTTTCGTCTAATACAGCCTTCACAAGGAAGCTGGTCCTAAAATGAAGTTGCACATGGTATTTCTGTGGAGGTTTCTAAGAAAACTTCACCCATAAATAACAATGGATCTCTGTCTACTTTGATCGTGTGATCCTAATAAAAAAACCGAAAAAACATGAAAACAATAGTCACATTCTCTTTCAAAAAAGTCTTTTTCCTAATCATTCTAGTAGGTCTACTTGCACCACAGTGTCAGGGACAAACAGTTGTTTTCGAAAATGGCTCTCCCACCCCAGGAACCGACCTGGGCTACAGTGTAATGGAAGCTCCGGACAGCACGTTGATTGTTGTCGGATCTACAACTACTAACACCAGTGGGCTGGCGGATATCGCAGTTACCAAAATGACTTCTGGAGGCGAAGAGATATGGTCAGTCATTCACGGAGGATTCAACAATGATTTTCCCAGTGCCAGCATTATGCTTGAGGATGGGAGTTTTGTTATTGTAGGAACCACAGGTAGCTTCACCTCCTCTCCTAGTCGGGATGTGTATCTACTTAAAATGGATTCGGAAGGCGAAATCCTATGGACAAATTCATACGGAGGACCTGAAACTGATGAGGGCACCGATATCAAACTAACACCAGAAGGTGATTTTATTATTTCTGCATACACAGAAAGCTATGGGGCCGGGGAAACAGACGCCTGGCTTTTTAAGACAGATAGCGAAGGCAATCTTTTGTGGGACCAAACTTTCGGTGGCACTGAAATGGACAATGCTCTGGGTGTAGACCTCTCTCCGGATGGAGGGTACATCTTGACCGGTGGTACCCGAAGTTTTGCCAGTGGATCAGAAGAAGATCTTTGGTTGATAAAAACTGATTCTGCCGGAACTGAAATATGGACTCAGACCTTTGGCGTTTCTGACCAAGTAGATTGGGGCTGGGATGTGGCTGCCACGGATGACGGATACGTAGCAGTGGGAATCTACGACAATAACCCGCTTAATCCACCTCCGATTTCCGGAGAGGCATTTTTTATGAAAGTCGACCTGGACGGCAGTCTGGTGTGGAATGAATCTATTCCCGGTGACTTACGAGTTGAAGGGTTTAGCATCTTCCCTACTCAGGACGATGGTTGGTTGATAAGTGGAACCAAATGGCTGGGACCTCCATCAAACGCCAGTTTTTGGGTGGCAAAAGCAAGTGCAGAGGGAGAAGTTGATTGGGAAGTAAACCTGGGCCAGCCAAATACAATTAACATTGCTTTGGATGTTATTCAAACCCGCAATGGCGATATTGTAGCTACTGGCTTCTCAGGAGCGGACCAATTTTCTACACAGGACCTACATGTTGTTCGTTTGACGGAGCAGACTATCTCTGTTTTTGAAAGTTCAAAAAACTCAATGTTTACCGCTGCACCTAACCCGACTCATGGACCTATTAAAATTTTATTAAGTGAAAATTACTCTGAGTGTGATATAAAGCTATTTAATGGAAATGGACAAGTGATGAAAGCAAAGGAGTTCGTGTATCAAGAATCAATAGAACTCGACCTTTCACTTTTTCCTGCAGGCTTATACTTCCTGGAAGTCACTGCCGCCAGAGAGACGGAACGAATTAGAGTCGTAAAGCTTTGATTTCGAATATCTTTTATCTCGAAAACTCGCTATGGCAACTCCGTTATGAAAAGTGTGTATCGAGCAATTTTGGTTTCTCTCGTTGGGCTCTTCGTAGTAGGCATCACCTACTATTTGATTAGTGCGGAGAACCTTGATTTGAATCAAACCCATGAGTTTTTGACCTATGACGGAATTCCCAAATCTGAAGTGTTAGTTGTGGGTACTTATCACTTCGACTCAGAGATGGAAACGGATGAGTTAAGCTCTGAATCGCAGCAGGAAATAGAAAGATTGCTTGATGCACTTGGTGCGTTTCAGCCAACTAAAATATTTATTGAAGTTGAGCCTGAGGCCACGGTAACTTTCAATCAGCGGTATCGTGATTATCTGAGGAGTGAATTTGAGATAAAGAGTCGACCAAACGAAATCTATCAGTTAGGTTTTAGATTGGCCAGGAATATGGGACATGACTCAATCTTTTTATTCGACAACCAAACTGAATTTATTGGATCGCTTGAAAACTTCTCCTTCTCATCCTTTTTTCATTATGCCGATAGTTTGGATGCAGGGTACTACGACCGACACCTGGAAAAAATAAAGAGAACATGGTCTCACAATGACAGCACACTAAAAAGTCTGCCGCTTTATGACCGAATTCGCTTGATGAATTCTAGTGAGTTGTGCTCTACAAATGCCCAAAGAATGCATATGCTTGAACTGAGGGTTGGAATAGGTGAAAGCTGGGTAGGAGCCGACTGGTTAGCGAGATTTTATCAAAGGAATATTCGCATGATGGGAAATGTTTTGAAATCATCTACAACTGAAGACAGAATTATAATAATTGTTGGGGCGAATCATAAATGGATTCTAGATCAATTATTTGAGAATACCCCAGATTTCAAGGTCATGGACATTCAGAAATATCTTTAACTATTTCCTCACCCTTTTCAAGTCTAATAAATTGATCGAGTTGGTCTCAAGGTCTTTTACCTCTTTTCTCACAAAATGAGACACCTGGTCGTAAAAAAGAGGAATCACTGGAGCTTCCGACATCACGAGTGAATCCATGGTGGTGTAGTAGCTCTCTCTCAATTTTTCATCGGTGATCGATTGGGATATTTCGTAGAGTGAATCAAATCTGGAGCTAGAGAAATGCGTGTAATTCGGCCCTTCCGGGCAAAAGTTTTCGCTGTAGAAAAGACTTAAAAAATTCTCCGCATCGGGATAGTCTGCGAGCCATGATTTCCGGAATAAGAGCAACTTTGACTTTGCCACAAACTCGCGGTGAGTCGAAGTAGGTAGCACATCAATTTTTGCCTTCACTCCTACCAACGACCACTGGTGCTGAATAAATTCGCAGAGGTCCACGTAGTCGCTCGTTGTGGCTATAGAAATTGTTTCCAAACCACGGCCGTTGGGAAATCCAGCTTCGTTCAGAAGCTGTTTTGCTTTTTCGGGATTATGATCGAAACCATAACTGACTTCTCCCTCAAACGACTGTAAACCCCGTGGAATAAAACCGGCATTGGCAGGATATACAGAGTTGTTTCTGAGAAAACGCACCATCTCTTTTCGGTCTATTGCATAGTTGAGTGCTTGTCGAACCCGAACATCTTTCAAACCACTTTCACTAGACAACTTCAGGCTGTCGTCCACCAGAATGCCCAGATAGTCAGTTTTTAGAAAAGGTGTTTTCTGAAAACGGAGCACATCTTCAAAAGCTGGGTTCAAATTTCCCATCGGATCGAGCAGTTCGTCTTTGTAGGCCGGATGAAGTCCAGACATGAAGTCGTATTTTCCCTGGAGTAAATTGAGGTAGGCGACTGATTTATCCTTCACAAAATCCACCTTCACCGCATCGAGGTATGGCAGGGCTTCACCACTTTCATCTTTTTGCCAAAAGCTCTCATTCTTGTGCAAAACCAAAGAGACATTTTCAATCCAAAAAGCAAACCTGAAAGGTCCTGTTCCCACAGGGTGTGATCGAAATTCATCTCCGTACTTTTCAATGGCTTCTCTCGGAATCACTGTACAGTACTGCATCGCCAATATCCCCAAAAATGGTGGGAATGGCTGCTTGAGGTGAATAACCAGCGTTGTGTCATTTGGAGCTTCAAAACCACCGTTCTTTTTTCTGTCAACCTGATCGAAAACCCAAACTCCTGGCGAGCCGGTTTCGGGAGCCAAAAGCCTATTGAAAGAGTAAATGAAATCTTGCGCTACAACTCTCCTACCGACTGAATCGGGAAAGCAGGCATCGTTGTGGAAGTACACGTCATTTCTGAGATGAAAGGTATAGCGAGTGCCAGTACTGTCAATTTCCCAGCTCTTGGCGATGAGCCCTTTTGGCTTCAAAGTGCTGTCGAGTTCGAGCAATCCGTCAAAGACCTGATTGCAACCCCAAATATTTTCGAGATTGTTGGAAAACGCAGGATCGAGCGATGAAATGCCATTGGACTCGTTGTAGCGAAACACTGTCTTTTCGGAATCAACAGGGGAGTTTCCGCACCCGGGGAAAAGTGCTAGCGAAAAAAACAGAATTGAAAGAAGCGATGTGAGTCGGACCAGTAATTTCATGCGGTTCAAAAATAGGAGAATCGCTGATTATGTCCTGAAATCATTCAACAGAAAGCCGATAATTTATTTACTCTAAACCTACTTTGGACAGCCTGAGCAGGATTTTCGCTGACTCGGGATCGTAATACCTTTCCGGAAGCTTTTCACCATCTTCTGTAAAGCGCTTCCAAACTCCGGACTTGTATCCCAGAACAAAGTGTCCTGTCGATTCTATCTGATCGTGCGAATGATAGTATGTGAAATGTCCATTTTCGAACAATTCTCCATCTATCAGGGAATAAACTCCAGTCATTTTTAACTCTCCAGATTTCACGGAAAAAACCTGACATTCGATGTGGGTAGAGGATTTTTTCACAAGTATTCTGCGGTAAACGGCCTCAGAAGAATCTGTAGGTTGCAATACCTCATCTAGGTAAATCTGGTCCATTGGATTTTGCCCATGAGCGCTGATAGAAAGAATAATCACAATTAAAGTCAGGAAGAGAGATTTCATTGAATAAAACAGTTTTCCTGATCTACGGTGGAAAATTGATAAGGTTGGCAAAAACAGATTCATCAAAAAACGGTTGTTATACATTTGGAAGTTGAAAAAATGACATCACGTTTCTTATCCACGTTCACTACTTTTTTGTTTCTCTGCCTGGCTTTCCTTGCCAGCGGTCAAGAGCGTTTTACTCTCAGTGGCTACGTGAAAGATGAAGCGTCAGGTGAGTCAATTATCGGTGTCAACATCATTGCCGAAGGTCCACAAGTGGGTACAGCTACGAATGAGTATGGCTTTTACTCACTGAGTCTGCCTCGTGGGGAGTATGCTATCCGTGTCTCTTTTATCGGTTATCAAAATGTGAGAGACACGATTAATCTCGTGGACGATATCACCCGAAACTTCGAATTGAAACTGAGCTCGATTGAAACGGAGGCTGCAGAAGTTGTAGCCGACCGAAACAAGAACGTGGACGATGCTCAAATGGGAACGGTCAACCTGGAGGTGGATAAAATAAAAACGTTGCCGGCTCTGCTCGGTGAGGTCGATATCCTGAAAACCATTCAATACCTGCCGGGAGTTCAGTCCGGTGGTGAAGGGAACACAGGGTTTTACGTTCGCGGTGGTGGCCCGGATCAAAACCTTATTCTGATTGATGGAGCGGTAGTTTACAATGCATCTCACCTGCTCGGTTTTTTTAGTGTTTTCAATGCGGATGCGATAAAAGACATCGAGCTGATAAAAGGTGGTATGCCTGCCGAATACGGTGGGCGACTGGCTTCAGTTTTGAACATTACGCAAAAAGATGGAAATGCCAGAGAGCATCAGTTTGATGGAGGAATTGGATTGATTTCTTCTCGTTTCACAGCTCAGGGGCCGATTAAAGAGGACACGGCCTCTTACCTCATTTCCGCCAGGAGAACCTACATTGATGTGCTGGCTCGGCCGTTTATCAATCCTGAAAGCGAGTTTGCCGGAAGCAGTTACTATTTCTACGACCTCAATGCAAAATTCAATTACAAGTTTTCTGATAAAGATCAGCTCTTCCTGAGCGGATATCTTGGAAGAGACATCTTCAACTTCGCGAGCAATCGCTCTGGATTTTCTGTTGACATTCCCTGGGGCAACACAATTGGTTCACTTCGGTGGAATCACCTCTTTAGCGATAAACTCTTTTTGAATACTACGCTCTCTGTGAGCAACTACAACTTCGGTTTGGAAGGAGGACAGGAACAATTGAGTTTTGAGCTTTTCTCTGGAGTACGCGATTACACGGCACAGACGCAGATCAACTTTTTGCCAAACCCACGGCATACCATCAAAGCCGGAATCGATTACACTTACCACAAGTTCACTCCCTACAACGTGACTGCTTCTTCCGAAGATGTTACTTTTAATACCGGTAGCGATCAGGAAATATTTGCTCACGAGGCTGCTGTATACGTTCAGGACGAGTTCGCCATTACTGACAAACTGCTTGTGAATGCAGGACTTCGCTATTCCTGGTTTGGACTCGTTGGACCGTTCACTCGATTCATAAACGATGAGGCCGGTGACAACTTTGGCGCTCCTACTCCACCGGAAGCAATTGTCTACGAAACTGGTGAAATCGTGGAAGATTACGGAGGCCTGGAACCGAGAATTACAGCAAGATGGAAAGTTCACAAAAATGCATCTATCAAAGCTTCGTTCACTCAAAACTTTCAATACATCCACCTTGCTTCGCTTTCTCCAACGGGACTTCCAACAGACCTCTGGGTGCCAAGCACCGACAAATTATTGCCCCAAAAAGGCAGGCAGTACGCACTCGGATATTTCAGAAATTTCAAAGAAGACCGCTACGAAGCTTCAGTGGAAATCTACTACAAAGACATGCAAAACCTGGTGGAATATCAGGCCGGAACCAGACCTGAAAACACATTAAACACTAATATTGACGATCCTCTTCTGTCGGGTGATGGTTACTCTTACGGTGCGGAGTTTTTTGTAAAAAAATCTCGTGGAGATCTCAATGGATGGATTGGCTACACCTGGTCCAAAACCAATCGCACGTTCGAACTAATTGACAATGGAGCTGAGTTTCCGGCTCGCTTCGACCGAAGACACGACCTCTCCGTTGTGGTGAATTATCAACTCAACCCGATGTGGACTTTCGGCACTACTTTCGTTTACGCCACAGGAAATGCCATTACGCTGCCGGTAGAGCGCTACATCGTAGAAGGACAAATTGTGAATGAGTACGGAAAGCGAAACGGCTACAGAATGCCGCCTTACCACAGACTCGATTTGTCAGCTACGTGGTATCCGTCAAACAGACCAAATGCCAAAGAGCGATCTATTGGCAGCCGGCCATTTGAGTCGAGCTGGACGTTTAGCGTGTTCAATGTTTACAATCGTCAAAATCCTTACTTCATTTATTTTGGCAATGAAGGCGATCTTTCTGCCGGAACTCTTGACATCACTGCCTATCAGGTTTCGCTGTTTCCGATTTTACCATCCGTCACCTGGAATTTCAGTTTTTAATTAGGCAATTCATGGTGGCAACATATCTTTGCATTCTCGGTTTTAGTTTACCGACATCTCAATCGACCCAATGAAAGCACTTCAGCATCTCAATAAATATTTCTGGAAGTACAAATGGAGATTCCTCCTGGGGATCTTTTTTATTGTGCTCACCAACATTTTTGCGGTTTACTCTCCTCAGGTGATCAACGAAGGTGTTGAGTTTCTGCGAGAGTCGGATAGCCAGGTCTTTAGCACCGTACAGGAAAAAGATCGAAAAAACCCTGATTTCAACAAGGACGATTATTTCGATAACAAAACGCTGGATATCCCTACCAGTCTCGAGTACATCGCTAAATACACTGGACTTCAGGTAGACGAAGCCAAAAACATTAACACCTTTGACCAGTACCTCAAAGCCATTTCGGCTGTGGCTGTGCTGCTCGGGCTACTCTACCTGGTCGTCTTTTTGATCAAGGGAATTTTTCTCTTCTTCACCCGTCAGACCATCATTGTGATGAGTCGACTGATTGAGTACGACCTTAAAAACGAAATTTTTGATCAGTACCAACGACTCAACCTTTCTTTTTACAAAAGGAATAACACAGGTGATTTGATGAATCGCATCAGCGAGGATGTGAGCAAGGTGCGAATGTATTTGGGGCCGGCTATTATGTACACACTCAACCTTTTGGTGATGGTTGTTTTGATGGTGAGCGTGATGATCACTATCGATGTGGAATTGACGCTTTACGCATTGGCACCACTTCCTTTTATGTCGGTTGCAGTTTACTATGTCAGTAGAACCATCAATAGAAAAAGCGAAAGAGTACAGCGACAACAATCGCGGCTGAGCACCCTCGTTCAAGAGAATATTTCAGGAGTTCGGGTTCTGAAAGCTTACAACCGAGAGAAATATTCGAAAGATTATTTTCAGGCAGAATGCGATGATTACAAAGAGAAAACCCTGGACCAGGTAAAAGTCGATGCACTTTTTATGCCCATCATTGTGATGCTCGTGGGATTGAGCACTGTGTTAACCATCTACGTTGGTGGAATGAAAGTGATCAACGGAACACTTGAAGTGGAGAGAATTTTCCAGTTTGTGTTTTATGTAAACATGCTCACATGGCCCTTTGCGTCAGTGGGTTGGGTAACCTCTCTTGTTCAAAGAGCGGAAGCCTCTCAGGAGCGCATCAACGAATTTCTGAGAACGGAACCTGAAATAAAAAATGAAGTACAGCAACCGGAAGAAATCAAAGGGAAAATCGAATTCCGGAATGTTTCATTTGTTTATCCAGACTCGGGAATAAAAGCCCTTAAAGAGATGAGCTTTATTATCAAACCGGGCGAAACCGTTGGAATCATCGGAAGAACAGGAAGTGGAAAATCTACTCTCTCAGCTTTGATCGGCCGACAGTTTGACGCTACAGAAGGCACAGTCCTTATCGATGATAAGCCTATTGATCAAACTAATCTTTACTCGCTTAGGTCGTCCATCGGTTACGTCCCTCAAGAGGTATTCCTCTTCTCCGACACCATTTACAACAACATCCAGTTTGGCGTAGACAACGCTGGGCGAGAAAAAGTGGAGCAAGCAGCCAAAGATGCTGATGTACACGAAAATATTATGCAGTTCCCTAAGCAGTACAGCACATTGCTGGGAGAACGTGGATTAAATGTTTCGGGAGGGCAGAAACAACGGATTTCCATTGCAAGAGCGATCATTAAAGACCCAAAGATTTTGATTTTTGACGATTGCCTTTCGGCAGTTGACACTGAAACAGAGGAAAAAATTCTCGGCAGCCTGAGACGTATTATGCAAGACAAAACCACCTTGTTAATTAGTCATCGTGTGAGCACTTTGAAGTCAGCAGATAAAATCCTGGTGATGGATGACGGTCACATTGTTGAACAAGGCACGCACGAGTCGCTCATCGAACAGGGCGGACTCTATGCGGAGTTGAATGAAAAACAACTATTGGAGCAACAACAGGAAGTGGAGAATTGATTATTGCGCGCAGTTTTCTCCGAAGAAAGAAAGCATAATCAGGATGTCACTGGTGCTCACTTGTCCGTTACTGTCGAGGTCGGCAATACAATCGCCTTCGCAGCCGATATCACCCAAAAGTATCAATACATCCGCTGAGTTGATGAGCAAATTTCCGTCAAGATCCGCCACGCAAAAAATGAGTTCATCGCCAGTTATCGATCCGTCACAGTTGTTGTCGATGTTTTGTTGTGTCCCAGGTGCATCCGGAAAAACCAGGTCGTTGTTGTCATTGCAGTCACCAGCGATATCCACAAATCCGGATGGCTGTTGACAAGCCTCTACTGAGGACTGCTCCGAGCCAAAACCATCGCCATCAAGGTCTTCATAAAATGTGCTGAAGTCATCGGTAATCACAATTAGTGAGTCGGTAAAACTGAAAAACTCTCCCTGTCCTTCAATTTGAATCGTCACCGTTTCACCTGCCGGGAAATTGCTTAAAGTGAAATTGAAAGTCGCAGGAGCTGAGAGGTCTTGTTCGGCAAATTCGACTGACGCTCCATCCGGTAAATTGGATGCACTTAGTTGAATTGGTCCGGCAAAGCCATCTTTCAAAGTCCCCGAAAGCGTCACCTCATCTAAAGCGCAAAATTGAACGGTGTCGTCTTCGAGCTCTAGCAATTCTGGTTTCAATAGAAACAGACCTTCACCGATATGCGTTACAGCTACCACTCCACTCTCGAAGTACGGATAGTTACTCCAGCTCCCCTGAAAACCAGGGTTGTCATTGGCTGGATAGACATCGAAAAAAGCCACTTCTGAAAGGTTTCCATTTGCCACGTCATCAAGATCCATTACTCTGAGTCCTGCACGGTAATTCGATTGGAAAAGAAGGTTTCCGTTGACGTACTGGTTGTGATCGATGGCCGGTGTTTCAGCCAGGTGCTCGCCTATCAAAACGGGATTGTCGAGATCTTCGCAATCCCAAATCAACGTTCTGGTGTTGTTGCCCAACTGAATTTCATCGAGCTCGTCACCCAACAAAAAGTATCGGTGATCTTCGGTAAGCCAACCCTGATGCGCGTAGGCGCTTCCCTCGTATTCAGTTCGCGAAAGTTGCTGGCAATCCGTCTTATCCTCACAATCCACAATTGTAAGCGAGTTCTGGTTGCAAGCAAATGCGATTTCTTTGCCCACATGCTCAGCATCCAGCCCATTGTAAGTTACCACATGAGCATCGTGTGTGTAGCCGTCTTGTGAAAAATCTCCAGCGATCACTGGATTTAATGGATCCTGAATGTTGACAATGTGCAAACCACCGGCAAAAGTTCCGGTTCCAACTCCGTAAGCAAAACCAGACTCTGGATTGATCACGATGTTGTGCGCATCGCCAAAACCGCTGTAGTGCGCATCCTCTTCAAAAGTAACTGGTGGATTTTCGACCGAGCTGAGCTGAGTGAGATCAAACACTTGCATACCGTGTCCCCCAGCCTCACTCACCACAAAAGCGTAATTATCATAAACCTTCAAATCTCGCCAGGTAGAGTTGGTTGTGTGCGTTGGCAAATCTCCCAGATAAACGGGATTCAACGGATCCGAAATGTCGATAAATGAAACGCCTGAAGACCTGCACAGCAAAACATACTCAGTTCCATCTGCCGGATCGGTCCAACCCCAAATATCATTCATCGAACCACCGCCAACCTCCGAAGATGGCATCATGGAAAGCATATCTACATTCTCGCAAGGGTAAATGCCGGCAAAGCCATCTTCACATGGAGTTTGCGATATCACGGTTAGCGAAAGAGAAAAGAAAAGAGCCAAAAGTAAAGTTCGTTGGAGCATCCGGATCAGTTTAGATTCTTTCAAAGATAACCATTGTAGAACCAAACCGTTGCATCTCAGGTAGCAATTCACGTCAGTCTCAATTAACAGATCTTAAGTCAAAAGGCTACTTTCATCTTGAAGATTGTCATTCCTTTGCGAACCGAACGATGACAAAACTGGAAAAATATCAAAAGAGCGCTGTAGCCATTCTAACTGTGGGAATGGTTATGTTGGTTCTGCTTTCTTCCTGTGACTTACGCAAATCGTTCACTTCCTATTTCGATCTGCCTTTTGTAAAAGCACTTAATGTCTCCAAAACCACAATCTCTTCCTCCCACTGCGATCTCTCTACACAATCTCAGGACGAAGTAACGGTGCAGAGTCCAAAGACATTTTCCCCCTTTGCAATTCCAGTCGAGAGAGTTTCCAGTCTTTTCTCTCATCTCTCAGTAAAGAATATTCCGCTGTTCTCGCCTCCTGATGAGTCGACTCAGCAAATTCCAATCTACATTCTGTTTAAACGATTGAAAG
Organism: Halocola ammonii; assembly: GCF_049334165.1. Taxonomy (NCBI): domain Bacteria; kingdom Pseudomonadati; phylum Bacteroidota; class Flavobacteriia; order Flavobacteriales; family Halocolacceae; genus Halocola; species Halocola ammonii. The sequence goes on from NZ_JBEGHD010000010.1 coordinate 105,611, forward strand.
TTTACGCCTAGTCGATTTCCATTCGATTACGTCAGGCTTTTCTGAAGCCTAAAAGCACACTTTTCAAATTTTCAGAAACAGAATTAAATGAACACGTATAAATCTAACGCTGTCCAAAACAGCGAATTCAACACTGCCGGAGTGATTACTCTGGCCATCCGACTCGTTGTGGGTTGGACCTATTTTTCAGCACTTTGGCGCAGGCTGGTTTTAGCCGACAAACTCGATCCGGAATCTGCCGGCTACATCGGTGAAAAGTTCAATCATTTCTTACCCAATGCGTTGGGGATTCAGCCAATTATTGAATATCTCGTAACACATCCAGACGTACTCTGGTGGAATATGTTGGTCTTCACCGTAGTCGAAGGAATTGTAGGACTCTTCATCATCTTCGGTCTCTTTACAAGGCTTATGAGCGTTGGTGTATTCGGTCTTGCCATGGGTATTTTACTGGGCTCCGGCTGGATTGGCACTACCTGCCTCGATGAGTGGCAGATCGGAATTCTCGGAATCGCCACAGGTTTTGTTCTCTTCCTCTCTGGAGGTGGTCACTTTTCGGCCGACAACTTGCTAATGAAAAGAAAGCCTAAACTGGCCGACAAGAAATGGTTCAGCTGGGTTGGCTCGGGACGTTTTCCACTTTCTAACCTCAAGCTCAAGAAACTCGCACTTATCGGTTCGCTTTCAATCTTTGCTATGAGCCTTTACACCAACCAACACTTCCATGGTGGGCTTTGGGGTGCACTTCACAACAAGTCCGTGAGTCCAAAAATTGAAATCAATGATGCGGAAGTTATCGATGGCTCACTGAATTTTGAAGTTTACCGAGTTGAGGGAGTTGACGTCTATGGGTCGTTTTTGATAGGAGTGAAACTCGAAGACTCAAAAGGCCAAAAAGTCTTTGAACTTGATGGCGATCAGCTTTCAAAACTCAGTGAACAGCAAATCGAAAACCATTATGTAACCAAGGTTAAAGCGGGCAAGCACAGTCTCATTATTCCTCTTGGTGCTCGAGCGACTATTTCACTTACGGATGATGGTCTCAAAAACGCAGTCGGAAAAGAATATAAATTAACACTAACCGATATCAGTGGAAAAGAATGGACTGCTGACATAAAGTGATCAATTACACTTCATCTAACGGAGAGGGTTGCGGAATTCAGGTTTCGCAACCCTTTTTTCATAAAACATTCACCAGCCTGAAGTAATCTTTCAGAACAATACCAAATCTCTTCTTTCTTTCCTCACCATGAAAAAGTGGTTGGAGCTCACCATCAACAAGAAGAAAAACATCTTGCTCTAATTCTATTGCATTGTAAATACGAATGGCCAAACGAAATTGCTCAACACGTTGCGGAAAGCTTTCGGTGAGCGTGTCGGTCTCATTCTCAGACTTAAAAATGAGTGAATAGCTATCGGACTCAAAGTTTGGCTCGAGCTGGATGTAGGCCAGGTTGTGTCGCCAATTGTTAACGATTAGAGGAACCAGAGTGCGGCTTGATGAATCTACTTCAAAAGATTTCAGTTGGTAGATATCCACATCTTTTGGCGTTCCGGTTCGCAAGTAATAAGAGTTGGATCGAATGTTTCTAAAATAAAGCTCACTGCTTTCAAGCGTTTGCAGCACGGGTTCGGTAGGAAGCTTTTTGCCATCGCTGCCGAGGACGAAGCTCAAGGCGATCATGATCACAAACCAGCCGATGAAAATTCCAAAGAGATTTTTCTGAAACCACATAATTCCCAAACAATACTTGAAGCAGACTTGTTGAAGAACCGAACAAAAAATGAAAGAAATGAAAGTCGTCATCAGCGGAGGAACTGGATTAATTGGCAAGCGCCTCACACGTCATCTTCTGGCTCAAAATCATCAGGTTATTATTTTGTCGAGAAACAAGGGAGGTAACAGTGCCGCTCCTGTTGCTGGTATGACTTATTCTAAATGGAGCCCCTCGGATGGTGAAGTTGACCAAAAGGTGATTGAAAACGCAGATGCCATCGTCAACCTGGCTGGTGACTCCATCAACCAGCGTTGGACGAAATCCAACAAAGAGAGTATTTTAAATAGCCGACTTGACAGCACCCATACCCTGGTTGAAGCTGTGAAAAAGGCAGAAAAGAAACCAGGTATTTTCATTTCAGCTTCTGCTATCGGCTATTATCCCGACAGTGATGAACTAAAGACGGAAGAAGATCCTCCGGGAGAAAACTTCCTCTCTTCTACCTGTGTGGCCTGGGAAAACGCCACCAAGGGATTAGATGATCTGGAAATTAGAAAAGTCATTGTGCGGATTGGGGTAGTCCTGGCCAGAGAAGGTGGTGCACTTGATGCTATAAAAAAGCCAGTGAAATTTGGAGCCGGAGCTCCACTTGGAAGCGGTAAGCAGTACCAGAGTTTTATCCATTTGGATGATCTCTCTCAACTGATTATTCACGCTCTCACTAGCGAAAAAGTTAATGGCGTTTACAATGCCGTAGCCCCTCATGCCACAACCAATAATGAAATGACTGAGCTCATTGCTCAAATGATGAATCGACCGTACTTTCTGCCACGAGTTCCCGCATTCTTTCTAAAGCTAGTGCTCGGAGAAATGGCCGCTGTGGTGCTCACAAGCAATAAAATTTCTTCCAAAAAGATTACAACTACTGGATTCTCATTCACATATCCAGATATTCGGTCGGCTCTCGACCACTTGCTGCATCCTGCTAAAAACAGGCGCAAAGGGAATTTTAAAAACGAAAAACAAACCGCTTGAAGTAAATTTTACTTGAAAACCCATTGTTTAACTATAATATAAAAACATTAAACAATTCTATTCTCAACCGGTTAATCGAATCAGTTAATCATCAAAATCAATTTAATTATGAAAACACTAATTACTTATCTATCAGCTTTAGCCTTTATTTTGGCTTCAACTGTGGCGAGTGCCCAGACAGCCAATGTTCAGGTTATTCACAATTCGCCCGATGACGCTGCATCGATAGTAGATATCTATGTAGACGGTACACTAGCATTTGACGACCTGGCATTTCGCGAAGCAACAGCTTTTACAGAGGTTACTGCCGAAACTGAAATTGAGATCGGTGTTGCACCATCTACAAGCGCAGGTCCTGAAGACATTTTGGCAACTTTTCCAGTAACATTAACTGAAAATGAGAACTACATCGCTATGGCCAGCGGCCTCATTTCTCCACTAGGTTACGATCCACTTCAGGATTTTTCACTTGAAGTTTTCCCAATGGCCAGAACAGAAGCGTCTGACCCGGCTAACACGGATGTGTTGGTTTATCACGGATCTACTGATGCTCCAACTGTAGATGTAGAGGAGTTTGGTGCCGGAGCCGGAACGATTGTAGACGATATTTCTTATGGAGAATATGCAGGCTATTTGGAATTAGCCAATGCTGATTACCTCCTTTCTGTAAACCTCGCTGACGGTACACCTGCAGGACTCTTTTACGAAGCACCTCTCGCAGACCTCGGTCTGGAAGGTGGAGCAGCAGTAGTTTTCGCATCTGGTTTTTTAGATCCCAGTGTAAATAGTGATGGACCCGCTTTTGGATTGTGGGCCGCATTGCCTGATGGAACTACTCTTCCACTACCCGTTTATCAACCGACTGCTAACGTACAGGTGATTCACAATTCTCCTGATGCCATGGCAGCGGTAGTAGACATTTATGTAGATGGAGCGCTTGCTCTTGACGATGTTGCATTTCGCGAAGCATCTGCTTTTACCGAGCTCAATGCAATGACTGAAATTGAAATTGGAGTTGCTCCAGGAACCAGTGCAGGATCAGAAGATATTATTGCGACTTTCCCTTTTACTCTTGAAGACGGAGAAAACTACATCGTTATGGCAACTGGCCTTTTGGATGACACTAGTTACGATCCATTCCAGGCATTTGACCTCGCAGTTTACCCAATGGCCAGAACTGAAGCATCTGACCCGGCAAACACCGATGTATTGGTTTATCACGGATCTACAGATGCGCCAACTGTAGACGTTGAAGAAATTGGCGTTGGTGCCGGTACAATCGTAGATGATATTTCTTACGGTGAGTACAACGGATACCTTGAGCTTGCTAATGATGATTACGTTTTGTCGGTAAATGCTGCTGACGGAACACCACTCGACCTATATTACGAAGCACCTTTGGCAGACCTCGGTCTTGAAGGCGGTGCAGCAGTTGTTTTCGCCAGTGGTTTTGTAGATCCAAGCATGAATAATGATGGTCCTGGTTTTGCTCTTTGGGCAGCACTTCCAGACGGAACTACGCTCGCCTTGCCAGTATTCCAAAACACTGCTAATGTGCAGCTCATTCACAACTCACCAGATCCAAACGCATCTACAGTTGACGTTTACGTTGGTGAAGAGCTTATTGTCAATGACCTTGCTTTCCGCACGGGAACTGAATTTGTAGAACTTCCAGCAGGTGACCTCTCTGTAGGACTTGCCCCGGGAAACAGCTCTAGCTCAGAAGATGTTATTGCTACTTTCGACTACATGCTCGAGGCTGGTGAAAACTACATTGGTATTGCATCTGGATTGCTTGACGGTACAGGCTTCGATGACGCTGAACCATTTGACATCGCAATTTATGAAATGGGCCGTACTGAAGCGTCAGTAGCTGGAAATACAGACCTATTGGTTTATCACGGTGCTCTCGGAGCTCCAACAGTAGACATTTACGAAGATTTTATGCTCGACAATGTTGAGTTGATCAACGATGTATCATACGGAGAGTTTGGAGGGATGCCTGCTGAATATCTGGAGCTAGCAACAGATAACTACGGCATTGACGTGCGTCTCGCAGACGGTACCACTGTAGTTCAGTCTTACAGCGCTCCACTTACCGACCTTTCGCTAGATGGTCAGGCGGGTGTAGTTTATGCTTCAGGGTTTCTGGAACCAGAAAACAATCAGGACGGACCCGCATTTGGACTTTGGGTAACGCTAGCCGATGGTACAACCTACGAGCTGCCTATCCTACAACAAACTGCAAATGTTCAGATAATTCACAATTCACCAGATCCACTGGCTAGTGAGGTAGATATTTACATCAATGGTGATTTGGCTGTAGATGACCTCGCCTTTAGAGATGCAACACCTTTTGTGGAAGTTCCTGCAGGAGAAGAAATCACAGTGGATGTCGCTCCAGGAAACAGTTCGGATGTGAGCGAATCTGTTGGGACATTCTTATTTACCCTTGAAGAAGCATCAAACAACGTGATTGTTGCCACAGGCCTTGTGGACGGAACTGGTTACGAAAATGATGAGCCATTTGCATTGGTCCCTTTCACATCAGCTCTTTTGGAATCTGGAGATCCTAACGAAACTTCAATTCTTGCGTTCCACGGTTCGCCAGATGCTGGTGAGACAGGTGTAAATAACCTCGGAGCTGTGGATATAAATGAAGTAGGAATTGGAGCAGGAAATCTTGTGGATGACCTTCTCTACGGTCAATACACAGCCGGTTACCTCGAGTTGGAAACACGTGACTATTACATTCAAATTTCTGATGATGACGGGGTCACTGAGTTAGACACATACTTTGCTCCACTCGAAACAGCGGGACTAGCAGGTTCAGCGTTAGTTGCGTTCGCATCAGGTTTCGAAGATCCTTCAGTTAACAATGACGGTCCGGCACTTGAGCTGTGGATTGCACTTCCTGATGGAACTACCCTCCCACTTTCTGATCTCGGAGAAACTCCAGTGAATAACATTTGCTCAATGGCAGAGCCTATCGATGTGGAAGATCTCGGAGAATGCGAAGGAAACTATGTTGAGGGTGACCTCACTGCAGCTTGGAACGAAGCAGGAATTGACAACATTCCAGAATGTGAGCTTGAAGGGATTTTACCAAGTGTTTACTATTCATTCAACACAGGTAATTTCAATCAGCTTGTGATTGATATAGAAAGTCTTGTAGGCGCCAACAACGAAGTTGGATTTGAGCTCTATACCGAATGTGGTGAATTGGCCGGACTCGAAACAAACTGTGTTTTCAACGCTTCGGTACAAGGAGAAATCACCATTGACGGTGTACCAACAGATACAGATATGGTGATTAGAATTTTCACCAACCTCGACTTTGGAAGTGATGCAGGAGCATTTGAACTCTGCGTTTCTGGTCAGTTCGTTGACAACATAGACGAGCTAAGCTCAGAAAATCTGATCGAAGTTTATCCAAACCCAAGTAATGGTAATTTCACTATCGACAACGGAAGCGATGCTCAAAAACTCGCTGTTGATTTGGTAGACCTTGAGGGAAGATCTGTTTACAGCAAAGAATTTGAGGTGACGCCACAGAGCCAAACTCAAATTAATTTATCAGATAAACTCTCAACTGGAATCTACATGATGAGAGTTACTCGCGATGACGGCTTCTTCGAGATGGAGAAAATTGTTATCGAATAATTGAAAACTCACACTATCTAACTGACAAGGTAAAAATGGTCTGTGCCAACTGGTGCAGGCCATTTTTATTTTAAATTTTCGGCTATGAGCAAACCAACTACAATATTTTGGCATCGCAGAGATTTGCGAACTGACGACAATCACGGATTATATCAGGCTCTGAAAAACGAGGAAAGCGTTTTGCCCATCTTCATTTTTGACACTGAAATTCTGGACAAGCTGGAAGACAAAAAAGATGCAAGGGTTGAGTTCATTCACCACTACCTGCAACAAATCAAAACGTTTTACCAGAAACACAACTCTTCACTTCTCGTTCTTCATGGAAAGCCAAAGGAAGTTTTCGAAAAACTTACTGACGACTACAATATCTCCTCGGTTTACACCAATCGCGATTATGAACCTTACGCACAAAAGCGTGACAGAGAAATGTATGAGTTCTTCAAATCGAACGACATCGAATTTAAAGGCTTTAAGGATCACGTTGTTTTTGAGAAGGATGAAGTTTTAAAAGACGATGGCGATCCTTACGTGGTTTTCACTCCTTACTCCAGGAAATGGAGAGAGGCGTTTGAAAAACAAAAGCTACCCTTCTATAAAATTGACGACCTCACTCCTAACCTGTTCACCACTGACTCCTTTGAAATGCCTTCGCTCAAAGACATTGGATTTGAAAAAACTGATGTCGAGTTTCCAGAATTCGACCTCAGCAAAAGCACCTTGAAAAACTACTCGGAAGATCGCGACATTCCCGCAAAGCGCGGGACTTCCAGATTGAGTGTTCACCTGCGCTTTGGCACCATCAGCATTCGCGAAGCAATTCGCAGATCGATCGAAAAAAGCGACTCTTTCGTCACAGAACTCATTTGGCGTGAGTTTTATCAGATGATCATTTATCACTTCCCTAAATCTGCAGAGGAGTCATTCAAAAAGAAGTACGATAAGATAGAATGGCGCAACAACGAAAAAGAATTTGAAGCGTGGTGCGAAGGGAAAACCGGCTACCCGATAGTCGATGCCGGAATGAGACAGCTCAACCAAACCGGCTACATGCACAATCGCGTGCGCATGATCGTAGCGAGTTTTCTCACCAAGCATCTGCTGATCGACTGGCGGTGGGGAGAGGCTTACTTTGCACAAAAGCTGCTCGATTATGAATTGGCCTCCAACGTGGGAGGTTGGCAGTGGGCCTCAGGAAGTGGTTGCGATGCTGCGCCCTACTTCAGGATCTTTAATCCATACACACAAACCGACAAGTTCGATCCACAAAAAAAGTACATCAAAATGTGGGTTCCCGAATTTGATTCTGATAAGTATCCGGATCCAATTGTGGAGCACAAAAAAGGAAGAGAGCGGGCGCTTGAAAGATACAAGTCGGCACTTTCCTAAATTTGCCGCATGGAGCAGAAATTATTTGAAGGGTTAAAAGTCGTAGAGTTAGCCAGCGTGCTGGCAGGGCCGGCAGTGGGAATGTTTTTTGCTGAGCTCGGGGCAGAAGTGACCAAGATCGAAAACCGGAGAACTGGTGGAGACGTTACTAGACAATGGAAGTCGAAAACAGAACCGGCCGAAGCTACAGTGAGCGCTTACTACTCTTCTGTGAATTACAACAAGACCTCTCTCCTGCTCGACCTCAGAGAAAGCGATGAGCTGAACAAAGTCTACCGGTTGGTGAAAGAGGCCGACATTGTGATCAGCAACTTCAAAAAAGGAGACGACACCAAACTGGGTCTCGACTATCACAGGCTGAAGCAAATCAAACCCAACCTGATTTACGCTCACCTACTTGGGTTTGCTTCTGCACCTGATAGAACAGCCTACGATGCAGTGCTTCAGGCAGAAACCGGATTTATGAGTATGAATGGCACTGAAGAATCAGGTCCGCTCAAATTTCCCGTGGCCATCATGGATTTGTTTGCTGCCCACCAGATGAAAGAAGGAATATTAGCTGCACTGTGGAGAAGAGAAAAAACAGGAAAAGGAGCCAAAGTGGAAGTCACGCTCGAAGAATCAGGAATTTCGTCTCTCGTCAACCAGGCATCCAACTACCTGATGAACGGAACGGTTCCCGGACTGTCAGGATCACTCCATCCCAACATCGCACCCTACGGTGAAACCTTCAACTGCAAAGATGGCAAGCCGGTGGTTTTAGCCATTGGCAACAATCTCCATTTCGAAAAAATGTGTCGACTGTTAAATGCTTCAGCGATTGCAGAAAACCCCAACTACAAAGACAACCAGAGTCGTTTGAAAAACAGATCACAATTGGCAAAAGATCTTAAATCGGCCTTCGCTAAAATGAATCGATCAGAAATCATGGCTGCTATGATTGCCGAAAATGTACCTGTTGGTGCAATCAAAACGCTCGAAGAGGTCTTCGCAGAGCAGACAGCAAAAGACATGATCCTGGAATCGGATATGGAAGGACGGAAGACTAAACGGGTTTCGGGAGTTGGGTTTCGGCTAGGTCAATAATCCATGACAATAACCTTCTTTCTAATCACAGAGTCTGCAGTTGACAGAATTACATAAAACAATTCCGCTTCAGAATATTTTCTAATATTTATTTTGAAATTATCTTGAGATGGAGTGATGCTCTTAGAATACACCATCCGGCCCTGCATATCATAAATACGTAAAGCTACCTCCTCACGAGGAGAGCTCAGATAGATATTCAACAATTCGCTTGTCGGATTAGGATACAGTTGAAAATAAACACCTTCAATTTCAGAAATACTGGTATAGGAAACACAATTGGTGTCTATTTCATACTTCCAAACATCTGTCATTAGCTTAGCGCTTGAAGGAGTTTGATGATTATACTCATATCCACCAAAAATGTATGCTGAGCCAGCTTTGTCGTACCATGCAATCGCGCCCATTCTACCCAAAGGCTTATTTTCAGGTGCAGCAATTCCTTTTGTTCCGTAAACTGCTGGCTGATTACCAATTGAGTCCCCTGCTATCCATGTCCAGGAGTTATTTTCTACACTGTAAACCCATAAATCATTTAGCATTTGATTATTACTCGAATCAGAATCGTGATAGCCCCCAAACATAAAGAAGTGGTTATTAATTGCCCAATTCGCTCGATTCTCAAATCTTGACGAGGGATTAGCAGCATCCGTTTCTAAGCACATATTGCCACTATAGCCAATATCATTTGCGTTAGAAGTACCTTTCAACCATGTCCACATATTCGTTTCTGGATTATACCTCCACATATCGTTGTGAAGCAAGTAGGAACTATCCCAATCATTTCCTCCAAACAAATAAAAACGGCCTTCGGAGTCTACCCAGGTTGCGTAAGACATTCTTGCAGGTGGTTCATTCTCTGGAGAAGGCACCCCCAAAGTTCCATAATTACCGTCTGCATCTTCATAGGATTGACCTTTCACGAAGGTCCATTCATTTGTTTCAATGTTATACTTCCAAAGGTCATTCAGCATATGCCATTGCGGTGTATTCACATCAGAAGAAGCCCCTCCAAAGAGCCACAAGTTATTTGAGTCATCCACCCAAGTGGCTCCAGTCTCTGCTCTTGCACCGGGAGTATTCATTTCTGAAGGTACGCCTTGAATACCATAAACAGGTTGCTGATTCGGTGTACTCGAACCACTTACCCAAGTCCACGTGTTTGTAGTTGGATTGTAATTCCACAAGTCATTGTAAAACCTCTCTCCATCAATATTTGCATAGCCACCATAAAGCCATAAAAGTCCATCATTCCCGGTCCAGGTCAAGGTGCCGAATCCTCTGGCAGGTGGAATATTTTCTGGATCAGGCACACCCTGTGATCCATAATGCCCCAAATTATTACCTTCACCTGGCCCTTTCATCCAGGTCCATTCGAGTGTTTCAGGATTGAATCGCCATAGATCATTTTGCCAACCGAAAGAATTCCCACCGCCAAACGACCAAAACATCCCTTCCTGATCTACCCAGCCAACACAGTTATATGCACCCGCAGGTGTGTTTACTGGTGAGGGAACACCTTTTACTCCATACACCGCAGAGTCATTTGAAATGGTATCGCCCTTAATCCAGGTCCACATTCCAACCTGAGCAGTAGAGAGATTCGAGAGAAGAATAAAGTTGAAAAATAGTAGGTAATATTTCATAGCGGTTTTGCGAGGTGTTGACTTAAATATACTATTTCTTCAACTTATTTGCTTTCTATAGAGCTTTTTAGTCCCAAAATATCTGCAACGAGTTCTCTTTTCTTTCTAAACTGTACTTCATTCTCTGCAATCGACCGGTTCCAGAAAGGAACCATTTCAGTCAGTTTTTCTCTCCAGGCCTTTGCTTTCATCTTTTCGGGAAATGCAGTTTGTAAAATCCCAATCATGATGTCGACAGCAGTTGAAGCTCCAGGGGAAGCTCCGAGTAATGCTGAAATTGAGCCGTCTTTGCTGTGCACCACATCCGTTCCGAACTCCAAAATTCCACCCTGGTCTTTGTCTCTTTTAATAATTTGAACCCGCTGACCGGCACGCATAAGTTCCCAGTCTTTCGATTTTGCATCGACTACGAACTCCCTCAGTTTCTCCATGCGGTCTTCATGATCCATAGAAATCTGTCCGATCAAATACTTTGTTAGGTCGAGGTTATGCCAAAAGGCACCCCAGTAAGCGGGAATATTGTTGAAGGTAATTGACTTGGGAAGGTCGAGATAAGAACCTTCTTTGAGAAACTTGGTGTTGAATGCAGCAAAAGGGCCAAACATCAGTTCTCGTTTGCCGTCAATGTGGCGCGTGTCGAGGTGAGGGGCAGCCATGGGTGGAGCGTCTACTCCGGCTTTGCTGTAAACTTTGGCGTCAAACTTTTCAATGACATCGCGGTTGTTGCAGACCAACCACTCTCCACTCACCGGAAATCCTCCGTAGCCTTCTTTTTCGTCTATTTCGACTTTTTGCAAGAGGGAGAGTGCCCGACCTCCTGCACCGATAAAAACGTGGTCTGCATCCAGGCCAAATTTTTCGCCACTGTTTAGGTTTTCAACTTCCACAAGCCAATCGTTACCTCGCTCAGGATCTATATCCTTCACTTCGTGACCTGTGAGCACTTCGGTGTCGAATTGCTCGGTGAGAATTTGGAAATACTTTTTAGTGATCACTTCAAAATCGAGCTCAGTGCCCTGCTCTGCCCTGGTAGCAGCCATTACGTCATCTCTTCCTCGACCTTGAGTGATTAGCGGAAACCAGTCTGTCATTTCCGCCAGATCTTCAGTAAACTGCATGTCTTCAAAATGGATGTGCTTTTTCAAAGCTTCGAATCGCTTCTTTAGAAATTCGACTTGCTCCTCACCTGTTACCCAGGCGTGGTGAGGAACAGAGCGGATGAATTCTTCCGGGTTTTCAATCATTCCCTCTTCGACCAAAAAAGCCCAAAACTCTTTGGACTTCTCAAACTTCTCATAAGTGTCGAGGGCTTTGGTTACATCGATAGAGCCATCTTTTTTTTCGGGTGTATAATTCAATTCGCAAAAGCCAGAGTGTCCAGTCCCCGAATTGTTCCAGGAGGCCGAGCTTTCCTGGGAAACTTCATCAAGTCGTTCGAGGATCAGAATCTTTTTATCGGCATCAAGAAGCTTGAGAAGTAATGCGAGCGTGGCACTCATGATTCCTCCTCCTACACAAATCAGATCGTATTTTTCTATGGATGAATTCATTGAAGACATATTTTCCTTTCACTCTACTACAAAAGAGATTGGTGATCGTTTAGAAACTTGATATCAAACTTGGGGAAAACTGCTCTGCGATTTTTTTTGAAACTGTTATCTTGCAAACAGAGAATGATTCGCGGATAAACTATGAAACTATCACTTCATCTCATATTACTACTGAGCCTATTTTTAAATTTTGCTTTAAACTCATTAGGTCAAAATCAACAGGAAGAAGTTGAAATAACTCTATCTATGCGTGTTCTGGACGCTGTTGCTGAAACTCCACTGGAATACGCTACAGTTTACAACAAGCGAAATGGAAAGGCCACTATCACCAATCAACACGGTTTTTTTACGCTAAACGAACTTCTGCCAGGTGATACGCTCGTAGTCAGTTATGTTGGATACAGCACCTTTAAATCGGTAGTGAGTGAAGTCTTGAAGACGAATTTCATTCTGCTTGAACCGCGGTCCGAACTGGTTGACGAAGCAGTAGTAATCGGCAGTACTGGCGATCTTTACGAACTATTTGCAAAATCCAGACTCAGCTTTGACGATAATCAAAAGACAGCTAAGACTTACTTCTCTCTAGAATCGAGAACTCTCGGAAAACGCGTAGAATTACTCGAGTGCTACTACAACGGAATTTACAGCACATATAATGTAGACGCACTGCTGCTCAAAAATGGACGACTCGCTCTGGAGAAGTACGCCAATAAGTATTTTATCTCGCACGAATCGTCTGACGCCATGTGTATGCACATGCTGTTCGTACCCAACGATCGCTTTCCGGAATCGCCATTTGGCATGAACAAAAGGAAGCTAAAGAGCATCTACGAACTCAATCTTGAGTCTGGATTTGAAACAGAAGATGGCCGAGAAGCATTAGTTGTTCGCTTTGAACCCAAAAAGGAAAAACGCAAGCACTTTGCCGGTAGAGCATGGCTAGATGCAGAATCCCAACAGTTGCTTAAAATTGAGCTCGAAATCAAAGAAGCGGGAATCCATCCTTTCACGCCAATTTTCCTTGAAGACGAAGTGGAACTAGTGAATATGAACATCACCAAAACATTTAAGGAGATGGAAAAACGCATGTTCGTAGAGTCCATCAATTTTGAGTATCAGGTCCATTACCTCCACACTGATGGGCGCACGGATGTAATCGATACGAAAGCTGTTCTATACGCATACGATTACAACGATAGATTTCTCTTACCTATTTATTCTCATGGAAGGCCGAGGGACAACGATTATCGGAAGATTAACTCTATTCCCTACAATCATCTATTCTGGAAGAACTTCGATGAGTTTAAGATCAACGATATTCGTACCAGAAACCAACAGTTCATTAACAGTACAAAGTCGATTACAAATCAAACGCTCTTTGACCAAAGGGCTGCCCAAAAGCGCAGCATCCTCCCCAATCCTCTTCATCACTGGGCACACCAACGATTCATTTTCAACAATCGGCCTTCACCGCGAATGTGGCCCAACCGCCACTCAGATATTGCCCAGATTTTCCTGGATGTAAATCAGTTTGAAGACAGCTTGCAAATCGTAACGAGCACGCTGATTGATGCGCGAGAAGTGGTAGTGCGAAACAACGGTAAGTTCACCGACAAGCTCAATATTTATTTCAATCTGTACTTCGATCTGGTTGAACTAGAAAGGCGAAAACTTCAAAAAACGCTGGAAGAAAACTGCTCGAGTCAGGAAGAGGTGGTTTCTCGATTTCAGCAATTGTGGCAAGACATCGACAAGAGACTAAAAGACTTTGAGCACGAAACCAACAGAGGTGAATATATGAGTGGCTTAAAGAAATACAACGAACTCATCAAGAAAGAGCTGGGCGTAGATAATTTTTTGTTTTTTGGTCTGAAGATGGATGGGGAGTGACTAACATTTAATTACCAGCCTTAAGGTGCATTTTTATTCTTGACACCAAATTTTCATACTTAACAGTCACACGCGGAATAAAAATGCGATCAGGTGAGTCCAATGTTGATCCACTCACTTTTGGTCGATAGTATTCCACTTTAGACCAAAAGTTACCTTTAACTATAATGGCACCTTTTGAAGTCTGATCAACCAACGCTATCTGTTCCAAAGGAATCTTTCTTTCTTTTAAAAGTGTTCCTGTCATTTTGATTCCTTCAGAGTCAACACTAAAATTTGCATCTCGAAATTTGAGGAGTGTTTTTTTCAGGCGCTTTTGACTCCACACAAAGGATATGATAAAAATGAAAGAGGTTCCAATAGAAAAAAGTAAGACTGGGAAACTACTGTCAAGCTGTATTATTACAAGACTGAATAAGACCAAGATCACTGTGAATAACACCCAAGCGATAATCGCTCTTCTTTGCATAAATAAGTTCAGATAACGGTCAAAGCTTCTTGAATCGACCTGAAATACTTCCTCGGTAGGTGTCATGTCAATCAGATTACTTTTTCAGCTGCAGCATCAAGTATGATAACCAGCTGAGATTTACTCCTTCACCGTCTGCCACTCTTCAAAAGATTGGCGGAGTGCACCCAAAAAAGTCTCGGGTTGCTGGGCTCCCGTCACGCTGTACTTATCATTGAACACGAAATAAGGAACTCCAGAGACTCCAATTTGCTGTGCTTCGTAGATGTCGTGACGGACTTCCTGCTCCAGTTCTTTACTGTTCTGAGCGCTTTTCCATTCGTCTTCACTGAGTCCTAATTCTGAAATCAATTCGTTTAGAACGGCAGCATCATCAACGTTTTTTCCGTCTCTGAAATAAGCTTCAAAGATTAACTCCTTGGCTTCATTTTGCTTTCCGTGATTTTTTGCAAAGTGTAAAAAGCAATGTGCCCTGAAAGAATTGGCAACAACAACGTCATCGAAATTGTAAGTCAGCCCGACTTGCTTTCCTGCTTCAGACAGCTGAGCGTTCATCTTCCTGGCTTGTTCTACCGGGAAACCTTTCACCTTTGCAAGGTGCTCAGCAAGGTTGGCAGTCGTATCGGTTTCGATGCCTGGCTGCAGCTGAAAGCTTTTCCAGACCACTTCCACCTGATCACTGTGCTCGAACTCTTCCAATGCCATTTCAAACTTCCGCTTTCCCAGGTAGCAAAAAGGGCAAAGCACATCGCTCCAAACTTCTACTTTCATCTTCTCCACTTCTAAAAAATCTTTATTGGTTTCAACACCACCTGGAACAGACACGGAGTTTCAGTTGTTCGGCATCACTTTCTCTGTTGGCTCAACCTTCTCCTCTTCTACCTCACCAAGCCATTTCGATTTGTCTTCAGGAAGCTTCACCTCGTAAGCCTTTCCAGTGCGGTTATTCAGGTAAGACTCACGCAGCCAGGGATTCAGGGTTTTCAGTGTTTTGTAGTTAATGCCGCGTTCGTTGGCCCAGATAGCAAAATTCTCCACCGAGTAGTCCACAGTGTCAA
Source organism: Halocola ammonii (assembly GCF_049334165.1). Taxonomy (NCBI): domain Bacteria; kingdom Pseudomonadati; phylum Bacteroidota; class Flavobacteriia; order Flavobacteriales; family Halocolacceae; genus Halocola; species Halocola ammonii. Next base: position 121,112 of record NZ_JBEGHD010000010.1, read on the forward strand.
TCACTGTTTCGTAGGGAGGATAAAGATCTTTTGGACGAAGGTGGAAACCATAATTTCCTGAGTTGTTGAGAATTTCTTTGACGGCAAGAATGCGGTAAACGTAGCGTCCTGTTTCTGCATTGAGCAGCAAATCCCAGTAGCGATCAACCTTTTGACGGGCCAACTGGCGATTCACTCCCGCTCTACCCATGTTGTAGGAAGCAGCCACCAGTGACCAGTCTCCGTAAATTTCATAGGCATCTTTCAAATACTCACAAGCGGCTGCTGTAGACTTCTCCACGTTGTAGCGCTCATCGACTTCGTTGTTGATTTCAAGTCCGTACTCGCGACCAGTAGATTCCAAAAATTGCCAGAATCCTGTAGCTCCTGCTGGAGAAACCACATTTTCAAAACCACTTTCGATCAGCGACAGGTACTTAAAATCTTCGGGCACGCCATTCTCTTTCAAAATTGGTTCGATTACCGGAAACCATCTGTTAGCACGCTTGTGCATCAAGAAAGTGTTCGAATGCCAGTAGGTGTTTACCAGCAACTCGCGATCAAGCTTTTCCTTAACATCAATTTGATTCAGCGGAACATCTTCTCCTGCAAAGGTCATCTCCTCAGGAGTGGAGAGGCTGTAAACTTTATAATTACTTTTTACATGGTCGTTGTAGAGGTCATCTTCACGCTTTTCTTCAGCAGAAAAACTAGACAAATAAAGGATTCCAGAAATGGCAAGGACTCCTCCAAAAAGGAAGGCCCAACGAGAGGTGGATGCTGTTTTCATTTTATTTAATAAGAGTACTTTTTTCGTTGTAAATTCTTACGTGCGATCAATAAGAAAGTTAAAAATAGGAAGATTGGATATCCGATAAACACAAGAGACAAAATAGTTGTCCACTGACCGATGTAGTAAGCCGCGTAAACCGCCATCACAAAGTGTATAACGGTGAGAAAGCTAAAAATGGATGCCACCAGGTTTTTCTCTACTCCGAAGTAGTGGAGTTGCCAGGCAAGCTGGTCCTTTTTCTTCGCTTTAAGTGAATATTTAGAAATCATCCTGTTGGCAAAAACCAATGCGCTGGCGAGCAAAGGCAAAAGAAACACGTAGAGTGCAACGGCCAGCCCGTTGTAGCCTCCGGTCGTGGCTTTCACTCCCTGTCCATTCCAGCAAATCAGGATCGAGAAAACAGCGAGAAGAAATCCCACAAGCTGACTTCCGCTTACGCCAAGGCCCAGCCTGGCGGGAAACCAGTTGAAAAACAAAAATGCCATCAGGCTGGCCCAAAGCGAGCCAAGCAAAATAAGTGAAAGTGAATCGGCAAAACCTGTGACCGACAGGTGAAGCATAAAAAAGACTGAGGTGAAAGCGGCAACAAGAGTGGCTATCGCGTTCATGCTGTTGAGCCACCGAATGGCGTTCATCAGCCACATCACCCAGATTACCGTAATTAGTGAATTCACCCAGTCCAGCTCGGATATTTCAATCTTAAGGCTACTCACAGCAAGAGCCAATCCGCACAGTAGTTGAAAGAGAAAAAGAAAATTCAGTTTGAGCTTTCTCAGGTCTATGAGGAAACCAGTGACAAAAGCCAGGATTGTGAGGATTGAAATAATTAAAAACTGGGATTGATTCAAAAAATGGAGTTCGAACTGAATGCTTCCACTCACAGCTCCAAGCACGAGCACAAGGATAATTCCTACCCCTCCGAACCACGGAGTTCTGAGTTTTATAAACTTTCGGATTCTACCGGATGGAACCTCTCTAATACGATCGAAAAAATTTCTGAGAAGAATTTGATAGGTGGCCACGGCCAGAGCGAAGAGTACGAAAAGCAAAATTGCAAAGTAGGTCTTCATCACCCTGGTGTTTTCATTTTAATAGTTAGTAGCGAAAGGGAGAACGAAATTTGCTCAAAGACATTGCTTGCTGATCTTTCTCAGAGAGAAGCGGCTTTTCTACTTCCCAGTCGATTCCGATTTCAGGATCGTTCCAGGCGATTCCATTCTCTGTCTCGGGATGGTAGTAGTCTGAGCACTTGTAGGAGAAAATTGTGTTTGGCTCCAGTGTCAAAAAGCCGTGAGCCATTCCCTTCGGTACAAAAAACTGGCGCTTGTTTTCTGCCGAAAGCAAACACTTTTCAAATTTGCCATAAGTCGGTGACCCCTGGCGCAAATCGACAACAACGTCAAGAACGCTTCCCTGTACTACCCGAACCAACTTGTCTTGCGCATGTGGCGGCTCCTGAAAGTGCAAACCGCGAAGTACGTGAGCTCCAGACATCGATTCGTTGTCTTGCACAAAGTCGATATCCATTCCTGTTTTTTCCACAAAAGTCTTTCGATTGAAAGACTCGAAAAAATAGCCACGTTCGTCTGCAAACACTCGAGGTTCGATGATCAAAACATCTCTGATGGCTGTCTTCTCAATTTTCATAAAGCAAAAGTTACCCCAAAGGGTCGTTAAAGTTTAAAAGTCTCGGTTGAGGATCGTGTAGAGCAAAGCTAAACTGGAGACTAGTGACACAATTGGCGCTACGTCTCTCAGAATCTCACTAGCAAGCTGTGGCACTGGTTGTACGTAAATAATGTCGTTTGCCTGCACCGTCATGTTCGCGTATTCTATTCCCTCGATTGTGGAAAGATCCATTTCAAAGATCTCCTCTTCCTGTAATTTTCCACCTCGTCTAATCAATTTGATTTTACTGGCGTTTCCGCGGCTCGACAATCCGCCAGCCAAAGCCAGCGCTTCAATCACCGTGGTGTTGTTGTTCTCCAGTGTGATCACCATGGCGTCACCTCCACTACCTGGGAAAACGATCACCCGGTTGTTCATTACATCGATCTGAACGTATGGTTCATTGTAGAATTCAGAATAACGCTCTTCGAGCATTTTCTTTGCCTCCTTGAGTGTGTAGCCGGCAATCTCAATTTCTCCAATTTCCGGGAAATCGAGACTACCATCCGAGCGAACGATGTATTGGATGTCACCAAGTCTTCGGGTCATATTGGCATTTCCACCAGATCCACCTGCAGTCATTTCAATGAGCTGGTGTCCTTTATTGGTGTACACCCTGAGCATAAGAATATCGTTGGGAGAAATCTGGTAATCTGCGCTAACGCTATCTACCGGTGCCTGGTCAAACTCGTAGCCTCGAGGAGTTTTGAACATCAGGTCGCTGTTTACTCCACAGCTCGATGCCAGAACTGAAATGCACAAAAACCAGAAAAAGTATTTCATTGATTTCATTAAATCTCACTCTAATTGTGTGAAACGAAGTCCGCCTCAAATTTTTAGCTCTTTCATTTTGGCGAAGGCAAAATCGTGAAGCGCTGCTTCCGGCAAAAGTAACAAAATGAGTCTCCTTGCCTACTTTTCGAGTGAACAAAAGAATCGCGAGAGCTCTCAAAAAACATCACCCAACCTTATTTAGTTAGAATGGTGAAACAACACATTGAATGTCGGCCATGGTGAAATGCACAGAATTTCACGATGTTCGCAAAGCAAAACGTACAAAAGCTAATGGCAATGAAGAAAACAGTAGTGATCGGAGCAAGCCCAAACCCAAACAGATATGCCCACAGAGCCACTATTCAACTGGCTAAAAATGGCCATGAAGTAATTCCAGTTGGGTTGCGAAAAGGCGAAATCAACGGAATTGAAATAGTGACAGATCGGCCGGAAATTGAGGACGTGGACACAGTAACGCTCTACGTTGGGCCGAAGCATCAGGATAGCTGGAAAGCTTACATCGACAAGCTTCGTCCAAAGCGTATCATTTTTAATCCCGGGACTCAAAACCCTGAATTTGAAAAGCATTTTTCTGACCAGGGGATCGAAGTGGAACACGCCTGCACTTTGGTGCAACTTTCAATAGGAAACTACTGAGAATGATCAAAGGCGAAAACGTTTACCTCCGGGCACTGGAGCCAGCCGACCTGAAGTTTCTCTATCAGGCAGAAAATGATCGTGAGATTTGGCGAGTAAGCAACACTACCACCCCATTTAGCAAACAAGTCTTGAAGAACTACATCGAAAGCGTTCAGGATATTTACACAGACAAGCAGCTTCGACTCATCATCTGTCGGAAATCGGATAGTGAGCCACTGGGAATGATCGACTTGTTCGATTTTGAAGCGCGTCACGAAAAAGCTGGCGTTGGAATTTGGATCGTGAGCGCTGCTGAACGGAAAAAAGGTTTTGCTGAAGAATCCCTTCGACTTGTAATCGACTACGCCTTCAATACGCTGTTTCTACATCAGCTCTACTGCGGTGTCTTAAAAAACAATGAAGCAAGCATTAATTTGTTTGAGAAATGTGGATTTTTGCAAACCGGAACAAAAAAAGACTGGGTAAAAACGCCCTCGGGCTGGGAAGATGAAATCCAGTATCAGTTGATCAACACAGGTGAATGAAAGCACTAAAGATTCTTTTTGTAATCCTAATTATTGCTGCTGCAATTGCAGGTGGTTACGCGTACAAGTCAATCTACATGTCGAACACATCTTTTGAAGAAAATGAAAAGGTGGTTTTGATCTATACGGGCCAGAGCTATGGTGAGGTTGTAGCTTCGCTAGAAGAGAAAGTTCTGAAAGATGTGTCTTCATTCGACTGGGTGGCGGATTTGAAATCTTACCCGGAGCTAGTTAAACCCGGTCGATACAGTATTCCCAAAGGATCTTCGAACAATGACATTGTAAATAAATTGAGACTGGGAGAGCAAGACCCGGTGATGGTCACTTTTAACAACGTTCGGACTGAGGAAGAACTGGCCGGTAAAATTGCTGATGACCTGGAAGCCGACTCTCTTATTTTTCTAGAAGTACTTAAGGACCGAAAGCTCATGCGGGAATTGGGTTTTGAAAAAGAGACTTACCCTGCAATGTTTATCCCAAACAGCTACGAAATGTACTGGACTACCAAACCGGAAAGTTTTGTAGAACGAATGAAAAAAGAGTACGACCGGTTTTGGAATGACGAAAGAAGAAGAAAGGCCGATGCAATCAAGTTCACACCTGAAGAAGTAGTTACGCTCGCGTCCATTGTTCAGGCTGAAACCTCACAAAAAGACGAAGCACCAAAAATTGCCGGAGTTTACCTGAACCGTATTAGAAAAGGAATCCCATTACAGGCAGATCCAACGCTGATTTTTGCCCTTGGCGATTTTAGCATCAAACGCGTGTTAAACAAGCACAAGGAAATCGACTCTCCGTACAATACTTACAAATTTGCAGGTCTTCCGCCAGGGCCTATCAACTACCCAATGCCTAATTATGTGGATGCTGTTTTGAATGCAGAAAATCACGACTACTATTATTTTTGTGCGAAGCCAGATTTCAGCGGATACCACAACTTCTCAAAGTCTTACTCACAACATTTGATTTACGCCAGAGAGTATCAAAGAGAACTAAACAAGAGAAGGATTTATCAGTAAACCAGATCGAGGTTTCATGAGGCCTTTTGGTACTTTGACTTGCGACTTACGAATTCGTCCAGTCGCTTCAACAAAGTATCATTCAAAACTGGTTTTCCCAGAAAACCGACCATACCAGCTTCGAGACACCTGTCGCGGTCTTCACTGAGCACGTTGGCTGTCATTGCCACAATGTAGGCGTTGGGATCGACTTCACCGAGAATAGCTTCGGTAGCTTCGAGCCCGTCCATCTCGGGCATTTGCACATCCATAAAAATCAAGTCGAAGTCTTTTTCTTTGGTAGCAGAAATTGCTTCCAGACCTGTCTCCACAATAGTCACATCAACATCAACACTTTCCAGCATCATTCTTATCACTTGTTGATTAACCTTGTTGTCCTCTGCTACAAGCACTTTCAATCCCTTCATCTTTTCTCTGTTAAAAGTTTTGCTTACAACTTCCTTTTCTTCTTCTACATTAAGATCTTGCACTACTTTGCATTTTATGTCAAACGTAAATGTAGAGCCTTCTCCCAGACGACTTTTCACTTCTATTTTTCCGCCCATCAATTCTACCAGGCGCTTGCTGATACTGAGACCAAGCCCCGTTCCGCCATATTTTCTTGTAGTTGAAGAATCCACCTGAGTAAAGGCGTCAAAGAGGTGGGCTCTCTTTTCATGTGGAATTCCGATTCCTGTGTCGGAAACTTCAAAGAACAACTGGCACTGACCATTTGAACCATTGTGTTTCTTCACTTTCAGGTTCACGACTCCATTCTCCGTAAACTTTATCGAATTGCTGAGTAGGTTGAGTATCACCTGACGCAATCTGTTGCTGTCTGCTGAAATCCTATTCGGGATTTTCTCGTCTACTTCAAATTTGAGGTCAATCCCCTTTTCTTGTGCCTGATGTGAAAAAAGCCCGTGGAGTTCATCCAATGCTTCTCTCAAATCAAATTCGTGGGCTTCAATCAACATCTTTCCCGATTCAATTTTCGAAAAATCGAGGATGTCGTTTAGGATGACCATAAGATTTTCTCCACTTCGCTTAATGGTGCGCACCTGCACAAGTTGTTCGTCATCGAGGTTAGACCTCATCAGCATGTCCGACATTCCAATCACACCATTCATAGGTGTTCGGATTTCGTGACTCATGCTCGCAAGAAAAAGTGACTTAGCTTTGGTAGCCATTTCCGCTTCTTCTTTTGCCTTAATGAGCTCCTGCTCCGCCATTTTGTTTTTGGTGATATCCATTATCCTAATCACCAAATACTCTACATCGTTGAAGTTAACCAGTGTTATAGAAACAAAACCGATAAACTCACTTCCGTCCTTACGCTTAAGAGGCACTTCATCTTTCCAGAATTTATCCTGTCGCAAAAGCTCAATTCCTTCTTCAGTCTCCTCATCCGAAATCTCCTCCTGTCGAAATGTGTTAAAGTCAACAACTTCGAGTTCTTTTTCAGAATAGCCGAAAAGTTCCACCGCCCGGGGATTGAAATCAATCACAAAACCTTTCATATCTGTGATAAGAATAGCTTCCTCCGTCTTTGAAACCACTGTTCTCAAAATCTCTCTTCTGGCCTTCAGATTTTTCAAAACATCACTTTTGCTCACGAGTAGAAAGTAAGTCATAGCGCCAAAAACGAGTAGCCAGGAAATCATCTGAACTTTTTCTGTACCGTCATGAATTATGGCAACCGCCAGAACGCTTGAGGTGACCGAAATGATTACATAAATGATGGCATTCGAACGTTTTTTGATCGTTACACCTAGCGTGAAGATGATCAGGATGAGTGCAAGGAAATAACTGACACGAAAGTTATTGATCGAAAAATTAACTATGGTAACAAGCGTGTAGAGCACACCTGTGTAGAAATATGCAAGATGATAGAATGAAGGTGAAACTCTCTTGACAAAAGTGAGACACAAGAGCAATAAGTAAAGGATAGCCAGGGCCGCTTTATCCCACCAATATTCTATTGCACCTGGTATGGCATAGAGGAAAAGTGGAGGCACAACGATCACTGACAGCAATGCAACAGTCATCATTAACCTATAGAACTTTATCCCCCTTCTGCCGGAGTCTTTCCGGAGCAATCTATCCCTCATCAAGAACTTCTATCTTTGATTTCACTCTTTTGTAGTAGCACTGAAAAAATCAGCTCGGTAAATATATGTTAATCGGACGGCACCTTAAACGACTTTCCTCACCTTCGTGGCTGATTCATTCCTTTCTTACAAGCCTCCTTCTCTTTTTCCTACAAGCATTAGATGCTGATTGTCAAATCCCTAAAGAGGCTGACTCCACGGGCATTTTTAAAAAAAGACGGGCCATCCTGATGACCACTGGAACTAGTGTTGCTGCCGGTTCTTATCTCGCACTAAATGAACTTTGGTACAAGGATCAGGGACAAGCCAATTTTCACCTTTACAACGACAACGATCAGTGGCTGCAAATGGACAAAGCCGGGCATGCCATGGCCTCGTACTACCTGGCATCTTTAGGCTATCAATCGCTGAAGTGGGCCGGAATAAAAAACAAAACTGCGCTTTACCTCGGTGGCAGTTTCGGACTGATCTACCTCACCGGAATTGAAGTTTTAGATGGTTTCTCAACTACCTGGGGATTTTCTGTTGGCGATGAACTGGCGAATCTAGCAGGTGCAGGTTTTTACATCGGTCAGGAAGAACTTTGGGGAGAACAGCGAATAAAACTGAAGTACAGCTTCCTCCAATCGAGCTACGCATCTAAACGTCCCAATGTACTCGGCAGCGGGCTTTCCGAACAATTCATCAAAGACTACAACGGTCAGGCCTACTGGTTTTCGATCAACATCCACTCTTTTCTTCCAGAGTCGAGCCGGTTTCCGCGCTGGCTCAATTTTGCAGTAGGCTACGGAGGTGATGGAATGATCTACGGTTCGCCACAAGATCAACTTGCTGATGACAGTTTTTCTCAAGTGCAGCGTCAGCGTCAGCTCTATCTCTCGCTCGACATCGACCTTTCAAAAATTGAAACAAACAGCAAGGCTCTGAAGACAGTTTTTGAAGTTTTCGGATTCTTGAAAATCCCCGCTCCTGCCGTGGAGTTCAACCAGTTTTCCAGTCCAGAGTTTTACTGGTTCAGATGATTTATTTGAGCTCCAGCCTGATGTAAATCGGTAGGTGATCGCTAAACCCACCGTAGTAGTTTGGGCCGCCATAAGTGCGGCTTGGATAGGCTTCACCAGCTTCGTTGATGTAGAGCATCCACTCTTTTTTTATGATCTCCACATCACTGGTAGAAGTGCTAAAGCTCTCTTCGTCCATGAGCATTGAACTCGACACCCAAAACTGATCGAGTGCTCCCCACTCACCGCGGTAGTTGTAGGTTCCCAGCCCAGCTTCGTGCAAAGTGGCCATCATGTTGTAAAGTCCCGAAGTAGAATCGGTGTTGGCTTCCATCACTTCCACCACGCTCTTGTTGATCGGGTAATCATTGAAGTCGCCCATCATCAGCATATTGGCTTCTGGGTCTTGCTTTCGAATCTGATCCACTTCTTTTCTCAATGCCTCTGCTGCAGCCAGCCTTTTTGGCTCCGACTTTTCCTGTCCACCATAGCGCGATGGCCAGTGGTTTACAAAAACGTGAAGCGACTCATCGCCACTTTTTAGTTCAGCATGTAGAATGTCGCGCGTAGCTGGTCTTTCGGCAAAAGGAATTTCAACTGTATAGAAATCTTCAGCGGCCACTTCAAAAAGATCGGCATCGTAAACCAGTGCAACGTCTATTCCTCTTCCGTCAGGAGAATCCTTGTGAACGATTTTATAATTTCTTCCAGCCAGATTCGATTCACTGATGAGTTGCTGAACAACCAATTTGTTTTCCACTTCACACAAGCCAATTATTGCTGGCAAATCTCCGGGAGAGCCTTCAGCAATCACACGACTTAGATCTTCCAGTTTTTTTCTGAAACGCTCCTCGGTGTATTTCTTTTCACCTTCTGGCAAAAACTCATCGTCATCTATTGCTGGGTCGTTTTCGGTATCGAACAGGTTTTCAACGTTGTAAAAAAGCACACCGAAGTCTTTAGCTTTCTGAATTGAATTAGATGTGGGCGCCTGTGCTTCAGCACCATTATCTGGTTGGCCACTGCAGCCGGTAATAATCAGCAGAGTGAAGATGGTGAAAAGGAGGTTCGAAACTATTTGTCGCATGATGATGGGTTATCTAAAATTCATGGGCAAAAATAGGGATAGTCGGGGATGAATTACGAATTGGCAATTACGAATTACGAATGGTTGTCCATCCCTAAATATGATTGACCGTTTAAGGGCTTTACTACAGCGGGAAGCTGGAACCTAGTAGGTAATTGAGGTAATTCTGGTAATTGGGGAATCACGAAAGGCCGTCCGTTTCTAAATATGGTTGACCGTTTTTGGAAGTTTACTGTATGAAAGGCTTTACAACAGCGGAAAGCTAAAAACATGAAGATTCATTAAGGAGTGAAGGTGCAAAGGAGTGAAGGTGCATTAAGGAAGCTTAATTGATCTTAATGAAATCCTGAATTTCTGAAACCTGTGCTGAACTTGTTTCAGTATGTTAAAAACCCCGTAGCTGCAAATTTTGAATTTTCACCGGACACTTTTACACCATGCCACCGTTAAGTACTTTTCATTCCCATTCTAAAAATCGGTAAGTGATTTTTTACTTTTACCATCATTAAGCAATTCATCAACACCACCACATGGCGGAAGAAGAAGTAACACCGGTTTGGCTGAAAGACGCCCTGATTGCCCAGCACGAGAACATCGTTTTGAGCAACGTGAACCTCACGATCGAGAATGGCGAGTTTGTTTACCTCATCGGAAAAACAGGAAGTGGAAAAAGTAGCCTGCTCAAAACAATCTACGGTGAGCTTCCGCTGAAGCACGGCCAGGGAAGCGTTTGCGGTTTTGACCTACCAAAACTCAAACGCAAAAAGATCCCTTACCTGCGTAGAAAACTCGGAATCGTTTTTCAGGATTTTGAACTGCTCTCTGACAGAACGGTGAACGAAAATCTCAACTTTGTGCTGCGAGCAACCGGCTGGAAAGGAAAAAAGGAACGACAAATCCGCATCAAGGAAGTGCTTTCGAAAGTGGGGCTCGATACCAAAGGCTACAAAATGCCGCACGAGTTGAGTGGAGGTGAGCAGCAGCGAGTGGGAATTGCGAGAGCATTGCTCAACGATCCGGAACTTATTCTTGCCGATGAGCCGACAGGTAACCTTGACCCAAAAACGACTGACGGCATTCTCAACTTGCTTTTTGAAATCAGCAAGAATGGAAAAGCAGTACTCATGGCCACTCACGATTACTCCACCATGAAAAAATTCTCTTCGCGGACCATCATTTGTCGCGATGGAAAACTCGTAGAAGCCGAAGCCGTGAATCATCTGTCGGACTTTTCAGACTAACACTTATGGGCGAATTGCGACTGAGCGTGATTGTTCCTGTCTACAATGCCACTGGCACCCTGGCGCGGGCTCTAAATTCCGTTCGTTCGCAAACCTGGAAAAATATTGAGCTGATTGTAGTTGATGGAAAATCGACTGACAACTCGAGAGCTATTGCCAGAGAGTTTAATCCCGACACTCTTATTTCCGAAGAAGACGAAGGAGTTTACGATGCCATGAATAAGGGCCTCGAACACGCCACTGGCGACTGGATCTATTTTTTGGGATCAGATGACAGGCTGGCGGCTGACGATGTTGTAGAAAAATTGCTTTCGCAAAATCCCGAAACGGAACTGATTTGTGGAAAAGTGAAAAACGTAAACCGTCCTACAAAGCGAATTCCGGAGATGTATCACAACCGCTTTACTCCTGCTCTTAAATGGCGCAACACGCTCCACCATCAGGGAGTTTTTTATCACAAGTCGTGTTTCGATTCTTTCCGCTTCGACAAAAGGTTTAAAATTCTGGGTGATTACGATCTCAACCTTCACCTTCTCAAGTCTGGAGCTCGTGCATTTCACAGCGAAGTGCTGATTGCTGTAAGTGATGCATCAGGATTGTCTAAAAATTTCGGAAAGTTCCTTTACCGGGAAGAACTGCGGGTCAAAAAGAAACATTTTGACGCTGGTCAAATGCTACTGCAAAAAATTTGGGTGTGGATGAAATGGATGTACAAGAACTTGTAAATGCCTCAGGTCATCAAAACCTCTTTCAATCTTTGCATAGTGACAGGCTTGATAAGGTAATCGCTAACCTGGCTATATTCTTTTGCTTTTTCAATATCTGACGGATTGACCGATGAACTCACTATGAATATTGTAATTTTCTTACAACACGGGATCCTGGAAAATTCTTCTAAAAATTGCCAACCGTCCATGATCGGCATATTCAGATCTAGCAAAATGAGATCTGGCAACGCTTCTTGATCCCCTTTCTCGATCAATGCAGAAAGCTGATTTAAGGCATCTTCACCATTGTGAAAAATGAGATAACTTTTACAAAAGTCTGCCAGCTCCATCACCCTCTTTGCACCAAAAACGTAAATCGGGTCATCGTCTATAATACATGCTATGTCAATCTTTTTCATAAGGTAAGTACGTATGAAAAGTGGTTCCCTGTCCTGGTTCGCTTTCTACTTCGATTCTACCGCCCATTGCTTCTACCTGATTCTTTGTTATAAACAAACCTATTCCCCGGGCATCCTTGTGTTTGTGAAACACCTTGTACATTCCGAACAGTTTTTCCCCGTGTCGGTTCAAATCTATTCCGCGTCCATTATCTGAAACAGATAATTTGATAAAGTCACCTACTCTGTCGGTGTCAACAACAATTCTCAGCTTCCTATCTTCAGAACGATATTTAATACTATTGGTCAAATAGTTTAAAATCACACTCTCCAGATAAGCGGGAATTGCCTTAACGGTGTAATCTTGTTCTGCCTTATCGACTAACTCACCTTCTGAATCGTAAAGTAGCGCTTTAACATTCCCTATTGCTTTTGCAATAAAAGAATTCAGCGAGAGTGGCTCCAGCTCTTGATTTGCCGAAAGATTCATAACCGCTACCTGGTTGAGATGTACGATCGTTTCTTCCAAATTTTCTGAAGCCTGATCTAACAAAGGGAAAAACTCGTTTCCAGTGCATTCCTGAGCTTGCTCTTTTGTCAGGTCAATGAGCAACCTGATGTTGCCAGAATGTGACCTGAGGTTGTGAGAAACAATGTGAGCAAAGTTTAGCAGGCGATTATTCTGCTCATTGGTGACTTTCAGCAATTTCTTTTCCTGCATTTCTGCCTTCTTTCTTTCGCTGATGTTGGTAATTTGCGATACGAAGTGCAGAGGTTTGTTGTCAGCATCTTTCACCATGGAAACAGACAAGACAGCCCACACTATTTCACCGTTCTTGTGGAAATATCGCTTCTCCATTTCATAGGAGTCTAATTGGCCCTTGAGCATCTTGCTCACATTCTCTAAATCCGCATTGAGATCATCTGGGTGAGTAATATCCTGAAATGTCAAATCCAAAAATTCCTCTTTGGAGTATCCCAGCATTTCGCATAGCTGATTGTTGACTCTCAACCAGTTTCCTTTGAGTGAAACCAGTGCCATCCCAATTGCAGAATAGTCGAATGTTCTGCGAAACTGCTCCTCTTTCAGCTCTAGCCTCTTTAAGTTTTGCTTGCTTTCTGTAATGTCCTGAAGCAGACCGTAAACTCTAGTGCATTTTCCATTTTCGATAACCGGGGTCCCGATAGACCTGACCCACACGGAATTGCCCTTTGCTGTGATTATCTCCAGGTCTACGTCAAATTCAACCTGTTCGGTAATGCACTTATTGAAAAGCTCCCGAATTTTCTCGCGATTTTCGCCTTCCTTGTAAAAGAAAATACCCTTCTCTATAGTGGGCGTGTAGTCATCTTCCACCTCATGTATCTTTCGAGTCACGTTACTCCACTCCACAGTCTCATTGACCAGGTCTACCTCCCAGGTCCCCATCCGAACAATTTCTCTAACCCTTCGAAAGAGATTTTCTGTTGTCTCAGCTCGCATATTCATTAGTTCTTCAGATTGAGCAAAACTATTAGATCTATTTATCCATCCTGTAAGAAGTAGGCTTACAATTTTGTCGAGCCACTTCTTTAAAATGTTAAAGGACTGAAAAACACTATTAGTTAGGGACGTTAGCAACGAAGACGAGCTTAGCTGTCTACTACAAAAAAGATTTAAAGATTCTCTCCAATCGCTTCGACTCATTTTCCCAATTGAATTCATTGGCAGCACGCTGCAAATTTTGCTTCCATTGCTTGTAGCGAGCTTCGTTAGAAAAGCACTCTTTCACTTTTAAAGCGATTTCTTGAGGATCGTGCGAGTCGATCATCATCCCAATATCATATTGGTTGTGAACGCGAACGAGCTCCTTGAGTCGAGAAGTTAGAACAGGAACTCCGGCCTGGATGTAATCGAAGAGCTTGTTGGGCAAACTGAACTTGTAATTCAGGTGCACCGGTTTGTCGAGGGAAATACCCAGGTCGACAACCGATGTATATTTCTGAAGCACTTCAAATGGCTGCTTGTCCAACAGCATGATTTTATCCTGAAGGCCTTTCTCTTCGCGAATTTGGCGAACGGTCTCTTTTTCTGTGCCAGAACCGATGATCAAAAACAAGACTCCTTCGAGGTGCTCCATGGCCAAGGCCATCTCTTTCGCTCCACGATCCGGATCGATAAATGCTCCCTGAAGCAGAACAATCTTTTTATCCTCAGGCAAGCCGAGTTCTTTTCTGGTTGACGAAATCTGCTCAGTTCGTTTGGGCGGCATGTTTCGAACTACTTTCACAGGGGCATCGTACTCATCGCGATAAATCTTGGCGATCGATTCGTTGACTGTGTAAACGTGGCGGAGCTTCGGGAAAATCCATTTCTCAAGCGTCTTCCAGACTTTCTTAGGAAACGGACGCCCTGTGAGTCCTTCGGCTTCGGTAAAGTATTCGTGACTGTCGTAGACAATTTCCTTCCCTTTCAGTTTGGCCACCAGAAAACCGGTCGGAAGTGTGTCGAGATCATTACACAAAATAATGTCCTGATTGGAAAACAGCAGATGGAAAAACAATCTGAAGTTGAACGCTGCGTAGAACAGCGCACCGCTTTTGAAAAGCATCCCAAAGCGGTGGGTTTTGTACGGACGATCGATCGGCTTGCTGTCGGGCAGTTTTCTCCCAACAAGCTTAATCTCAAAGCCCATGCTCTGAAGAGTGTCACAAGTTTTCTTTACTCGCTGATCGAAAGTCAGATCGTTAGAAACACAGACGCTGATGGTTTTCATCATCCCATAGAGTTGCGGACGTCAGTCAGCACTTTTTTGGTGTAGAGTGGAAAATCACCTTGCATCATCCAGCCGTAGTAACCCGGAGCCTCCTGGAGTACATCTTTTACTTTTCTGCCTTTGTACTTTCCAAAGTTGAAACAGACTTCGTCTTCGTCATCGTAAACTAGCCTTCCCATCAAGTCTGCATTGTTGTGATGCTGGAAGAATTCGTGAATCTTTTCCATGTCGTTCACCACTGGCTTCACAACATTTCCTTCTTTGTCTTTCACTTCAGTGTCTTCATAGCGCTCGAGCATAGCTTTAAAAATCTCGTAAGTCGCCATCGTGTCCGGCAGCGCTTCGTGGGCATCTGGCAATTCTTTACCACAGTAAAATTTGTAACCGGCTTCGAGTGTGCGTTTTTCCATCAGGTGAAAAATGACCTGGACATCCACAAGGTTGCGGTCTTTGACATTGAAGTCGATTCCAACACGCAAAAATTCTTCTGCCAGGAGCGGAATGTCGAATCGGTTGGAGTTAAAACCTCCCAAATCGCAGTCGTGCAAAAACTTAAATAGCCCCTTTGAGATTTGCTTGAAAGTTGGGGCGTCTTTCACGTCTTCGTCATAAATTCCATGAACCATACTCGACTCCGTGGAAATCGGCATTTCTGGATTAATCAGAATTCGATTTTCCGATCCAGGATTTTCGGGTTTACTGTGAATGGTGCCGTCTGGCATCACTTTCACCACGGCCAACTCCACAATTCTGTCGGTTGCTACGTTGGTTCCTGTTGTTTCGAGATCGAAAAATGCCAGAGGTCTTTTGAGGTTTAACTTCATGCTGCTAAATGGGTGTTTGTCACCTGTTTGAATTGGGTCGCTTTAAATGAGGGTGCTAAGTAAAAAATAATTTCGCAGCTGCGAGCGTTTTAAGCACAAGTAGAGTAGTAGGTTTTCAATTTGACGAAAGTTGAATTGACCTCAATTAGCAGAACAGAAAGCCCGGACATGCTCAGCATCGTCCGGGCTTTTTGATTTTACTTGGCAGTGACTTTTATGTACTGAAACCTTTCGTACACTTTGCGATTCTCGTTCACATCGTTGTTGTAGTTGGGCCCCTGAACACTGGCCTTAAGCTCTTCAAAACGGATGGCACTCTCTGGCACACCAGCTTCCTTAAGCTTTTGAGAAATAATTTTCTTGGCATTCTGAGCGCGGCTCATCGCTAGCTCGTAGTTGCTCGCGTAGTCCGAAGTTGGGACTTTCGAGGCGCTACCTTCGATTGTGATGATCACCATCCGGTCGTTTTCAGTAATCTCTTTCACCGAGTTTACGAATTGTCTGAAGTTCGCATCGTTCCCTTCAAAAGTATTGTGAGCGTAGTTGAATCGTCTGCTGAAAGTAACTTCAAACTCTGAGAGTTCATCGATGCCGATTTCTTCCTCCTCTTCAGACTCCACTACTTCAACTTCTGCAGTTTCGGCTTCTGATTCTTCGGTCTCATCAGTCTCTTTGTCTTCCTCTTTTTCATCCATTGCTTCTGCCGCACCTTCGTCTGTCTCAAGCTCCAGTCCGGTGTTTGGCTCTGCACCGTTCACATAAACCGGTTGCAGAAAAACCTCTTTCTTCAACTCTCTGTAGTTCGAATTGCAAGGAAGTTCCATTTCTTCTGAACTCACAACGTTGCCATTGGCAAAATACTCGAGTCTGTATTTTTTACATGGAGGAAGTATGGCCACGTAGCCGCCATCGCGCTGTCGAGGATTGTAATCAAAAACCTCGTTCGTCTCCAGATCGGTAACCTGCAAGCTCGCATCAGGTGGAAGCGACTCGCCCTCAGGAGCATAAATAAATCCTTTGAGAACAGTGAAATTCGCTTCGATGTCAAGGTTCGGCAAGTCGATAGAGTAAATATCTTTCAGTCCGAATCCACCTTCTTTACGAGACGAATAATAGGCCCGACTTCCATCAGCTGTTGGTGAAAAAAAGAGGTCATCATCTGCAGTATTCAGTGGATAGCCAATATTTTCCGGCTTGCTCCACTCTCCGTCTGTTCCCAGTGAAGAGTAAAAAATATCAAAGCCTCCCATGCTTTTGTGCCCATTCGAAGAGAAGTAAAGTGTTTTGCCATCGGGAGCGATGTACACCGCGTCTTCTTCGTAAGGCGTGTTGATCGACTGGCCCAGGTTGAGCGGTTTGCTCCAATCACCCGTTGGAAGAGTTGTAACTCTGTAAATGTCTCTTCCACCCTGTCCGCCTTCACGATTAGACACAAAGAAGATTGTTTCTTCATCTGCAGTCATAGAAGCGTGCGATTCCCAGGCATCGGAGTTGATCATGGGGTTGAGCGGTTCTGGTTCGCTCCAGGTTTCTCCCACGAGCTCCGAAATGAATAAGTCTCCATTTCCCGAATCGTCAAAATAAATAATGAGTTTTTGACCATCCGGACTCACGCTCACCGTTGCTGAGTGCGCGTTTTGTTTATTAATGTTCAACAATTCGGGCTTTTGCCACTCTCCTGCCCTGTTTCTGTAAGAAACGTAAATATCTTCGTAGACCAGCGGTGTGGATCGAGGTCCCTGGAATACATTAGAACTGTCATCTCTCACACGTGTAGAAGTGAAGAAAAGTGCATTCTCATCGATTGAAATGACTGGGCTGTGTTCTTCAAAGCGAGAGTTAACAATCGGTCCCAGAGTGTTGATTCCAAACTCACGTGGATTGGCAACTAATTTCTTAGCCACCTTGCACATCGCTATCTGGTGCTCGGCCTCAGCAAAGAGGTGGTGCTTTCTCTTTACTCGTTTCTTGAACTCTTCAAAAATGTCGATTGCCCTATCTAGTTGATAATTGAGGTGCAGCGAATGCCCGAGATAGTAAAGCGTCTCCACTGGTGCTGTCTCCTCCTTCGGTTCGTAAGGGTCGTAGTTCTTCGACATCTCAATTTCCGCGGCCTTCTCAAGGTATTTGAGCGCCTTGTCCTTATCGGTAGCCGTCTGCAAGTAGCAGTAGCCCAACTTAAAGTTGAGATTGGCGTTTTCGGGATTTGCCTTCACCAGGTCAAGCCATATTTGGATAGACTCTCTCCAGAGCCCTTCCTCCATTAGTTGATTGGCCTCAGTAAACTGGTCTCCAAAGTTGTTGGGAGCAGCATTTGCGTGCTGAGGTGAGGCAAAATAAAGCGCAAAAAACAGTAGTAATAATGGTCTAAGGTGCGTCATGGATGATTAAGATTTCCTAACGCGATAAAATTAAACCTTTACCACTGAATTTCAAAAGGTAACTTCGGAAATAGATTTCGAAACTATCTCGAACTCAAGCACTAAATTTCTCTGTTCGGATCGAAGCTCTCGAGAATATCGGCTACTTTTTTCACAAAAGTTCCACCCAACATTCCGTCAACCACGCGGTGATCGTAAGAATGAGAAAGGAACATCATGTGTCGGATTCCGATGAAATCACCTTCTTCTGTCTCAATTACAGCTGGCTTTTTGCGTATAGCTCCAACGGCCATAATCGCTGCCTGAGGCTGATTGATGATTGGTGTTCCCATCACGTTTCCGAACGTACCAACATTAGTAAGGGTGTAAGTACCTCCCTGAATTTCATCCGAAACAAGCTTGTTTTCGCGAGCTCTTCCGGCAAGGTCGTTCACCTTCTTTGTGAGGCCAAGCAGGTTGTACTGATCAGCATCGTGAATTACAGGAACGATCAAGTTACCAGTTGGCAAAGCTGCTGCCATTCCGATATTGATGTGCTTGCGCTTGATAATGTTTTTACCGTCAACAGAAACGTTCACTCCCGGGAGTTCTTTAATTGCTTTGGCGAGTGCCTCAATGAAAATAGGCGTGAACGTCATTTTTTCACCTTCGCGCTTCTGGAATTCACCTTTGATTTTGTTTCTCCAGTTGACGATGTTGGTCACATCGGCTTCCACGAAAGAGGTTACGTGCGGAGAAGTGTGCTTGCTGTCCACCATGTGGTCGGCAATCATTTTGCGCATGCGGTCCATCTCAACGATTTCATCGTCTGGTCCAACTGAAACTTTGGATGTTCCTGACTGACCTTTAACTGATGGCTTTGGAGCAGCTGCACTAGCAGCCTGTCCGTTTGAAGATGGAGCCGGAGCGGCTTTTTCTTCTTTTTTGGTTGGTGCCGGTGCGCCACCAGCTTTGCGATTTTCAACGTAAGAAAGCATGTCGTCTTTGGTTACACGACCGTCTTTACCGCTGCCGTCAACTTTTTCAAGCTCGTCCATTGAGATGCCTTCTTCTTTGGCGATGTTTCTCACGAGTGGTGAGTAAAATCTTCCTGACGGGCCAGTTTTTTCAACACCTTCGGAAAGCGGTGCAGAAACAGTTTCGAGCACTTCTTCGGCTGGTTCTTCTTCTTCAACTGCCGGAGTTGCTCCTGCAGCAGCTGCATTCGAACCAGAGCCAGAGCTGTCGCCTTCTCCCTCTACCTCTATCATTGCTATCACTTCGCCTACCTGAACCACATCATCTTCATTTGCCATGCGCTTCACGAGCACTCCGTCTTCTGGGGCGGGCACTTCCGAGTCAACTTTGTCGGTGGCAATTTCTACAATCGGTTCATCAGCTTCAATGGTATCACCTTCTTCTTTGAGCCACTTTACGATGGTGGCTTCGGCAACACTTTCTCCCATTTTGGGCAATAGCAATTCTATCTGGGCCATACTCTTCTGGAATGTTTTTTTGGGTGCACAAAATTAAACGAAAAATTGGGACGGGCAACAGTGTTGACGACCTGAAAAGAAGACAAACGAGGTTGCAAAAAGTTGAAATCAGCTTCCCAGAGAAGCGATGTTTTTGAAGATCACATTGATGTCGTTACCTACTCTGTAATCCCTTGCGTAAACAAGGTTGAGCTTTTGCCTGGTTTCGGAATTCAGCTCGCTAGGGTGAATTCTGGACACCGGAGGAAGCACTCCATTTTTGATTTTAGGTAGCTTTTGGCCAGAGGCCTCATCGCTGAAAAACCCTACCCAGGTCTTTTTACCGAGCAAAACTGAAAAGCAATTCGCGAAGAAGCCAGCTTTCTTTCTCACCCACCAAACGAGCAACGGACTGGTGATGATGAAAAGTAAGGCCAGCGTGAAATCCAGCAAGCGTTTGTTTCGCTGGTTGACGGTCTTCGAAACAGAGTTGACATCGAGGATAAAAAGGTCTGCACTCGACTCGATGGAATTGCTGCCTATGATGAAAAGACTTTCGGGAGGAGCGATTTTGAAGTCGGTCTTGCGGCTATCGAGACTGCTCATCGCCCCAATAATCTCACGGGAGCTCACATCTTTGGCGCAAAATATAACCTCATCAATGTTGTAGATTCTCAAAACCTCGTTGAGTTGACTGAGTGTTCCGTTGTAAAACTCCTCATCGCTAATGTCCTCCGGACTGAGAAAAGCTGTAAACCCTACCTGAGATTGAGTTTGTGAGAGAAGGTTTTGCACTCGTTCAATTTCACTTTTTGAACCAACGATTACAAAACGCTTTTTTCGAGCTCTGCTAAATGCGTAGCGCTTTGGACCAATAAAATGTAGCAAACTGCGAACAATTAAAAACTCCAGTAGTGCCAGGCCAGTCCCGATCAGAATCAGTGCCCGGGAGAATCGGTAATCCTCGGGCAAGAGCGAGTAGCCGATGAGGATCACAGCAGAACCAATGGCAATTCCTCTAATAATTTTCTTCCAACTGAAGGGTCTGTCGTAGCCTCCACTAAAAAACACTGACAGCTGCCAAATGACCGCGTAAACTACAAATGCCACGCTCACCATCTGTTCATCGTAATTTTTGTGCTGAGCTTCTTCGTAATAATTTTTGGCGAGTTCCATCAAACCAAAGATCAGCAGGAAATCGAGTACCGGAAGCCAAACTCTCTTGACAAATCGATTGACAATGGCCACTCCTGCGCGCAGATAAATTGCCATGTTGATGAAAAACGAAAACAACTTTGCGTTTTTGGCGCTGAAATGTTTTTCGGCAAAAATCACCATCGCCCGGTAAAAAACGAAAACGTAATTAAGACTCCCTTTTTTAGTGCTTTCGCCTTTGTAGTGGATAATTCGCGTATCTGGGAAGTAGTAATTTTTGTAACCGCCCTGAGTGATGCGGTAAGACAAATCAATGTCTTCCCCGTACATAAAAAACGCCTCATCGAGAAGTCCCACTTTATCGAGCGCTTCTTTTCTCATCAGCATGAAAGCGCCCGAAAGCACATCGATTTCGTGCACTTCGTCTTTATCGAGGTAGCCGAGGTGGTATTGACTGAATTTTTTGGATTTCGGAAAAAGTGCCGAGAGACCAAAAATTTTGTAAAACGCCACAGCGGGAGTTGGCAAACCTCGCTTGCTTTCCGGCAAAAAATTTCCTTTCCCATCTACCATCTTCACTCCCAGCCCACCTGCATCGGGGTGCTCGTCCATAAAACTGACGACTTTCTGAAAGGTGTCTTCCTGAACCACGGTGTCGGGATTGAGCAGTAGAACGTACTCGCCTTCGGCCATTCTCATCGCCTGGTTGTTGGCTTTGGAAAAGCCGAGGTTCTCTTTGTTTTCGATTCTTTTAGCCCAGGGAAATTTTCGTTTCACCATAGCCATAGAGCCATCCACCGAATTGTTGTCCACCACAAATACTTCCACTTCCAAATCCTTAATGGATTTTTCAACAGAGTGCAGGCACTGCTCCAGAAAGTGCTCTACGTTGTAGTTGACAATTATTACAGAAAGCTTCATTGACCGGATTGTTGACTGCAAACCTAAGATTCAATTTTTAAAATTGATCATTTAACCTCAACGTCAATTGGGCCAATGCATTTTTCACTATTGCTTAGAAAGAGAGTTTTCGTAGGGTGTTCGATTTACGATTGACCTACCCAGGGTGACTTCATCAGCAAACTCGAGCTGATCGCCCATGGAAACTCCACGAGCGATACTCGAGAGTTTTACGCCCATTGGATCGAGTTTTTTAAACAGATAAAAAGCTGTTGTTTCACCTTCCATAGTAGTGCTGAGCGCAAATATGACTTCATCCACTCCTTCGTCTTTCACCCTTTCGATGAGACTGTCGGCATGGATGTCTCCAGGACCAATGCCGTCCATCGGAGAAATGATTCCACCCAGTACGTGATACTTACCTCTAAATTGCTGGGTACTTTCAATCGCCATCACATCGCGAATGTCTTCGACCACGCAAACGAGTTTATCTTCTCGGTGAGGATTGCTGCAGATTGAGCAAATTTCTTCATCACTCAGGTTGTGACATTGCTTGCAGTAGTTGATATTTTCGCGAAGTCTCAGAAAAGCCCCGGCAAAACTCTCCACCTCGCTCTCATCGCGCTTTAGCAAGTTGAGAACCAACCGTAGCGCTGTTTTTCTTCCAACTCCTGGCAACGAAGCCATTTGATCTACGGCTTCTTCAATCAATTTTGACGAAAGATTCATGGAAGCAAAGATAATCAAGTCTTATCGCTCAGCGCAGTTTCTCAACCCAATGAATTACCAAAAGACTGTGAACAATAATATTACCCGCTGAACTGAGTTTGTATCGAAATGCATTTTATTTGCGGTCAAACCGTTCTCAATGTCTCCACTACTCATTTTATGTATCGTCCTGGCCTATTTTCTATTGCTGGTAGGAGTTTCTTTTCTTTCCGGAAAAAGTGACGACAACGATGCATTCTTTCTGGGCAATCGCCAGAGCCCGTGGTACGTGGTTGCCTTTGGGATGGTGGGTGCTTCGCTGAGTGGAGTTACTTTCATCTCTGTGCCCGGCTGGGTGGCAGACAGCCAGTTTGGCTACATGCAGGTTGTTCTTGGATATGTGGTAGGCTACATCATTATCATAAAAGTGCTGCTCCCACTCTACTATAAGATGCAGCTCACCTCGATCTACACTTATCTGGAAGGCAGGTTTGGGCCGTCATCGTATAAAACCGGATCGTTCTTTTTCCTGCTGTCGAGAATCATTGGTGCTTCATTCAGGCTTTATCTCGTAGCAATCGTTTTGCAGCTCGCAGTGTTCGATCAGATAGGCATTCCCTTCTGGGTAACAGTGATGGTGACGATCCTTTTGATTTGGATCTACACGGCCAGAAACGGAATTAAAACCATTATCTGGACCGATACGCTGCAAACCACCTTTATGCTCGCTGCAGTAATCTTAACAGTGATCATCATCAAGCGTCAGGTTTTCCCGGAAACCGGAATCGTGGAGTACGTGAGCAACTCCGACATGTCGCGAATCTTCTTTTTTGACAACTGGAAAAGTGGTGATCATTTTTGGAAACAGTTTCTGAGCGGGATTTTTATTACGATTGTGATGACCGGACTCGACCAGGACATGATGCAGAAAAACCTGAGTTGCAGAAACCTGAAAGACGCCCAGAAAAACATGTTTTGGCTGAGCATCGTGCTCGTATTTGTGAACCTCATTTTCCTTTCACTCGGAGTGTTGCTCTACGACTATGCCGAAATCAACAACATCGCTTTCAATAAAGCAGATGAGCTTTTTGCGAATGTGGCACTGACGGGAGAACTGGGAATTGGTGTGGCCATCTTTTTCATTATCGGTTTGATTGCCGCAGCCTACAGTAGCGCAGATTCAGCACTGACAGCACTTACAACTTCTTTTTGTGTTGATATTTTGGGTGTTCAGAAGAAAAAAGCTGAAGAAAGCAAAAGGCTCCGGAAACTCGTTCACATTGGTTTTTCGGTGGTGCTCTTCGTAGTGATTATCATTTTCCGCTATTTGATTGATGCGAGCGTCATTGAAGAGCTATTCGTTGCAGCCGGATACACCTACGGTCCGTTGCTCGGACTTTATGCTTTCGGCCTTTTTACAAAGCTAAAAGTGAGAGATCGGTGGGTTCCTGTAGTTGCTATCCTCGCCCCAGTTTTGAGCTACATTCTCAAAGACAATTCCCAAGATTGGTTCAACTATAAATTCACATTCGAACACCTGGTAATCAACGGAATTCTGACCTTCGCTGGATTGTTGCTTCTGGCTAAAAAACCGTCAGGCGATAATCCTCAGCGCCCGACTCTCGATGCTGATTTCGACAGGTAAGGAAAGTCCCATTTGACCGTCTTTTTCGAGGTCGCCCTCACCGGATATTTCCAATTTACTGGAGCGGTAGTAGCGAATCTTGGGGTGATCGATCACAGCGCCCTTTCTGAGTTGGGGAAGGTGCTGCAGGAAGTCCATTACTGTTACATTACCTATGATCACCACATCCAGCTGACCGTCATCCAGTTTTGCTTCTGGCGCGATGCACAGCCCACCTCCGAAAAATCTGCCATTGGCCGCAACAATTGCCACTGCCGGGCCAGAGAAATGAAATGAATCTCCAGAGCAATGCAGAATGCGTTTTTTAAATGTGAAAAAGGTTTTGATGATGGCGGATGCAAAAGTGAGGCTGCTGCCAAAGCGGCTCTTGCTCTGCGCCACTTTTTCGATTACCTGCGGACCGATTCCCGCATCGGCAATGTTCACAAAATATTCCGTTTGTCCATTGCTATAGTTGAGGACTCCCAAGTCAATTTTCTTCTCGCTGCCCCTGATAATTCTATCGTAGAGCGACTCGAGACTGAAAGACCAATCGGCTGATTTTATAAAATCATTACCAGTTCCGTTTGGAATGATCCCGAAAACGGGCATTGGAAAATCCGGGTTCTCCTTTTTGTGGTGCACCAAAGCGTTGATGCACTCATTGATAGTGCCGTCTCCTCCGATTGCCACAAGGTGAGTAAACTTTTCTTTTGCCGCTTTTAGTGCAAGGGACTTTTCGTCTCCTGCAGCCTCGGTTGGCCACAACTCAAAATCTCCCGCAAATTCCGACTCCAGTTTCTCCCTCCACTCTGACAACCCGCTTTTCTTGGTGTTAAGTATAAAAGCTGTCTTCAACGATTCTTATGTTTTGCGCAAAGAAAGCGAAAAGCAGCTAATATTTTCAAGAAATTTTTGCTTCGCTAAAGGTCACTAATTCTTCACCACTCTCGAAAATAATGTGCTCGATTGGTTAGTAATCTTGACAACATAAATACCAGCTGGAAATTGAGAGAGGTCCAGTCTTAGTCCACCTGATTGGCGTTCGTGTGGTACATTCAACCTTTGACCAAAACTGTCGAAGACTGAGACTGAGCCCACAAAATCATTTTTTAGATTCATAAGAAACTGCCCTTGGGTAGGATTGGGATAGGCTTTTACATTTCTCGATTCGATCTCCTTTAAATTTTGAATGAAATCTGTCGGACAGCTTTCTCCTTCAGACTCTTCCGGGTAGAGAATTGAACTATCGACACTAAAGCAACTCAGATACAATACAATATCAAGCTGCTCTGAGGGGTCTTGAAAAAGGCCAGAGGTACAACCAATTCCTTCGATCCAATAGTTCGATTCAATTTGAATTCGCTTTCTGTATTCCCCGCCAATCAAAATAGAATCGACAATACCGGCCTGAAAACTCATTAGGATAGCATCATCGATAGCCAGATGGCCTGTATAAACGCTGTCCACTGTTTCCGCTTCTTCCAGTGTGAAGTCGTAGAGAAGGTATTCCTCTGAAAAATCTGCTGGAACAAAAAATGCCTTTCCGTTCTCGCTCCTTATTGCTCCTTTGTAGCCCGTTGCGCATGAGTCAATTTTCGTGTAAGGCTGTGAGTTTATCAGCGTATCGCCAGCGGTGCAGTAGCTATAAAAATACCCTCCATCGATAAATTGAACCTGATTTTGCCAAATGGCATTTTCAGAAGGAAGCGGAATGTAGTCCTGAGATTGAGCTGTGGTAAATTGAGCGATGAGAATAGTCGTCAGCAGTAAATTTGATAGTTTCATATTTTAAAAATAAGTGGGTTACAGAGCAAGCTAAAAATTAATCAAAAAACAACTGGCACAGTTTACCGTCTATTCTAACAATCCAAACATTTAATCTCTCTTGAAATAAAACCTCAATCAGATTTCCCTGCCTAAATTTAACCGAATGACCAGAACACCTTAAATTCGCACTCTTCAATTGTTTCCTCAAAAGAGAAAAAGCATTCATGAGCAATTCAACAGCAAAACGCGAAGGTCAGGTTTCAGAGCTTTTAGGCAGATTGTCGGAATCAGCCACATTGGCGATGGCGCGCATCAGCCGCGAGCTGGCAGAGCAGGGTCACGATGTGATCAGCCTCAGCCTGGGAGAGCCTGACTTCGACACGCCAGATTTCATTAAAGATGCCGCTAAAAAAGCCATCGATGAAAACTACACGCATTACCCACCGGTAAACGGCTACGGCCCGCTGAGAGAAGCGATTTCTAAAAAGTTTAAAAGGGATAACAACCTCAATTACTCTGCCGACCAGATCGTAGTCTCTACCGGAGCCAAGCAATCCCTCGCCAACACCATTCTCAGCCTGGTGAACCCTGGCGATGAAGTGATTTTACCTGCTCCATATTGGGTGACCTACGAAGAGTTGATAAAGCTTGCAGGAGGAAAACCTGTGATTATTCGCACTTCTGTGGACAATGATTTTAAGATTACTGCCGAAGAGTTGAAAAACGCACTAACCGAGAAAACAAAGCTGATGATTTACAGCTCTCCGTGCAATCCTTCCGGTTCGGTTTACAGCAAGGACGAGCTCAGATCTCTGGCGGATGTGATTGTTACGAAACCAGACTTTTACGTGATTAGCGATGAAATTTACGAGCATATCAACTTCACTTCCCAGCACGCCAGCCTTGCTCAGTTCGAAGATATCTACGATCAGGTGATTACCGTGAACGGTGTTTCTAAAGCATTTGCCATGACCGGCTGGAGAATCGGCTACCTCGGTGCCCCACAGTGGATTGCAAAAGCCTGCTCAAAAATGCAGGGTCAATTTACTTCAGCTCCTTCGGGGATTTCGCAAATGGCTGCAAAAGCTGCCGTGGAAGCGGATCCGTCAGTGACAGGCGAAATGAAGAAAGCCTTTGAAGACCGTAGAAAACTCGTTTTGGATTTGCTCGAGGAAATTCCCGGGATTAAAAACAACGTGCCCGAAGGTGCATTTTACGTATTCCCGGACGTGTCGCACTACTTTGGAAAAAGCGATGGCGAAAAAATGATCAAAAATGCAACGGACGTCACCAACTACATTCTCGAAAGCGAGTACGTGGCTCTCGTTACCGGTGATGCTTTTGGAGACCCCAACTGCGTGAGGATTTCCTATGCCGCATCCGAAGAACAACTCAAAGAAGCATTACTTCGCATCAAGCGCACGCTTGCCAAATTGAAATAAAACCAGCTGGCAGTGAAAGAAAAAAACCTCAGCAGCATTTTCGAAAGTTTTAACGACCTCACCGTTTTGGTGGTGGGCGATGTGATGATCGACTCTTACTACTGGGGTCGCGTAAATCGCATTTCGCCAGAGGCTCCAGTGCCTGTGGTGAGCATTGAAAATAAAGAAAGTCGACTGGGAGGAGCCGCCAACGTGGCGCTCAACCTGATGACTATGGGCGCCAAACCCGTGATTTGCTCGGTGATCGGCAGCGATGAGAAAAATCGCGAGTTTTATGATCTGCTCGCTAAACGCGACTTTTCGAAAGATGGCATCATCGAATCGGAAGACCGGGTGACAACAGTGAAAACCAGGGTGATCAGCGGTGGTCACCACATGCTCCGAGTGGACGAGGAAGTCACCACTCCCCTTTCGCAGAAAGACGAAGAAGCTTTTGTAACCCGCATTCAAAAAATTGTAGAAGAACAAAAACCTGCTGTAATCGTCTTTGAGGATTACAACAAGGGCGTGCTAACCAAAGGAGTTATCGAAAAAACAATCGCCATTGCTCAGGAAAATGATATTCCGACTACGGTAGATCCCAAAAAGGATAACTTTTTCGAATACAAAAATGTGACGCTTTTCAAGCCGAATTTGAAAGAGCTGCGCGAAGGACTCAACAGGCCGCTGCCAGCAGGAAATTTCTCAGCTCTCAGCGATGCCATTGCCGAACTCGAAGGAATTCTCGAAAACCAGATCTCGCTGGTAACGCTTTCCGAACATGGAGTTTACGTGAAATCTCAAGGACAGGAAAAGCAAATTCCGGCTCACCTGCGCGAAATTCTCGATGTGTCAGGAGCTGGGGACACGGTGATCAGCGTGGCTTCTCTTGCGCTGGCAGCCGGGATGGACCCCGAAGATATTGCGGAGTTGTCAAACCTTGCAGGTGGATTAGTTTGTGAGAAGGTGGGAGTGGTTCCCATCGACAAAACTTTACTTTTGCGCGAAGCACTGAAACTGTAGTATGTCACTTCAATCTTTTCGTGAAAAAGCCAATCTGTTTCTTTACGGGAACAAAAAACTCGCACTGAGAACGGGCAAGGCCCTCAACGTGGTAGTGACCATCGGTGCAGTTATCACGCTTGTCTACCTCTACGGATATGAACACAAGGACGAAGAGGAAGCCGTTTTACTCAACATCATTCAAGGCAGTTTTGGGTTCTACGTTTTTCACTACATCCTGCGGTTTGTCTACGATTTTCATCCACAAGAATTTTTCCGAAAAACGTGGTTCGAGGGCATTGCCATGGCCATTCTGTTGGTAGAAGGTATTGCATTCAACTTTTTCGACACACTTCTTTTCCAGGAGCTTTTTAAGCAAATCGGAATTTCTGATGCAGCGAGTGTCAGCACCGTGCTGATTCAATTTTATTTTGTTTGTGTAGTGGTCATTGAGGCGCTGCGAGCATCTTCCATTTTCCCGCGTTTCAAATTGCATCCGGCCACGGTTTTCATTTTTTCCTTCATGGCCATCATTGTCTCTGGTACTGGGCTTTTGCTCTTGCCAGAAATGACCACCAAGGGCAGCAATTTGAGTTTTCTCGATGCGCTTTTCACCTCTACCAGTGCGGGGTGTGTAACTGGATTGATGACAGTTGATGCTTCCACGGAATTTACCTTCAAAGGGCAGATGGTGTTGCTATTCCTCATCCAGGTGGGAGGTTTTAACATTATTGCATTCGGTTCATTCATCGCGCTTGCTTCCAAGTTAGGCCTGGGTGTGAAGCACCACGATGTAATTGAAGATTTCGTGAATCGCGACACTGCGTTGAGCGCCCAGGGTATGTTGAGGAAAGTGTTCTTGTGGGCTTTTACGATAGAAATTCTGGGAGCTCTTGGATTCTACATTTTTTGGGGAGAGGTGACTTTCGCCAATCGCGGAGATCGGATCTTTAATTCGATTTTTCACTCTGTCTCTTCGTTCAACAATGCCGGGATTTCACTTTTCTCCAACGGCTTCTACGAAACCGGAATTAGAGAAAATTACATCATTCACTGGATCATCATCATTCTCATTTTTGCCGGAAGCATCGGGATGGTTGCCCTTTTCGACATGTTTGATATAAAGAGGCTGAGAGACAGAATGCGCAACTCCTGGAAAACCATTTCATTTTCCACCAAAATTGCGCTCTACTTTACCATCGCCCTGACGATCCTTACAGCTGTCCCCTACTTTATCCTTGAATACGACAATACCCTGGCGGACAAAAGCTTTTTCGGAAAATTTACAGCAACCATGTTTCAGGCTGTAACTCCGCGGTCGTGTGGATTTAATACCGTTGACTACCACCAGATCGGTATGCCGATGTTGTTTGTGACTATCGTGATGATGTTCATTGGGTCGAGCTCTTCGTCCACAGGTGGAGGAATCAAAACATCAACACTTGGAGTCATTTATGCCGACCTCCTTTCAACCATTAAAGGCCTGAATTATACCGAGCTTTTTAAGAAGACTATTCCCGCTGTGCTGAAGTCGAGAGCTTATGCCGTGCTCAACATCTTCCTTGTCGGAAACCTTATTTGCATTTTCTTGTTGACCATCAGTGAGCAGCACATTTTGGAGATGCCAGACAGAGATTTTATGGACCTTGTTTTCGAACAGGTTTCGGCACTTTCCACTACAGGGCTCTCCACAGGAATCACACCGATGCTCACGCCTTTCGGCAAGTCGGTGATTATGGTTTCGATGGTTGTTGGTCGTGTCGGCACGCTCACCGTTGCTTACGCTTTTGTAGGTAAACTGATTAGTAAAAATTACAAATACCCCGAAGGTCACACGATGATCGGGTAATAAAAAAGTATGGGAACAAAAGTTACACCCTACGAAAAGGAAAAAGGGAGCAAGAAGAAGCAGGTTGCTGAGATGTTCGATAACATCGCCCACAGCTATGATTTTCTGAATCACTTCTTCTCTTTTGGGATTGACATCTTGTGGAGAAAAAAAGCGATTCGGATTCTCAAAAAAGAAAATCCTGAATACGTGATGGACGTGGCTACTGGAACTGGTGATTTTGCGCTCGAAGCCGTGAGGATGGGGCTCGATGTAAAGAAAGTTGTCGGTGTGGACATTTCTGCGGGGATGCTCGAAATCGGCCGTCAAAAAATTGAGAAAAAAGGTCTTTCGGATAAGATTGAAATGAGACTCGGTGATTCGGAGGACCTGCCTTTCGAAGACGACACCTTCGATGCTTACACTGTGGCTTTTGGAGTTCGAAACTTTGAAAATTTGGAAAAAGGACTCACTGAAATGAGAAGAGTACTGAAACCAGGCGGACTTGCGATAATTCTCGAATTTTCAAAACCGAAGTACTTTCCAATCAAACAGCTTTACTGGCTCTATTCCAGAAAGATTATGCCTTTTATCGGAAAGCTCATTTCGAAAGATAATCGCGCATACACCTATTTGCCTGAAAGCGTGGAGGCGTTTCCCGAAGGGGTTGATTTTCTCACAATCATGCGAAAAGCGGGCTACAAGGACACGCGAAAAAAGGCGCTTACCGGTGGAATCGCTTCAATCTATCTGGGCAGAAAATAAAGCGGTATGGACGTTACTGTTTCACCATCGAAGCTGAAAGGAGAAATAAAAGCTCCCCCGAGCAAGAGTGTGATGCAGAGAGCAGTGGCCGCTGCAATTTTGTGCACAAGTCCAACAAAAATTAAAAACCCGAGCTACTGTGACGATGGTCTGGCAGCTTTGGAAATGGCTGAGCAACTTGGCGCCAGAGTTGAAAAGGGCGAAAATTCGTGTACTATTTTTCCCAATGAAGTCAAAGCCGGAGGCAATCTAAACTGTGGAGAATCAGGACTGGGCAGCAGACTTTTCACTTGTCTGGCAGCCCTTCAAAATCACGAGATTCAAGTCGATGGAAAAGGTAGTTTGAGGAACCGTCCTTTCAGCGACTTCGAAATGATTTTACCTCAACTTGAAGTCGAGTTCAAAACGACTAACGGACATTTGCCACTCAGCGTGAAAGGGCCGGCCAAGGCTGGAGAAATCGAAGTAGATGCCAGCAGCTCTTCTCAATTTCTGTCTGGTTTGCTCATGATTTTGCCAACTCTCGAGGGCGATTCTACGGTGAAAGTGAAAAACCTGAAAAGCCGACCTTACATCGACATGACGCTGGATGTGATGAAGCACTTTGGAGTCGAGGTTGAAAATCAGAACTACGAGATATTCAAAATTAAAGGAAAGCAAAACTACAGTGCCTCAGAGATAGAAATCGATGGCGACTGGAGCGGAGCTGCATTTTTGTTTGTTGCTGCGGTTGTGACTCAAAGTGAATTGAAGATCGCTTCACTGAAGAAAAACCCCAATCAGGGCGATAGTCAGATCGTAGATGTGCTCCAAAGCATGGGTGCGCAGGTCAAAGAGGAGAACGACAGCTGGATGGTTTCTGCAAAGACGCTAACTTCTTTTGAGTTTGACGCCACCAATTGCCCCGACCTCTTCCCTCCTCTTGCTGTGCTGGCTGTTCTTGGAAATGCACCAAGCAAAATAAAAGGCGTTCACCGATTAAAACACAAAGAGAGTGATCGGGGAAAAGTGCTAATAGAAATGCTCTCCCAAGCTGGGATTCGTTCAGAAATCGAAAACGATGAGATGATCATTTTTCCTGGCAAGCCAAAAGCTTGCACGATCAACTCCTACAACGATCACCGCATAGCCATGGCCGCAGCAGTTTTGGGCTTAGCCGGTGAGGGAGTAACTATCGAAGATGCAGAAGCTGTGAGTAAGTCGTGGCCCGGTTTTTTTGAGGATTTGGGATTGCTCAGAGCGAAAATCTGATTGTTGTAGTTCTTGACTTCTAAAGTCATTCAGCAAAAAAAAGCGACACTCTCATGTCGCTTTTATGTCCATCAAAAGTTCTTTTTAATTATTGTTGAGTACGTATAAGCTTCCCATTTGCAACGTTTTTGCCTTCAATACTTATCGAGTAGTAATAAATTCCATTCGACAATAAAGGCATCTCGATTTGTGAAGTGCCTGGTTCAAGTCTTTTTTCAAACACTACCTGACCAACGCCTGAATAAATTTTGATCTCCGCTGTTTGGTTGAGCTCACCTTTGATTTTAAGCACACGATCGAAAACAGTTGGATAAACTGTAATCACGGATTTTTCTCCCTCAACGACTCCCACAGTTCCGCACTCGCCATCTTCCCAGCTAGTCACGCCACCGTAGTAATAGGCGTAACAATCGTTTGAGTAAGTCACGCTGTCGCAACCGCAAACAGGATCGTAGACTTCATAACATCCGTATTCTTCATCCACCTGATCGGGGTTTTCGCAATTCTCAGCACAACCGGCACAGTCTTCAATGTCCTGATAAAAATATTCGCTGTAATCTACGCCATCGTCACCAACGTAATCACAACCGGAAATCGCCTCGCAGTAAGAGCCGTTCCAGATAATTCCCAAAGGCATGGCGCACTCGCCAAAATCTATTTCACTTAAGTCGATACAACCGGAGGCGTCTCCACAGAGCACCTCGCAGGCAGCCGGTGAAGGGTGGATGGCATCATCGTAATCCACCTGATCATCGCCAACTGTGCTACATCCGCTAATCGCCTGACACTCTCCGTTAACAGGGCCGTAGCCTAGCAGAAGTTCACAGTCACCAAAGTCAACTCCGGCAAGATCAGTGCACTCATCTACTCCGTCTCCGCAAGTTGCTTCACAAGCTGATGGACTTTCGTGAATGGCGTTTGAGTAATCGATTTCATCATCGCCCACTGTGCTGCAGCCACTGATGGTTTGGCATTCGCCATTAATAAGGCCGTAACCGAGCACTGCATCGCAAGGTCCAAAGTCAACTCCGGCCAGATCGGTGCACTCCTCTACTCCGTCTCCGCAAGTTGCTTCACAAGCGGCTGGACTTTCGTGAATGGCGTTTGAGTAATCGATTTCATCATCGCCCACTGTGCTGCAGCCACTGATGGTTTGGCATTCGCCATTGACAAGGCCGTAACCGAGCACTGCATCGCAAGGTCCAAAGTCCACTCCGGCCAGATCTGTGCATTCTTCAACTCCGCCTCCTCCGCAAAGTGATTCACAGTCTTCCTGAGAGTG
Organism: Halocola ammonii; assembly: GCF_049334165.1. NCBI lineage: Bacteria > Pseudomonadati > Bacteroidota > Flavobacteriia > Flavobacteriales > Halocolacceae > Halocola > Halocola ammonii. Next base: position 154,174 of record NZ_JBEGHD010000010.1, read on the forward strand.
AAACGCATTTGCATAGTCGGTGCCATTGCTCGCTGTGGTACTACAACCGCTAACTCCCTGGCAAGTGCCATCTACAATAGCATAACCTAAAAACAATTGGCACAAGCCAAAATCGAGTCCTGCCAGGTCAGTGCATTCATCTACTTCGCCTTCACTGCACTCGCCATCTGTCCAGCTTGTAACTCCATGATAATTCAGCGCCACACACTCATTGGAATAAGTGACACCATCACAACCACAAACGGGATCATAAATCCCTGGACAAAGTACGTCCTGATCAATTATATCCGGATCGATGCAGTCGGACTGAGCAAAATTCAGAGAAATGATAAAAAGAGAAACAAATAAGGTGAGAAAAGTACGCATGACGAATTTGTTTTTTGGTTTAATTCTATGACGCACTTCACTGGTTTCTCGTTGCTCGCAACAAAAGTTAATTTATTGCAAGTCTCTCTTAGTCAAAAGCAACCAGGAGCAGAGCAAATAAATACCGATGTAGCCCAGTCCAATTGACAGATCCTGAAAGCTGACGTAATCCTGGATCTCTCTGAAAAAATACTTTTCAATCGGCATCCTGATGAAGTTCCAGGAGGATTCTACAGGAAACATGTCTCCCAAAAGTGGCATTTCAAAATTGTAGGTGACCATGGCGGCACCAATAGGCTCAATGATGTAGACCCAAAAAATGATCAGTGCGATGGCAAAACCCGCTCTTTTGATTAAAAGTGCCACAACGAAGCAGAACATCAGGAAACTGAAAACTTGCAGGAAATAGGCACCCACGAATTCAATGTTCCTGACGACATACTCGAAACCTGTAACTGGAGAAAGGGAATAACCCGCAACCAGTCCGAGAGCGAAAAGTGCCAGTGTCGCGACAACGCTGACGGCAAGTATGAAGTAGATCTTTGATCTTAGGTACTCTCCCTTGCTCAGTCCATCGATTACATTCTGACGAGTCACGCTGTAGTCCAGATCGTTGGTAACGCTGATGATTATTATAAAACTCAGCAGGATCGTAATGCATTTGTAAACGTAGGCGAGGTTTTGCCAGATGTCCACAAAATCGAAGATTGGAAGCTGACTGGGCAGGATGGGAATTTGCTCCGAGATTACACCTTCCTGGGTATCCAGCCAGTTTAGAAATCCGTTGGTCACTACCGGAATCGACAGGAAAGCCAGAACCCACAAAATGGTGAGGACTTTGAAATAGCGCGTATGTCGCAGTTTCTGAAATTCAATTGATAGTAGCCTACTCATGATTGTCCTCCAGTATTTTTAAGAATTGATCTTCGAGACTTCGATTTACTTTTTGCAGGTGACTTACCACAATTCCGTTGTCTACCAACTGTCGGTTGATCTGCAATGGTTCGACCTCACCTTTTGTCATGACTTGCAGATGTGGACCGTTGCTACGGATCGACTCTACTTCGGGCATTTTCTGAAGAGCTTGCTCCAGACCAGCCAGATCTTCAGCCCCAATTTCAATAGGCGAACCGGAGCTAAGGTCAGTAGCGACATTTCCAGTGTAGATCAGATCTCCTTTTCGAAGGACGCAAAAGTCGGTGCAGATTTTTTGAACCTCAGAGAGAAGGTGGCTCGCAAGCAAAATGGTTTTGCCACTAGAGGCAATGTCCATGATCAGTTGACGAATGCCGGCAATCCCCTGCGGATCGAGGCCGTTGGTAGGCTCATCCAAAATGAGAAGCTCGGGATCACAAAGCAAGGCCGATGCGATAGCCAACCTTTGCTTCATTCCCAAAGAGTAGGATTTAAACTTGTCGTCTTTTCGTTCCAGCAGTCCTACTTCTTCAAGCCTCGATGGGATTACGGCAGGGTCAATCTCTTTAATTTTACAAACGATCTTGAGGTTTTGAACTGCCGAGAGATGCGGATAAAAAACCGGCTTTTCGAGAATTGCTCCTAATCTTTTTCGCACTTCCTTATCATCACCTTTTTCGCCAAACCATGAAAAGCTTCCACTGCTCGGATTCACAACTCCGAGCAGCATGCCCAGGGTTGTGGTTTTTCCACTTCCGTTGGGTCCAAGAAGCCCGAAGACCTGACCGCGCATCACTTCGAGGTTGAGATTGTTAACCGCCCTCACTTTTCCGAAATTTTTGCTGAGGTCTTTTGTAGATAAAATCACTTCCGACATTGGCTAAAAGGGGTTTGAGAATTTGGAAAAATCGTTCATCAGCTTGGGAATCAAGGTCATGAGTTTTCCAAGGTCAATTTCACCTGTGAGCTCGATTGCTGTCCACTGTTCGGCTGAATCCATCAACAAGAGTATCCGACTCTGGTCGCCTCCAATCTCCTCCTTGTAAACTTTGGCTCTGGTATCACCATCTTTCAGACTCATCATTTCTTCAAAGTCAGTTTTCAGTACCTCTTTCTCCACAGGTTCTGTGAGCTCCGGTCGGTAATCTTCGTGCAATTTGTTGGCCGAGCAGTAGACCACCAGTCTGGCACCTTCTACCATTTGGCTCATGGAGCTGTCCAACAAAACCGTGGTGGCCGTGCGAATCATACTTTCATACAGGAAGTACGTTGAAACGCAATTGTAATTTTTGTCCTTGAAATTTTGGATTGCCTCGCTTTGTGCTTTCACCGAGAGGGACAGGAAAAGCGCGGCCAATACGAAGAGAATTTTCTTACTGTTTCTTGCCTTCATCGTCAATGTGGTCGAGGTATTTCATTCCTTCAATGTTCATTTGTCGCGACAACTTCGATAGCTCCTGCAGATTTATCAGCCCGCGGATGCTCATCAAAACTACCGACTCCTTATCTCCGAAAATCATAAAGACTTCGTGGATATTGCCATCAACTTCTTTGATGAAAAAAGTGAAGTTTTCATCGGGTTCGCTCACAGACAAAAGCTCTTCGTAATCGGAAGAGGGCTTTCTCAATGCCTTTCTGTAATAGGCAAGTCCATCGTCCATATTTTCCTTGGTGATGATTCTCATGCCGCGCAAGTCAGAAATGGTTTCAAGCAGCTGGCGCTCTTCCTCGGTTTCTGGCTCCACGTGCATAAACATTTCGAACATTTTGCTGGAAATAGACACCCGGGTCACGTTTTCATCCGAATCGATATCCGGAAAAAACTTCGAGATGGCATCGTCTTGTCCCAGAGCCAGTGCAGCAAAGGCACAAAAGAAAATTGTGATTATTGTATTTTTCATTTTTCTGTCGGTTTTATCTTATTCTGAGCCTGATCCAGTTTTTTAATTTTCATGATTTCACTGCTGCCTTCATTGAACTTAGAAGACATCATAAACAGCGCTTCTTTGGTAGCCTCAAAAGCTTCTCGAGGATTCTCGTAAGTATCGGCCGTGGCTTCAACTCCAGCCATTTGGTCTACAGGGGTTTTCTCCTGTGCCCAATACCAAAGTGTTGCTGAAAGTGCCACAATCAAAACTGCCGCTGCCGCTCTCCAGGCAAATCTGATATTCACAACGCGGCCTCCAGAGCGGCCATCACTTTCATCGATTTTATTGAATAGCTGTTCTTCAAAATCGACTGGCAGTTCGGCCATTTGCGACCTTTCCTTTTTTACCAGAAAGTACTGCTCTGCATCGGCAAACTCTTTAGGGATGTTCGTAGAGTAAAGAAAGTACTCTTCGAGCGTTTTCTCTTCCTCCAGAGAAGTTTCTCCTTCCCAAAATTTGTCGATGAGTGGCGCTATTTTATGCTTGTCGTAATCCATGTTCATTCAATTTTTTTATGGCCTGTCGGATAGTCGTCCTCGCTCGATGAATATTCACCTTCACCAGGTTGATATCAGCATTGCAGGCCTCTGCGATTTCACTATAGCTCATTCCTTCAAAATCTCTGAGCTCAATCATTTCACGCTGTTTATCGGGTAGAGATTCAATACACTTTTCAACGTTTTTAAGCATTTCCTGCTGTTCAAACTTTGCCTGAGGACCGGGATCATTGTCAGATAAATCGTACTGCCCGGCCACATCAAAGTGGTTTCTGCCCTTCCGCTTCAGCTTGTCGATCGAAGCGTTTTTTACCATCGTTACACACCATGCTTCCACATTCGAGAAAGCACTCATCGGTTTTTCACTTTCCCATACTTTCAGCATCACATCCTGCACGATGTCGGCTGCTTCTTCGCTACACTTCATGTACCGATAAGCAAAGCCGAAAAGCTTGTTTTTCAGCGGGATAATATGTTCCGTAAATTCCGATTTGGTCATGGCCGGAAGGAAGACGACTCTTCGTTGGTTTTGTTACAAGGTATTGGAAATATTCTATTTCTCTATCTCCATCGGCTCGACTTTGCGCACTGCCAGGGTGGCTCCCACCGTGCAGGTCACCGGAGCGATGATCATTCCCGCAAATGGAATGTACATCCAGAGTTGGAAAAACAATCCATTGGAGATTGCCAGTCCGCGATTGCGATGGAGGTAGGCAACGCTCTCTCTGACCGAAAGCCGATATCGCTCTGCATTGAAGTCGATAGAAGCTGCACCGTAATAAAACGAACTGAGTAAAAAGAGAAACACAACTGTGGCAGGAGCAACCACAACCGAGAGTGGAGAGAAAAACAAACTAACAGCAAGATTTACGATCCAGGCAGCCAAAATGAGTCCCATTTCTATGGCGAAATTTCGAATTGATATCACTATCCCTCGCCAAACATCTTTGAAAAACTGAGGCCAGGAAAATGGAAATTCTCTACCCGTTAGAATTGCATCGACCCGTTCGCTCAAAAGCGCCATCAGCGGAGCCATTAGAATGAGGACAATGTATTTCTGCAGTTTGAAATAGAGGTAGATAAGGAGAATGTAAATGACTACGACCGTTGCGTATTTTGCAAAATTTGCCAGCCAGTATTTGATAGTTTCCCATTCGTAAAATGCACCTACAACGGGATTTTCGATTTCGAAAAATCGGAAAACAGGTGTACTCACTAAGTCAACCAGCTCTACCAAACTGAAAGTGAAAGCCGTAATCATAATAATGGCCAGCACAAGGGGATAAATGAAAAAATGTAACAGTCTGTGTCTGAAAATAAAACTGATTGCGTTGAAATATTCCCTGATCCCGGTCCAAAATCCAGTGAAATGCATAGGCATTAAAGTTGTTGAATTTTCTTAAACAGAAAATAAAAGGTTGATCTATTCATTATCAGTATTTTAATTAACTTTATTTTTGCCGGTTCCTATTGCGGCACATACTGACACTACAAACATGAACATTTTTGAAATGAGATTGAGCCAAAAACAATCTCCTAAAGCTAAACTAGTAAAAGGGGAAACTGCATGGACCTTAGACAGCGATTATAACCTCGTAAGTTGGAACGATTCGTTTTCATTGCTTTCTGCCCGAATGGGGTTAACACAGCTACCGGCTAACTTCTTCGACCTGGATCTCACAGACGACCAAAAAGCAGCATTCGAAACTTTCTTTAAGAAAGCTCTGAGGGGTGAATTTCAAACCAGATTTATTTCAAAACAAATTTCTCTTCAGGAAAGTCCCGGGTACCTTCGTTTTGAGAAAATGAAGAGCACTCAAGGCGAATGGCTCCTCTGCACTTTTTCCCCCATCGATGAAATTCACCAACATAAATTCCTGCTTAATTATCTCGAAAGCCTGCCCTCATCGAGAGATGAAAAGAAGATGTGGTTTTACTCGATAGACAACGAAGGGTCTATCACATACCTGAGCGAAAACGCTGAAAGATTAACCGGATACGCCAATCGCGACAGAATTGGGCAACACGTTTTGGGTAAACGAAATGAAAAGGAGCAAAAAGAACTACTCGAGTTTTGGGACAGCTACGTGAAACGTCCGAGACCTTTTGACAACCTGTTCACGAGCCTCACAACCAGTGATGGTAAAAAGCTCTATCTGAGAGGAACTGGCGTACCAAGCTACGATAATGAGGGAAATCTGCTAGGATACTCAGGAACTATGAGCAATATCACTGAAGAAAAAAAGCTTTACGAAAAGCTGATTTCTTCGGAAGAACTGAACAGAACCATAGTGGAGACGCTCCCTTATTCTTTCATGATTTTGACGGCTGACGGCAAGCTAATCGACTACCACCCACACAATGCAGAAGAAGACCTGGGACTCACGAACGACAGCATAGGAAAATCCATAGACCAATTGCTCAAAACCAAGAAGCAGGATTTTTTGATAGCGCCAATTGACAAAGTGCTCAAATCGGGTAAAACGATAACCCTTAATGTAGAGCTAACGAACAACGTAGGGAGACCTGTAGATTACGAAATTCGTTACATCCTCCTACACAGCAGCAAAAATCAGGTGCTGGCGGTGATGCGCGATATCACCGACTCCAAGGAGGCTCAGCAAGAGCTGGTGAAATCGATGAATGAGTTGAATCTCTCGAATAGAGAATTGGAACAGTTCGCATACACAGTTTCTCACGACCTCCAGGAGCCGATGAGACTGGTCAGTAGTTACCTTCAGCTCATTAAAATGAAGAGCAGAAACGAGCTCGATGAAAAAAGTCAGACTTATTTGTCGATGGCTATCAACTCCTCGGATCAAATGCGCAACCTGGTGACCAATTTGCTTGAATACTCTCGACTTGGACATCAAAAATTGAAGGTGAAACCCTTAGAATTCGGCAAGCTTTTGGAATCTCTGAAGTTGATCTTTGACAAGAAGCTTCAGGAAAAACAAGGGAAAATCGAAGTTGGTGAAATTCCAGATTTTGTTTGCGACCCGCTTCACTTCTCATTGCTTCTCCAAAACCTGGTGGGCAATGCGCTCAAATTTTCAAAAGAGGACACTCCACCAGTCATCAAGATTTCTGGAAGAGATACAGCAGATGGAAAAGTTGAACTCTGCGTGGAAGATAATGGAGTCGGCATGGAGCGTTCTCGCAAAGACTCGGTTTTTGGAGCTTTTGAGCGACTCAACAATACCGCCCACATCGAAGGCCACGGTCTGGGAATGAGCATCTGCCGAAAAATTGTGATCAGCCACGGAGGCAAAATTTGGGTTGAGTCAGAGCTCGGAAAAGGCACTCAGGTTTATTTCACAATGCCAAAAGATTCCAGTCAAATTCCGACTGACAGTTAACCCGCAGCAGCTACCTTTGCCTGACCCTGACTGTCGTTCGATTTTTCGTTTCCGGAATTCGACTTTACGATGTACATAAAAAAGTAGATCACTTCCGCGATAAAACCGATAAGTACAAAAAGCAATATCCACACTACGCGCTCAGTGCTTGAGAATTTCTGCTGCTTTACTGCGTGAAGAATGTAGACGATAAGCACTACAAGACTGGCGGCCGAGAGCACAAGGCTGGTGATAATCAGAAAACCTATTCCAACAACAGAAGTCGTCCCGATAATACTTTCTACAAAAGCTTCTGGGTTACCGCCCATGCTTTCTGTAGCAGCCACAGACATGGCAAAAGTGATGGCCATAATGGCTACAATAATTCCGAAAATGGCCGGCAGGAAAGTTCCAATGCCCAACCAGATTTTTTGTGATTTAGTAAGATTCATGGTTTGTGTTTTTTTGGTTTAGTGAGTCTAATCTACCGAGTTTTTTACACGCCACTATTCATAAATACACGAACCGAATGAAATCAATGGCGAATCGTTTTAGACCTTTGGTTAGTGGTAAATCCCTTTTGCTCATCTAAAGCACGATTTTTACAGTTATGAAAGTACACTTCATCGCCATAGGCGGCAGCGCCATGCACAACCTCGCCATTGCTCTTCACGACAAGGGCTACGAAATCACAGGATCCGATGACGAAATTTTTGAGCCCTCAAAAGGAAGGCTACAAAAGCGCGGACTGCTGCCTGAGAACATCGGCTGGCAGCCAGAGCTGCTCGATGAAAGCTACGATGCTGTGATTATCGGAATGCACGCCAGGGAAAACAATCCAGAATTGGCAAGAGCAAAAGAACTCGGACTCAAGCTCTACTCCTACCCGGAATACATTTACGAGCAAACGAAGGACAAGACGCGAGTAGTGATTGGCGGTAGCCACGGCAAAACGTCCATCACCTCCATGATTTTGCACGTGCTCAACAAAAATGAGATCGATCACGATTACATGGTGGGCGCCCAACTCGAGGGTTTCGACTGCATGGTAAAACTGACCGAGCGCGCTCCAATAGCTATCCTCGAGGGTGACGAGTACCTCTCCTCTCCCATCGATCGCAGGCCGAAGTTCCACCTCTACAAGCCGCACATCGGTTTGATTTCGGGAATCGCCTGGGACCACATCAACGTGTTCCCCACTTTTGAAAATTACGTGGATCAATTTCGGGTTTTCACAGAGGTGATTGAAGAAAACGGAACGCTGATCTACTGCGAGTCGGACAGTGAAGTGCACCGCGTTGCAGATGCAGCTCCAAAGCATCTCAACAAAAAAGCTTACCGTGCACATACCCATGAAATCCGCGAAGGCGTCACTTACCTGAAGACTGAGTTTGGCGAATATCCGCTGCAAATTTTTGGTGAACACAATCTTCAAAATCTAAGTGGAGCGCTCGAGGTTTGTCGTGCGCTGCGTGTTCCCGATGAAAAGTTTTACTCTGCGATCTCGAGTTTCAAGGGAGCTTCAAAAAGGCTGGAGCTGGTAAGGAGATCTCCAAAATCTGTCGTGTACAAGGACTTTGCTCACTCACCTTCAAAGCTGAAAGCTACCACAGAGGCGGTGAAAAAACAATTTCCCGAACGTGAATTGATCGCCTGCATGGAGTTGCACACCTTTAGCAGCCTCAACAAGGAATTTTTGCAGCAGTACAAGGGATCGATGGCGCTGGCCGACTGGGCTTTTATTTACTACTCGCCTCACACATTGGAGCACAAAAAGCTACCCCCAATTTCGCCCGAAGAAGTCAAGAATGCTTTCAACAGTGACAACGTCACCATTTTCACGGATTCGCAGAAAATGCGCGTGGAGCTGTCGCAAATGGATTGGACCGATCGGAATTTGTTGTTGATGAGTTCGGGAAATTTTGACGGGATTGATTTCGAAAAGCTGGCAGATGAGCTGATCGGTTGATTGGAATAATGTCACCCCTTCGGGGTTTTCTTTTACGTGTTGATCTTTTTTACAATAGTGTCATCCCTTCGTGATTGGCTACTCAGTGATGTAGATTCCTCTCCATACCTTCGCTGAGCTTTTGTCTACAAAGAAAGCCGCACTTGTCCTTCAAAGCCATTGGGCGAAGGTGGATAAGGCGCAAAGCATACAGCTACGCAAAGGAACCACAGTAGGCACAGTAGAATGCAAAAGCCTTTTTCTATGTGTCTAATGTGAGGTTGATCAGGCTGCATCCGATTTGGGAAAGTAGCTAAGGC
>NZ_JBEGHD010000011.1:0-139881 GCF_049334165.1 Halocola ammonii
GAAACACAACCAGTACCAGTTTTGAAATCACTTTGATTGACGACATCGACCCGGTCATCTCTGAAAATCCACTAGACCGAAACGAATCGCTGGATGGCGATTGCGACTTTGTTATCCCTGACTACACCGCTGAGATATCTCCGACAGACAACTGTGATCCGGCTGTTGATGTAACTCAAACTCCAGCTATTGGAGCGGTTTTTAGCGGCCACGGAACAACGCAAACCATTACGCTCACAGCCGAAGATAACGCAGGGAATACTGCCTCGGTTGACTTTGAAATTACGTTGGTTGATGAAATCGATCCAACGATCACTTGCCCGGCCACTCAAACTTATTCTCTGGATTCGAACTGTGTATTCACTGTTCCTGACTTTATTTCTTTGGCAACTTTTAGCGATAACTGTGATGCCGATCTGGATGTAGTTCAAAGTCCAGCATTGGGAGAAATAATCACAGACGGTGATGGAACCTACACAGTGACTCTCACAGCAACTGACGATGCTCTAAACTCAGCAACTTGTACATTCGATCTCGTTCTTGAAGACAATACAGCGCCTTCTTTTACTTGCCCAGGAGATGATGTGCTAAACCTCACTGACAGTTGCAGCACTTCGCTTCCTGACTACATTACAGAGATGGAGGAAGCTGGCAGCTTTGAGGACAATTGCGATATCCAGACTGTAACTCAAACTCCATTAGCTGGAACCGAGATAAGCTCTGCTACAACAGTTATAATCGAAGCTATCGACATTAACGGCAACTCCACATCCTGCACATTCGAAGTCACTCTCGAAGATGTAGAAAGCCCGCAATTTGAAACTTGTCCAGCAGATACGATTTTCATTGACCTCGCAGATCAATGCGATTACGTACTCGAAGATTTTACAACACTAGTTGGAGCTACAGACAACTGTGCCGTAGCGGATCTGGTGCAAAGTCCAGCTCCTGGAGCTGTCACTCTTCAGGGAAATTCAAGTCAACCAGTTACAATTACAGCGACAGACGATGCCGGAAACTCAACGATCTGCAGCTTTATGGTCGCTACCGTTGACGATACAGCTCCGGTAATAAATGACTGCCCTTCAGACCAGACTTTCAATAAAGACGAAAATTGCGGCTTTGCCTTGCCAGACTTTACTGGAGACGTGACTTACGATGAGCCATGCACTGCCACCGTAAATCAGTCGCCTTCGGCAAATACATTTATCATGTCAGATTCTACGGAAGTCACGCTCACAGTTACCGATCCTTATGGAAACTTCTCGGAATGCATTTTTTACGTTTACCTTGAAGACAATGAAGCGCCAACATTGACATGCAACGACTTGACAATCGAAGTGGAGTCTTGCCCGATTGCGCTGCCCAACTTTGCAGATTCGATGCTCATCGAAGACAACTGCGAAATTGCATCTATCACGCAATCTCCAGAAGTAGGAGATTTTGTGATGCCAGGCGAACATGAAATCACTCTTACAGCTTACGATAACTCAGGTAATTCAACTAGCTGCACTTTTATAGTGACCTACGAAGATCTCACAGCTCCGGAGATTATTTGCCCTGACGATATTGTAGAGTCTGCCGCTCCCGGAGAATGCGGAAAGGTAATCACCTTTGACGATCCTATGGGCTCTGATAATTGCGATGTGGATAATGTCGACCAAATTCAAGGTCCGTCAAGTGGTTCTTTCTTTGAAGTTGGAGAAACTCTGATTGAATACGAGGTTACGGACTTTTCGGGCAACACGAACACCTGTTCCTTCACCATCACCGTGACGGACGATGAAGCTCCAGAACTCACCTGTCCCGATGACATTATTCAGTGTGAGCAAACTGTGACTTTTGATGCCCCAATGGCAGTGGACAATTGCGAAATCAACACTTTCGACCAAACCTCGTCCAACATTTTTCAAAGTGGTGACACATTCCCGATTGGAATAACAACTTTGGAGTATACGGCCGAGGATATTCACGGAAACCTTTCAACTTGTTCTTTTACAGTTGAGGTTGAAGAGCCGATCGATACAGAGTTGCCAGACTTCCCGGAAGGTTTCTGCCCGGAAGATTCGCCAGCTGACATCACAACCTATGTGGATTCTGAGTTGAACTGGAACTGGATTGATGGAACAGATGTAGATGGGATTTTTAATGAGACTGAACCAGGAGTTTACAACCTTAACTTCACAGCAGAGATCGGTACATGCTTCGAAGAATTCAACAGAGAGCTGGAAGTTTATCCGGCTGCTGTTGCCGATGCCGGTCCCGATTTGGAGACTTGTGGCGACATGAAAGAAGTTAATGCAACAACCTTTGGGTCGCAGATTAATTGGACAGCTTCTTCACCAATGGTAGACGCAAACCCATCCAACCTTGTGGAAGATCCAATCCTTGTGGCTAACGAATTTGGTAGCTATGAATTGACCTTGGATGTAGTGACTGAAAATGGCTGCACTGCTCAGGATCAAATGAGCGTGGCCTTTTACGAAATGCCGGGCGAGCCCGATGCTGGTGAAGACTATGAGTTTTCGTTTAAATACGAAGTGGAGCTTCAGGGAAATTACGCTGGAGCTGGAGACATCACCTGGAGGACCGTTGCAGGCCAGGGAACTGTTGTGAATGAATCGAGTCCGACAACCATGATCACAAACCTCGGTGAAGGAACCAACATTTTTGAGATTGAAATTTCCAATGGGGTTTGTCCTACTACTCGCGACAGCGCCATAGTGATTGTCAACGGACTCAACATTCCTTCAGGTTTTTCTCCAAATGGCGATAACAAAAATGATCGCTACGTGATTCGCGGAATCGAGAATGCAATCACTAGTGAAATCAGAGTTTTCAACCGCTGGGGAAGTCTGGTTTACGAGCAGGAAAATTACAACAACGATTGGGAAGGACTTTCAAAAGGTGGTAACCCACTGCCCGAAGACACGTATTTCTATGTTTTGGAGATAAATGAATCATTGAGCTTTCGCGGATACATAGTGATCCGCAGATAACATGAAGAACTGCATACTACATACCGCCCTGTTTGTGTTATTGGCAATTGGTGCCCATGCTCAGCATACCCCAATTATCAGCCAGTACATGCAAAATGCACTTCCACTAAACCCCGCGTTTTCCGGCAGTAGAGAAGCTTTGTCACTGGCTGGTTCGTTCCGCTCTCAGTGGGCTGGATTTGAGGGCGCTCCTGTGACCCAAACAATCAGTGCTCACACTCCCCTCAAAAATGAATCTTTCGCAGTTGGAATGATGATCTTCAACGATAAAATTGGAGTCACTCGCCAAACAGGAGCCTATGCAAATTTTGCATATCGCCTAAAACTTCGAAAAGGTAAACTCAGCTTTGGATTGGCCGCAGGTGCCTCTCAACGAGTTTCCAACTGGACAGAAATTAATACAGACGAAGGACAGGACGAAGCCTTTATGCAAGACAGGCAAACTGCATTTCTACCAAACTTTAGCTTCGGAGCGTATTATTACAATTCCGATTGGTACGCAAGCCTTTCTATTCCGATGATGCTCACTCATTCTTTCGAGGGGAAGGGCTACGTAGCTTCCAATAAATTTGAAAATTACAACGTGATGCTCAACGGAGGAATGGAATACTCCATTGACCGCTATTGGGACCTCAGGCCATCTTTGATGCTGCGCTATTTACACTCAGCGCCTCTTCAAGCCGATATCAACGTGATGGCGCGCTACGATGAATTTATTGAGGGAGGATTGTCTTTTAGAACGGACAAGTCGCTGATCGTTTTAGGTAGGTATTTTGTAAACCAGCAGTTTGCCGTAGGGTACTCCTTTGGCTGGACTTTCCAAAAAATTGGACAATACCAAAATGGTACACACGAGATTACTTTGACTTACGATTTTAAGTACGTTTCTCATGCTGCTAACCCAAAATTCTTTTGATGCCGAAAACCTTAAAAAACATATGGACCCTTGTTTTGCTCCTGAGTGTTTCGGCTTTTGCTACTGCTCAGGATTTTGAGGTTTTTCCAGCGGAAGTGAACACCAACTATGACGAGTACGCTCCGGCAATGTTTGGCGACAAACTGATTTTCTGCAGCAACAGAAAAGCAGACCTTTTAAACACAGTTGTGGACAGCTCCGACACGTACATGACCAATATTTTCCAGTCAAAAGTTAAGGACGACTTCACCCTTAAATCTCCCAAAATTCTCTCTGAATGGAGAAGACCGGAATTTCACGAAGGGCCCACAACGTGGAGTGCTCAGGAAGAAAGGTTTTACTTTTCCAGCAGCATGAAGGCCAGGGGTAAAAGAAAAGGAGACAATCGTTATCCCACAGTTTTAGGAATCTATTATGTGGTCATGCAGGAAGGGGATGCCTTTATCCGACCAAGGCCGTTTGCTTTCAACAGCGAAGGAGAATTCAATGTAGCTCATCCCGCAGTTTCGCAAGACGGTGAAAGGTTGGTTTTTGTGAGTGATCAAAGTGGCTCATCTGATCTTTACATGTGCGATAAAACCCGCTCGGGATGGTCGAGACCTGTACGTTTGCCGGATTATATCAATACTGATGGTCGTGAGATGTTTCCTTCTTTTTTTGAGGGGAGATTATACTTCGCTTCAAATGGACAGGAAGATAGCCAGGGAATGGATATTTACTTTTCTGTAATGAAGGATGGCAACTGGCAAAAACCTGTGCGGATGAAAGAGCCGATCAATTCGGAATTTGACGATTTTGGGATCGCCTTTGTCAACGATGAACGAGGTTTTTTCAGTTCCAATAGATCTGGAAAAAGCGATGATCTCTTCCGGTTTGCTCCCATCGACCCAACCTTCGAAAATTGTAAAGAAATTCAGCAGCCTACTTTCTGTTACCTGGTGGAAGAACAGGCAATGCAGCCAAACGACACTTTGCCGATTGTCTACGAATGGGATCTTGGAGACGGCACTATAAAGCGGGGCTTGAAAGTTGAACACTGCTATGCAGACACTGGCTACTACGAGCTCTCGCTCAATGTGCGAGACACGATTACCGGCAATGTTTATACGGGTGTGTCTGAACTGGAATTGCTCATTGAAAAAGAAAACCAACCCTACATTACTTCTGCCGACACAGTGAAAGCGGGCGAAGAAGTGATCTTCACCACTGAAGGCACTTCCATGACGGACTTCGAAATTCAAAAGTACTTCTGGTCTTTTCCAGGTACTAAAAAGATGTTGCGAACCGATTCTGTTAGCTGGAAGTTTAAAGAAACAGGGCTTCACCGTATCCAACTCGGTGTGATGAGCACTATGGATGATGAAGGTGAGAGAAAAAAATCCTGTGTTTATAAAGATGTTCTCGTGCTAGAAGGTGAGATTGAAATAGAACCAGAAGAGATGAAACTGATTCCACTCGACTCGGTGAGCACACTTGAAGACTTTGCCGCAATGATTTCAAATAATATTCTTCTCTCTATTGACTCTATTGCTCTTCAGCTGAATGACACATCTGGGATTGAAAACCTTCCATTCCCTGCAGATTCTACACTGCGGAAGTACAACAATAAATTGAGGGACCTTTTGGATGTGCAGTTCGCAGGTAAAGATGAATTGACAGACAAGACCAAAGACGACCTCAATTATCTGATCATGATACTGAGACAGCATCCACAGTTTGGATTGCAAATCGAGTCGTTTTATCCGGCCTCGAAAGACGAGGAAGAAGATGACATTTCACTCTACAAAGCTCTCACGATACAGAATTATTTTCAGTATCTGGGAATCGATGCGAGCCGTATAAAGGCTAGTGCTCTGAATACTTCAAAAAGTAGGGCGGCAACGGTTAGTGTTGATGGTTTTAGCAAAGTTCAGCTCTGTAGAGTTAACAAAATAAATGACCAGGAAAATGAATAAAATATACACCCTTATCACTTTTATATTTGCTTCAGTGGTGGCCATGGCACAGCCCGTGCCGGCAGAGGAAGAAAACATTCCCTGGTTGGTCACCTTCGGAAAACAGGCAGAAACAAGCTGGGGAGACGATGATTTCACCCAGGTCTTTTTCTTTGCTGTTCCCAGTGACTTCAACAAGCCATTTTATATCCGTGTCTTTGATCCTGACTGCGGAGGAGAGCACGATGAAGTGAATGAAGGATTTGATACTTACACCAAGTTTTCAGTGTATGGAGGGCTCGGGTGCATCACAGAAGACGATGCTCGCGAAGTCGACCCGATAGGGAACTGGAAAAGTGGAAACCTACTTGGTTCAAAAGTTTTTAAAGAAGACGAGAAGTACGACAACAAGTGGTACACGTTCGGCCCATTTAATCCAACCGAAGGAGAAAAAAGTGAAAAATGGGGAGGCAATATTTTCAAAGTGATTTGCGAAGGAGTCAGGGGAAATGACGGTAATGTGTACCGCTACTTCATGAGTACCGAACCTAATTCGAATGTTCCGGTGGAAGGTGGAAATATTTTCACTTTCGAATACTCGTTTAGAATGCACTCTGAGCCCTGGCAGAAGTCCCATGTTTATCCGTATGTAGATGATGCTGTGGTCTCGCTAAAACAAAACAATTTCGACTGGGATGATGACGGGTTTATCCAAATTGTTTCGGTAAAATCTGTGTCTGAAAATGTAGCCACTTCGGGAGATGACCGATGGTCCACCAGTTCCTACAAGGTTAGTGATGAAGAACGGGGAACTTCGCTCGATATTCAGTTCATTAAAGATGACACACGAGCCGTCAACAACAACAATGTGGTTTTTTATATCACCAACCAGTACGGGGAGTTACTTCCATTCTACAACATTCCTATCGGTGGAATTCCCCGACCCAAAGGAAAAGGAAAGTTGACACCAATAAAACGCTAAGCACAAATTGATGCACAATTCAGCGAGACAATTTCTATTTCTACTTCTGTTTCTCATTGCTCAGAATACTTTCGCACAAAAGCTCAACTACGAGCATTTTGACAATGAGAGTGGCCTGACCAATTCCTTTGTCAACACGATCAATAAAGGAGCTAAAGGTTATCTTTTCATTGGGACAGGAGAGGGGTTGTTTCGCTACGATGGATTCGAATTTGTGAAATTCGATAAGAATTCCGGACTGTCAGAAAATATCATCGAGTGTAGTTTTCAGGACAGCAAAGGGCGACTTTGGTTTGGGCACAAAAACGGAGGCATTACAATTTATAATGGCCATTCTTTTAGAGTCCTTCCGATGGGGCCTTACGCGGATTCCAAGATTGTCGACTTTACAGAAGACGAATCGGGGAATATTTGGGCTGCATCCCAAAGCGATGGCATCCTCCGATTCGATAGTGAATTGAGTATCCGACAGTTTGTTAATGGATTTGAAGATTACGTCTTGCACACTTTGGAGATCCTGGAAAGTGACCTGTGCATAGCAGGTTCAGATATGGGTGCGCTCAAGTTTACCCTCCCTTCTGAAAACAATGAGGTCATTGATGTCCAAATGATTATGGAGGTTCCTCTTACCAATATTTACAGCATGGTGAAGAGAGAAGACCAGCTCATTCTGGCTGCAGATGACGAAGGGGTTTTTAGTGTTTCCAGCTCTTCCGAAAATGAGGGCTTAGTTGTAGATGAAATTCTACCTGAACT
The DNA here is from genome assembly GCF_049334165.1 of Halocola ammonii. NCBI lineage: Bacteria > Pseudomonadati > Bacteroidota > Flavobacteriia > Flavobacteriales > Halocolacceae > Halocola > Halocola ammonii. The sequence goes on from NZ_JBEGHD010000011.1 coordinate 7,588, forward strand.
TGATTTAGATCGGTTTCAGTTTTACTCGGTTTCGTGCAGTCCTTCAGGTGATTTATGGTTGGCAACAAGAGGAAAAAGCTTGTGGAAAATTGAGTTTGAAAATGAAAACAAGTCCGAACCGAGCCTCATAAACTACAATGAAGAAAATTCTCTCGGTGCACTAAACATAAAAACTGTTTTTACTGATGAAGAAAAGAATGCCTGGGTTGGATCCTTTGGTCAGGGGCTTTACAAGCTAAAGCCTTCGCCAGTCGTATTTTACTCCTACGGGAAAGGAGCTGAAGATGACGATATTCATTCTGTTTATTTTCAGGATAATGAATACTGGTTGGGAGGCCACGGTAGATTACTCAACACCAGAACAAACCCAGGGCATGTCACTCGCGAGTACAACGCAGAGAATTCCGGTCTACCCAGGGACAAGATCACTTCTCTGGTGAAGGACAGTGCCGGAAACTTGTGGTTGGGAACAAGAAATTCTGGCCTTTTTCGAAAACTAAATTCCGATACGGTTTTTGAAAAAATCCAGCTTGAGAGAGGCAGTCTTGCCGAGATCATCAACGATCTTGAAATATTTAACGATAAACTTTGTGTAGCCACGGGCAGTGGACTTTTTATACTCGAAGGAGAAAAAATCATTGATCATCTAACAGTAGCCAGTGGCTTGCCTCATAATTCTGTGAAAGCACTTGCAACTTACAAGGGCGAATTGTGGGTTGCGGCCAAAGGAAGCCTGTTGTCCAGGTGGACTGGAAAAGAGTTGATTTCAATGAATGTTCCGGTAGATGACCGTTTGATGCAAACATCATCTCTGGAGACGACACATGACGAGAGCCTGCTCGTATCCACTCTCGGCAATGGAGTTTTGACTCTCGACAGCCTCGGCAAATGGAGCCACTTTCTTCGCGAAGATGGTTTGTACTCCGACTTCTGCTACTCACTCACCAAGTCGAGTGATGGAAAGATTTGGGTTGGCCATAATGGAGGCCTGAGCTTTATGCTGCCTGGCAAAGGTTGGCAGATATTCGAAGAAACTGAGGATATGGATTGCGCCACTTACTCCAACGCCATGTATTCTGATCGCGAAAACAACGTGGCAATTGGAACTGACAAGGGATTGCTCTACTACACTGCATCAAAAGACGCCAAGAACACTGTAGAACCGGAACTCATCATCTCTGAAGTTGTGATTTCGGATAGTGTCTATAACTACACTGAGGGCATCGACCTTCGCTACGGAACTTATCGTTTGCGCGTTGATTATTTGGGATTGAGCTATCAGAACCCCGAAGAAGTTGAGTACAGTTATTTCCTTGAAGGACACGATCCCGGCTGGTCTGAACCGACCAAGAGCAGAACTGCAATTTACAACAGGCTGGACCCAGGCACTTATACTTTCAAGCTGAAGGCATTCAACAGCGATGGAGTGGGGGGTGAATCCGTAGAGTCATTCACCATTTTCGTGGACAAGCCTTTTTGGTTGAAGTGGTGGTTCTTCGTTTTGGTCATTGTTTTCCTAATTGCCCTGGTCCGGTTTATCATCGTCCGCAGACTTCGCTTTCTTGAGGCGAATCAAGAGTATTTAAAGAAAGAGCTGAATGCTCGTTCTAAAGAAGTGCTGTCGCAAAAAGAACTGCTGGAGCAGAAGAATAAAGACATTACTGATAGTATCATCTACGCCAAGCACATCCAAACGGCAATGATGCCCTCCGACAACGAGATGCATCAGTGTTTCCCTGAATCTTTTGTGTTCAATAAACCACGAGACATCGTCAGTGGAGATTTTTATTGGGTCAAAGAATTCGAAGAAAAGATTGTACTGGTTTGCGCAGACTGTACCGGACACGGGGTTCCAGGTGCTTTTATGTCCCTTATCAGCACCTCGCTTCTAAAGGAAGTGAGTAATTCCCGGGAGATTGACTCGCCAGCTAAAGCTATGTTGGCACTCCAGCAAGAAATGCGCAGAACACTCTCGCAAGATCATCAAAACACACTGCGAGATGGAATGGATGTTTCGCTTGTAGAATTGGATAAGAATACGCTAGAAGTTAGAATGGCCAGCGCCCGGAGGCCCGTTGTATTTTATCAAAATGGTGAGAGAAAAGTTCTTTCTGGTGATCGACTTTCCATCGGTGATGCCACACCGAGTGATGATTTTGAATTCACTGAGCATACGATCCAGATGAATAAAGGTGATTTGATTTACATGTTCTCCGATGGTTTACAAGATCAGTTTGGGGGCGAAAAAGGTAAAAAGCTCAAGAAGAAAGGACTTCTCAATTTGCTTGATGATCTCACAGCTATGAACATGCGCGAGCAGCAAGAGCACATCGCGAGACGTTTTGCTGAATGGAAAGGTTCTTATGAGCAAGTGGATGACATCATCTTAATAGGCGTTCGCCTTTAGAAATCTCTTACTGCTCATCTTTGCCAAAAGAGTTGCAACTTTGCCAATTCTGAAAAGCAAAAGCACATTTCATGTCTACAGAAAACAAAAAGCTCAGCACCGATGAGCTCAACCGGCTTACTCCTGAGGAATTCCAAAAATCCCCCAAGCTTCCGGTTGTGATAGTTCTCGACAACATTCGAAGCGCTAATAATGTGGGTTCAATTTTTCGATCTGCTGATTCATTTGGTATCAGCAGTGTTGTGCTTTGTGGAATTACTGCGAAGCCACCACATCGCGATATTCAAAAAACGGCCCTTGGCGCCACTGAAACGGTAGAGTGGAAATACCATAAATCTGCTGAAGAGGCCGTGAAGGAGCTCAGCTCTTTGGGTTACATGGTGCTCAGTGTCGAGCAAACCAAAAATTCACAAAAACTTTCTGAATTGAATTTGGAGACTGATAGACCAGTAGCCCTGGTTCTTGGCAATGAAGTTAGAGGAGTACAGCAAGGTGTAATCGACCTCTGTGATGGCAGTTTAGAAATTGAGCAATTCGGAACCAAGCACTCGCTCAATGTTTCTGTTTGTGCAGGAGTGGTGATGTATGAGATTTCAAAGAAGCTAAGGGTTGGATAAATAAATAGTCTTCGGAAAAGGACATAAAAAAACCCGGACCTTGCTGAGTGCAAGTCCGGGTTTTTAATTTTATCACTTATCGATTAGAACGTGAAGCTGTCCCAGTAGTCGATAAATTCGAGATCATTTTTCGCTTTTTCTTTCAGTGACGGATCAGCTTCAACTGCCATTTCCAACTGATTGTTCACCTCAGAAGCGTTGTTCTGACGAGCTGCAATCACTGCCGCGAGGTAGTGAGCCATTGCTGAATCGTTACCGCTGTTGTTAAGCGTGCTTTCTGCTCCGGTTGCATCTCCGTTCAACACTTTTGCAAGTGCAAGGTTGAAAGTTTGGTAGTTGCTCATGTTGTTGATCGCTCCAGTGTACTCACCTTGCTGGATCATCACGAGACCTTTGTTGTATTTCACTTCATCTCCTGCCGACATCGCATCGTTAAACAAGCTGATAGCTTCTTCTCTTTCTCCTTCGAGACGAGCAATTACACCGAGGTTGTTTGTAGAAACTGGGTTCTCCTCGATAGAGTTAGCTTGTTCGAATTTGGCTTTAGCTTCCTGCATTTTGTTTTGCATCATCAGGATGTAACCAACGTTGTTCACAGTTCTGAAATCTTCAGGGTAGTTCGATTCTGCACTCTGGTAAATTGTCAACTTGTCGTTGAGGTCTGGATAAAGAGTAGCAGCATAAAGAATTTCTTCAACTGTAAGCGTGTCTGGGTTAGACATGGCGAGTTCTTTCAATTCTTCATCAGAGTAACCCATCACATCGTAACGAACGGCAATTTGAGATCTTCTCAAATCAGGAAGAATTCTCTTTTCGATAACCTGGAATGTTTTAGACAGGTTGCGAATCTCTTCCTCACGCTTGTTTTTATCTTCGTACATCTCAAGAACGCGGATGATCAGGTTCTTGTCTTCGATGTCTGAAGCTTCCATCGCTTCCTTAAATCCTTCCCAGTCCTCACCTTTCGGCATTAGGTTGTAAAAAGAATCCATGTCTTCTGGAGCCATGTCGTTTTGTTTCAACTCTCTGTTTACAACTTTCTGTGCTGATTCTGCACGTTCCTGAGCGAGGTTCTCATTTTTCGAAATCTCACCTTCTGGAGAAGCGTAAGATTGAATTTCAACACCTGTGATAGTGATTTTGTCATCTTCAGATGCAGTTTCCATGAAATCTTCAAGAGCTTCGATGTCTGCATCGCGAAGTTCAGAACCACGAACGACAGAAGAGTTTACCAGGTAGTTGATTACCGCGTTTTGCTCAAAGCTCAACACGCGCTGGAAGTTATCTTCAGCGAGAAGCACTTTATCATCGCTCATCATCAGGTAAGGAGTGGTACGTGTACCTTTTCCAACTTCAAGTGGAGGGAACTGTTGAGTTTTATCCCCTTTCATTCCTTTGATGCGCAGTTCGAGGGTAGCATCTTCCATTCCGTCAACGAAAGCAATCTTGTCGTTGTAGGTAAAGCTTTTACCTTGCTCGTAAGGAATTACTTCGTAGTTACCAGCTGCGTTTTCTCCCTGAAAACCTTTCATTTCGAAGGCTTGCTCACCACCGTCATAAACGAGGACTGGCGTAGCTTCTACAAGAACTTTTCTGTGGAAATATTTTTCCGGAAATGTTCCGGTGATCGTTACTTCGATACTGTCACCGCGAACGATTAGCGGAGAAGGCTCTGCAGATGCATTGAGCTCTTCTACATATTTTTCCATCTTGCCGAGGCCGCCACATCCGGCTAGCACTGTTACGGCCAAAAGGGAAAACAGGAGAATTCTAAAACTTTGGGTCTTCATGCGAAAATGATTTTATTTTTAGTTGTGTCTCTTTGCTCTTCAAAATTGCTGCAAAACTACTATTCCTTTTGGTTTAATAAAATTTTGCCTATTCAATTAAAGCTTGAAAACATTGATTATCCGTTAATTTCTTATGGTTGATTTATATTCAAAAACCTTTTATTGAGCTTTTGTTCGGGGAATGAAAGTAGAAAAATATCTACACCCCGATTCCATAAACTGATGAAAATGTTCACAGTCTACGTTTAATTAATAATCATCCCCATGTTGCTGAACTTTCGAATACGAGCTTCTTTTCTCTTATCCGGTTCCTGATTGTTCAGTTTTTCGAGGTTTTTGAGGATCTCTTTCTTCACGGTTTGGAACATTTTCTCAGTGTCTGCATGAGCACCTCCGACAGGCTCTTTAATAATCCCGTCAATCAATTTGTTCGACAGCATGTCCTCTGAAGTCAACTTGAGAGCTTCAGCTGCTTCTTTTTTGTGATCCCAGTTTCTCCACAAGATAGTAGAGCAGTTTTCTGGAGAAATTACAGAATACCAGCTGTTTTCCAACATGAGTACTTTGTCCCCAATGCCAATTCCCAAAGCACCGCCCGATGCACCTTCGCCAATGATGATGCAGATTACGGGTACGTTGAGTTTCATCATTTCAAACAAGTTGCGAGCAATGGCTTCACCCTGTCCGCGCTCTTCTGCTTCCAGTCCTGGGTAAGCTCCCGGAGTGTCTATAAAAGTGACAATCGGTTTATTGAACTTCTCAGCCATTTTCATTAGTCGCAGGGCCTTGCGATAGCCTTCAGGGTTGGCCATACCGAAGTTGCGGTACTGGCGCATTTTGGTATTCACCCCTTTTTGCTGACCGATGAACATCACCGTCTGATCGTTGATCTGACCAAGGCCACCAACCATGGCTTTGTCGTCTTTTACACCGCGGTCACCGTGGAGCTCAATGAAATTGCCCTCTGTAATGGCCTCGATGTATGAAAGCGTGTAAGGTCTTTTGGGATGACGAGAAACCTGCACTCGCTGCCAGGAGGTGAGGTTTGAATAAATTTCTTTGCGTTTTTCGGCAATCTTTTTCTCCAGCTCCTTCATGGGTTTGGAGACATCCACCTGGCTGTCTTCAGCAATTTCTTTTTGCTTCTCGAGCTGCTCGTGTAGTTCCTGAATAGGTTGTTCAAAATCGAGATAAACGTCCATAAATTATTGTTTAGTAACTCTTTTCTGATAATTGTTGCTCTGCAATCTCCCCGAACCTTCTTTAAATATAAGTCAGTTTGCAGGTTTTTTCATTTGTGCAGAAGTGGCGCAAGTTAGCAATTAATTTGTGCCATAATCTTCACGAATGCCTTTTGGCATCTGGTGAAGGCGAGAGTCGGCCAGGGCAAAACTATTGATTCGATAGAAACTCAACCAGTTTTGCTACTGCTTTTCCTCTGTGGCTAATCTCATTTTTTTGCGCCATGTCCATTTCCGCGAAAGTAATATCAAAACCTTTTGGCTCAAAAATGGGATCATAACCAAACCCTTCACTTCCCGATCTTTTTTCCCGAATGTTTCCCACGGCCACACCTTCGAAAAGGTGTTCCTCACCATTGAGGAGTAAACAGATCACAGTGCGAAATTGTGCAGATCGATCGAGCTCACCCTCGAGGCCGTTCAGCACCTTGTCCATGTTTGCCTCAGAATCTCTTTCTCTGCCAGCATAGCGAGCCGACAGCACTCCTGGCTCACCGTCAAGAGCTTTTACCTCGAGGCCTGTGTCGTCTGCAAAGCAATCAAAGCCATACTTGTCCTTGATGAAATGCGCTTTCTGTCTGGCGTTTCCTTCCAGGTTCGACTGCGTCTCTGGAATGTCTTCTTCGATGCCGGCCTCCTTTAGAGAAACAATTTCAAACTGATCTCCAAGCTGTGTGGCCACTTCTTTTACTTTGTTGGGGTTGTTCGATGCGAAAACTAATTTCTTCATGCCTTTTTTCTTTTCACTTTTCCGGTTCGGGTTTCAGCGAATTTATCGTGGTATTCAATCTCTTTGGGAACTTCGTATTTGTCCAAAACATCTTTCATTTCTCCGAAAAGCAATCGTTCGGTAGCTAAATCGAGTGGATCTGACTCAATGTGCAGTACTACGAGCTCACCTAGTTTTTCATCGCTTTTTGACGAGATGTAGTATCTGCGATCCAGGAGCTCTTCGAGTTTCTTTTCCACTTTTTCCGGCAGGATTTTCACACCACCAGAATTAATGATGTTGTCGAAACGTCCAATTACTTTGAACTCATCAAAATCTTCGAACTCCACTAAATCGTTGGTGATGATTTCAGATTCGAAAAAGTCTGCCTTCAGAGTCAAGCAGCCTCTCTCGTCCTGATTGGCCTTGATGCCCGAAAGGAGCTTGAAGAATGCAGAGCGATTATTCCCGTTCAGCGGCCGTATTGCCACGTGGGATGCCGTTTCTGTCATTCCGTAGGTAGAGAAAAAGTGAGTTCGACATCCCTGTAGCCTTTTCTCCAGACGCTCCGATATTGGAGCGCCACCAATAATCACTTTGGCAATTTTGTCGATTTTCTCTGGTGTTTTGTTCAGAAGCTCTTCGACCTGAAGCGGCACCATGGCCGCAAAATCAAAGCTCTTGTTTTCAGAATTCGGTGAGGAGGAAGGCGCCTCGCAGAAAAGAGTCCAGCCTTGCGTGAGCGCTCTGACAATCATCATCTTTCCGCCAATATTTTCTGCCGACAGGCAAAGCAGGGCGGTGGTACGATCGTTTAGCCCAAAGTAGTCGTTCGTGTTCTCAGCGCTTTTGCTCATCAGTTTTTTTGAAAGCTGAATGGTTTTCGGCTTGCCTGTGGATCCACTCGTTTTGACTTCTACGAAATCTGAATCGTTGAGCCACTCCGAAATGAACTTGCCGATCGACTCTTTCCACTCTTCTCCGGAGTTCACCAGAGTATGCGCCAATTTGGTTAGCTCACTTCTTTCGGCTTTTCCTTCAATCCACATGGCTCGTAGCTTTATCGAAAGTTGTCAGATCCCAGCTTGACGTGGGCTGGTAGAGTAAATGACCTTTTTCAATAGTTAAAGGCGAAGGGATGTTGTCGGTGTAAAGTTGCCCGGTTCCAAGTCCTTGCGGCATCTCAGAATTTTTAGTGAAAACCCATTGAGCAATCGCATTCAGCCCGATGTTCGATTCGAGAGCTGAAGTCGCCCACCAGCCTGCGTCAACTTTTTCAGCAAGTTTGATCCATTCATCGGCCTGCTCAAAACCACCTATCAGGCTTGGCTTTAAGATCAGGTACTGTGGTTTGATTTCCTTCAGGAGTTCGCGCCTTTCGTTTTCTTCGGTCACTCCGATTAATTCTTCGTCAAGCGCAATTGGGACCGGAGTGTTTTTACACAACTCACCCATCGATTTCCATTGTCCTTGCCTGATCGGTTGTTCGATGGAATGAACTTCCAATTTAGCCAGCTCATCCAGTGCCCATTTTGCTTTCTCTAGATCAAAAGCGCCATTGGCGTCTACGCGGATTTCAATTTGTGAGGAAGGATGTTTTTCTCTGAGAGCGCGAAGAAGGTCTAGTTCCTCTTGTGTTTCGTGAGCACCAATTTTCAGTTTTATACAATCGAAGCCGGCCTCCAGCTTTTCCTCGATTTGGTTGGACATGCTTTCCAGGTCTGCCATCCAGACCAATCCGTTGATCGGAATGCCAGATTTTCCAGCTGTGAACCCTGACGGGAAGAGGATTCCGATTTCTGAATTTTTCAAGTCCTGCTTGGCCATTTCAAATCCAAATTGAACTGATGGAAGCGATGAAAGGTCTTCTGCGAATAGTTTTGTAGAATTCCAGGCATCACAGATTTCGTTGAGTTTAGACTCAATTTGTGCTGGTGTCTCAGGGTTGAGACTTTCTATGATGGAGCATTCACCAATTCCGCGCTGACCATCTCTTTCGAGAACAAGAAACCACGAGTGCTTTTGGGTAAGCACTTCACGCGAGGTTTTCGCCCGAAATTTGAAGTGAAATGTCTTTTTTGTCCAGCTCGCTTTCATGGTCAATTGCTTTCTTCAACAGCCGCGAAATTAGGATGTTTCAAGTTATTGACGAATTTGTAGAAGGCAGAACTTTAATAGACGGAACTTCGATATCAAGTGCCGAGTTTATTGAAAGGATCGAGACAGCGGAGCGTGAAGTCGACAGTGGGAAAGTTTATTCTACTGATGAATTGTTAGGGATCTACCGTTGATTCTTAAATCCACATCCCAGCAAAAAGTAGCAGCGAAAACGCAAAAGTCCCCAAAGCGATTTTTTTGAGTTCGGGATCCAACTTGGCCGGAGTTTTCTCGGTCCAGGCCGTTTTTAAGTGGACAGCGAAAATCAAAATTGGAAGAAGAGAAATCCACTGACTCCAGTTCGAAAACTCCAACAAGCCAAAAGTTATGGCGCAGAACCATCCCAAAACTACCAGTGAAGTTTGGTACCAACGTGCAGTCTCAAATCCCATTTTTACCACAATTGTGTGTTTCCCGCTTTGTCGGTCGTTTTCGTGATCGCGCATGTTATTCATGTTGAGCACTGCAGCGGAGAAAAATCCGATAGTCGCAGCTGGCAACACGGTGGTCCAGTTGAATTGAAAGGTGTGTAAAAAGTACGTGCCGACAACTCCCACGAGTCCAAAAAAGAGGAAGACAAAAAGATCGCCCAGGCCTCGATAGCCGTAAGGAGATTTTCCAACGGTGTACTTTATGGCTGCTCCGATTGCTGCAATTCCCAGCAAAAGGAAGATGAGAAGCTTTGATGAGAGTGCGCTTCCAAAGGCTTCAACCAAAAGCCACACACCAGAAGCAAAAGAAAAAATGGCGAAGAGAATCACTCCAACTTTCATTGAACTTTGACTGATGGCTCCACTTTGTACTGCACGCTGAGGCCCAACGCGTTTTTCGTTATCCACTTCGGAAACTGAGTCGCCATAGTCGTTGGCGAGGTTGCTGAGAACTTGCAGCATCAGAGTGGTCAGCAATGTGAGCAGGAACACGTTTAGCTCGAATTTACCGTGGAGTTTGGCCATGGCACTTCCTGTGAAAACACACGAAGCAGCAAGAGGTAAAGTTCTTAAGCGCATTGCGCTAATCCAGGGTTTCACAGCCATAGCGTTAGTGAATCTGATCTTTTAAGTGTTTGAAAAACGATTTCAAAACCGAATCGTTCTCGAGGCGAGGGGTTTTGATTTCCAGGATTCCTGCACGCTCGCGGTTGCTGTACAGCCAGTCGAGGCCTTCGGACAGTTCGGCTTCATTTTCACTGGAAAAATAGTCAAGGTCAAATTGTTCTGCCAGCTTTCGAGCATCCATCTGATGATGCGTTTCAAAGTATGGCTCAAGAGCTTCTGAAGTCGATGGGCCGGGGATGATTCGAAAAATGCCGCCACCACCGTTGTTGATCAAAATGATCTTTAGGTTCGGTTTCAGGTAATTGTTCCAAAGGCCATTGCTGTCATAGAAAAATGCGACATCACCCGTAATTAGTGTCGTTTCTCTTTGGCTGCCCAATGCTGCCCCCACGGCAGTGCTGGTGCAGCCGTCTATCCCGCTAGTGCCTCGGTTCCCGTTGTAAGTTATTTGCGGTGAAGGGTCAAAGAGCAAAATGTAGCGCACTACTGAGCTGTTTCCCATTTGAAGAAGGGAGTTTGCCGGCAGCTTTTTCAAGATCTTACTGAATACCTTGAGATCGGAGAACTCACATTTTTCAATAAATCGCTCACCGTGCTTGTGATTCAGTCTGTTTCGCTCTAGCCACTTATCTCTGTAATCTCCAGAAGGCGAAATAGTCTTCTGATTCATTTGTTCGAAAAACGTCTCGGGCTTCGAAGAAACTCTCAATGTTAGAGCCTGGAAAGTGTCGATGTATTCGTCAGCTGCATCTACATGCCAGTGTTCAGTTGGCAACATGCAACGGAAATGTTTTTTAATTTTTTTAGAGACGATGCTGTGGCCGATAGTGATTAAAATATCTGGAACAAACTCTTGCTCTTCTTTTTCAGACATCGTTACCAAAAGTCGATCGATACAACCGATGTAGTTGGAGTGGTGCAGGTTCGATGAAGCCTCGGTCATCACCAGAGCTCCGGTTTTTTCAGAAAACTCAAAAAGCGCCTTCTCAAGCCTTTCGTTCTTAGGGGTCATCCCGCAGAGCACGAGTACTTTTGGAGCCTTACTCAATTTGTCTGCAAGGTGGCTTGCCTCAGACTGAGCGAGCTGGATGTCCATTTTCGGAGAATGGATCACCTTGGGAGGAATCTCATGCTCTTCTGTGGTTCCGTAGAGGTTTTCTCTCAGCGGTAGGTTGATGTGCACAGGACCTTTATTATCTGCCTGTGCAAGATCTATGGCTTCGTTGATTTGTCTTTGGTTGTGCCAAACAGAGTCTCTGTCTGTGGCTTCCTGAGCCAGGCTATACGACTTTTTGATAAAGTTGGCGTAGAGGTTTTGCTGCCTCATGGTTTGTCCATCGCCCTGATCGATCCATTCATTTGGCCTGTCGGCTGTGATCACCAGGAGTGGGATCTTTTGATAGAACGCCTCCACAACTGCCGGAGCATAATTCACTGCCGCGCTACCTGAAGTGCAACAAACGGCCACTGTACGACCTGTTTGCTGAGCCATGCCCAGGGCGAAAAAAGCTGCAGATCGTTCATCGATAATCGAGTAGCAATTAATTTTTGGGTGGTTGTGAAAAGAAATGGTGAGTGGAGCGTTTCGAGATCCCGGTGAAATGACAACATCCGTCACTCCCTTGTCTGCCATCAGTGTCACTAAATCTCTTACGGGCTTCTTGTCTGAAATCATCCTCTCAAAATTGGGCGGCTAAGTTCTAAATTTTTCAATTACCGACTGGAGGGTTGCTGCTTTGTGGGCTGTTTCTTCCCATTCCGATTGAGGGTCAGAATCTGCGGTAATTCCACCACCGATGTGCAAAACGAAATTATTCGGAAAAACCTCCATACATCTAAGGTTAACAAAAAGGTGATCTACTTTGTGTAGGCCAATCGGACCGAGAAAACCGGAATAGTATTTTCGCTCCTCTTTTTCGTGTTCGCAGATGAACTTCATAGCTGGTTTTCTAGGGAAACCATTCACTGCAGGAGTCGGATGCAAGGCCATTGCTATTTCCAGAATGGATTTGTCAGACTCAAATCGAATCGTGCTTTTTAAGTGCATTACGTTTCCGGCATTCACCGTCTCCACTCTAGAGCTTTTCAGTTTCGAAACTCCTAACTTTTCAAGTTGATTTAAAATATCCTGAGTGACAATTTTCTGTTCTTGTCGTTCCTTTTCAGTCCAGTCGCGAGGCTCGCTTTTAGATGGCTTAGTGCCCGCCAGGGACATTGTTTCAAATCGGTTTTCCTTTCCTTTCACCAAAGTTTCTGGTGTGGCACAAATCCATGTCCCAGCCTTCGGGTGGTTAAATACGCAAACAAAAGCCGATGGGTATCGATTTGCGAGTGCATCCAATAGTTTTGAAATACTGGCATCGCCTCGGTCTACTTTTTCTATTCTGGCTACAACTGATTTTTCGAAATCTCCACGTTCAATTCTTTTAATGGCATCTTTCACCCGATTCAGATGTGTTTCTTTCGATGTTGATTTGAGGTCGATTTCTTGTGGGCGTGCGAACCCTGCTTGCAACTGAAGTTTGTCGGCCAGCTTTTCTGAATGACTGAAAGATCGCTCACTGCAAACGTGATCGGCCTGTAAGTAGATTGACGGATGTTTCGTGGAGGCTTCGAAAGGATGAAAGACAAAACAACGCTCAGAAGGCTTTTTCAGTTCATCGCCATTTTGCAGAATAAACTGAAACTGATCCCTGGCTGGGAGTCTGTAGGCTGCAAAAGCGAAATTCTTCGCTAGTGCGATATCTACGGCAGGCAGAAGTTCCATTTTAATTGTTGCTATTACTTTATATCTACAACCATCACGGTAAGACGTCCGGTAGCTGTTAGTTCTCCATTTTCATTTTTGATGTCCACGTTCCAAACATGCGATTTTCGTCCACGATGCAAAATACTCGCTTCTCCCACAACACTCCCTGATCTCACACCTTTCAGATGGTTTGTGTTAACTTCAATTCCAACAGCCAACTGTTGTTTTTGATCAATCAAAAAGTGAGAACCGATACTACCAAGTGTTTCCACCAGGGCTGCCGAAGCTCCTCCATGCAGCAGTCCATAAGGTTGGTGAGTTCGTTTATCGACTGGCATTCTACCGCTTATCCGACCTTCCTCAATGGAGAGAATCTCAATACCCAGGCTTTGCAGCAGAGTATTCTCAGACATTCTTTCTAGTTGAGCTTTTTCTTCCTGAGTCATGAAATGAGAGTTTGCACAAAGGTAAATGAATGGTCATAGAATTGACTCATTCTGTTTATAATCGACATTTCGAGCATTTCATTTCTTATTTAAATACTTTTCTTTGCATCAATTAGCAAAAGCATGAGTGAGAAGCCGCGCATATTGGTTGTAGAAGACGAGTCTTCCATCAGAGAGATGCTTCAGTTGAATCTCGATCTCGAGGGGTATGATGTTGTTCTTGCCAAAACAGGTGGCGAAGCACTGGAACGACTGCGTCAACAAAAGTTCAGTGCGGCCATTCTTGACGTGATGTTACCTGAAGTGGATGGCTTCACCATTTGCAAAACTATCCGACTGGAAGGCAATACTACCCCAGTGCTGTTTCTTACCGCTAAGAGCAGTGGTCCCGACAGAGTAGAAGGCTTAAAAATAGGTGGAGATGATTATCTGTCCAAGCCGTTTCATTTGGAAGAGTTGCTCCTCAGAGTTCAAAAGCTCGTGGCAAGAAGTGGCGAGAGTGAAGGCAAAAAACTCTCGGATTTGGAAGAGTTTAGCTTTGGTGAAAACAACTACGTCAACTTTAAGCACTATGAGATTCGAGATAAAGAGGGTAGGGAGCAGGAAATTTCTAAGAAAGAAATGATGATGCTCAAGCTATTGATTCATGAGAAGAACAAAGTTGTGAGTCGCGAAGAGATTCTGGAAACCGTTTGGGGTTACAATGTTTATCCCTCCACCAGAACTATAGATAATTTTATACTCGCGTTTAGAAAATATTTTGAACCAGATCCGAAGCAACCCATTCACTTTCACTCCGTCAGAGGGGTAGGATACAAGTTCACGCCTTAACAAAATGAAAAAAAGTTTTCATAAAAAGGCAACCTAATTTGAAACGCTCGTCTTTAGATTAGTTACGCAGTTTTTTCCAGGACTGCGTTGGTTTCAAAATTTTCCTTGCAGGTTTACAGAAAGGGGTTCATTTATGAGCCCTTTTTTGCTTTTATACCCCTGATGTTCAGACTTATCTAAGTATAATTTTCCGCAAATAAAAAAGCCTCAAAATTCATTTCTCAATGAATTCCGAGGCTTTAAATGTTTTTTGATGAGATTTTACTTATCTAACTCCTGCTTTTCCCAGAGCATTTTTCAATGCAGCTTTCAATTTATCTAAAGCGTGGCTCAAAGATTTTTCCATGGACTCATCATTACTGCTTACAGCAATTGGATCCATACCTCGTGGTCGAGCTTCCAAAACACATTTCTTGTCGCGCTCACCACCTTTGTCTGCATTTTCATCAGAAAGGTGAACTTCAACGCGAGTTAAACGCTCGTCAAAGTGTTTTAGAGATTTTTTAACGGTTTCAGTAACGTAGCTCTCCAGGCGAGCAGTTCCTTCAATATTGTTGTCAGTATTTACTTGAATTTCCATATTGATCTTGTTTCTATTTTGAAATTTTAGAACAGCTCAAATTCTGTCCTTGTTCAGATAAAGTTGTCAAACTTAAACCATCTTGATGTAAACCACTTTCTTAGTTTCAAAAAAGGGCTCCTCGAAAAATTTAGTGAGATCGGTTACCTCGTAATACCTTTTAACGGGTTTGAGCTCGGCTTTCAGGTCGCCTCCTTTGAGGTAAAGAATTCCATTGGGAAGGTGATTTTTTTGTTTCCGGTCGATTTTGCCGTTGGTCCAGGGCAGGAACTTCTCCAACGCAGTGACAGCCCGGCTCACAACGTAGTCGAACTTGCCCTTGATCTTTTCGCCTCGAGCGTGCTGCGCTTCCACATTTTTCAGTCCAAGTGCTTCAGCAACTTCTTTTACTACGGTGATTTTTTTACCGATAGAATCCACCAGCGTGAAATGCACCTCCGGAAAAAGAATTGCAAGTGGAATACCCGGAAAGCCTCCGCCAGTTCCGATGTCGAGGATGCGAGTGCCATTCATAAACTTTGCCACCTTAGCAATGCCCAGAGAGTGAAGCACGTGCTTCTCGTAGAGATTGTCAATGTCTTTTCGCGAAATGACATTGATCTTCTCATTCCACTCTGCGTAGAGCGGACCCAGCTGACTGAATTGTTCCTTTTGCCGATCGGTAAGATCGGGAAAGTACTTTTCGATAATTGCGATTCCCATATGGGCCGCAAATTAATAAGCCTTTCTGGTATTTTTCATCATGTTGTAGAGAAACTCACGAGCGCGGAAGAGTTGTGCTTTCACTGTACCGAGAGGCAGGTTCAGTTCTTCGGCAATCTCGTCATAAGAAAGCTCCTTAAAGTAGCGCAATTCCACGAGTGTTCTGTAGCGAGGCTTGAGTTGAGTAACAACTTCGCGCATTTTCTTCTCGCGCTGCTGCTTTTCGTATGAAGCTTCTGGATCCAGCTTTTCATCTTTGATAGAAAAAGCCACTGAATCACCGTCATCAGATGTGTAACCTGCATCTAGAGAAAGTGCTTTAATTCTTTTCTTTCTGATAAAGTCGATACAGTTGTTGGAGGCAATTTTAAAAAGCCATGTGCTAAAGGCAAACGCTGGAGTGTATTGGTGAAGGCGTTTAAAAGCCTTGCCAAACGCTTCAATCGTTAGATCTTCAGCATCATTCTGGTTGTTTACCATTTTCAACAGCATGTAGTAAATGGCATCTCTGTAGCGCTCCATAAGCTCAGCGTAAGCTTGCTGGTCTTTTTCTTTGAGGGCGCGTTGCACCAGAGCGTAGTCGTACTTCCCCTTTTCAGATAGATTTTTGCCTAGTTCCATTGTTTAGGTTTATTAATTGAGTTTGACAATAAGATCAATGGTTGGACTACCATGAGCACGAGTTCCCAAATTGGAGCGAAAAGCGCCAAATCGGTTTGATTCATGCGTCTGGCAGAGCCGTAGAGGATAGAAACTTGCACGATTAATTTCAGTGCAAGGAGGGAAAGTATCACCAGCGGATTAACCTGCATGGCGAGCAGGGCGATCAACGCAATGGTGAAAGTATAGTAGGAAATTGGAAAAATGGTCAAAAGGATTTTGTGCAGAAAGCGGTAGTGTGTGGAAGTGGTCATGTGACGTCTTTTTTGACGAAACCACTGTCCCCAGGTTCTCTTTGGTGAAGAAACTGTTTGGGACTCCGGTGTAAAACTCACTGCAGTATTTTTCTTGCTTGCCACTTGCTGAACAAACAGATCATCATCTCCAGAGGCGATGGAGTAGTGCTTTTTGAAACCACCTACAGAAAAGAAAGTGCTTTTCTTGTAAGCTAGATTTCTGCCCACGCCCATGTATGGTGTTCCGGCCAAAGCAAAAGAAAGATACTGCACGCCAATGCTAAATGCATCGAAGCGAATGAGCTTGTTGAGCAGTCCTTTTTCTTTTTTATATGGCGAAAATCCTAACACGATATCAGATTGTTCATTCAAATGTTTTGTCATTTCTGCGATCCAGTTTTCAGAACCAGGTTTGCAGTCGGCATCGGTAAGCAGCACTTTTTCGTATTTCGCTGCTTTTATTCCGAGCGTCAGAGCGATCTTTTTTCCATTCATCCGATGTTTGCTTTCATCGAGGTGGACAACTTTCAGGTTTTTGTATTCAACTTTGAAAGCTTCTAAGATCTCTTCTGTTGCATCCCACGAATTGTCGTTGACAACAATCAACTCAAATTCGGGGTACTTCTGGCTCATTATTAAAGGAACGTTTTGCATGAGGTTGTCTTCCTCATTTCTGGCGCAAGTTACAACAGACACCCCCTCCGAGCTTGTAGGAATTTGCCCTTCCTTTGTGAGGATTAATCTGATAAAGAAGAAGAAATAATAAAAGATTTGGATCGCCAGAGTAGCGATAAAAATCCACCAGAAAGTCATCTGGGCGGGCGATAGCGAGTAATACCAGGAGAGCATTTATGGGTTGATTAAGGTTGTAAGTCGTTGTTGATAACTCACCTGTTGTAGGAATAGGTGACCGGATCATTTTGCAATCCGTTGATTCGAATCAGCAGGTTTTCAGCTGATGGATTCCGAATGGGTTTCAAATCGAATTTTAATTCCTTCATGATGAGTGCCCGGCAGCGATCGTTGTTGTTTTCGTGCTCCAGGTGAAGTGTCATTTGTGGAGGCATGCTCTTAGCATAGTCTCCGTTGGTCATCAGTTTAAATTCATGTTCTTCGCAGCCACCACCGTATTGAACTTTGATATGAATGGTGTCACCGGCCATCCAGATAGAGTCAATGTCGTAGGGGTCAGTTTCTCTGAAATGATACGAACGATCGACTGTCACGGACAGGCTGTCTCCATTCCTGGTTTCAGCCATTTCTTCTGTTGTTTCCTGAACTTCTTCCACCTCTTCAGTCTCGGTCGTTGCCGTTTTTTCTTTGTTCTTGCAGTTCACCAGTAATGTTGCCAGCACCGCAAAGAGAATCGTGTAGAATGATAAATGCCTCATGATATTCAGTTTTGATAGAGAGGGAATTCAAACCTCGTTCCAGATTTTTCTCAATGTGAAATAAGTGGATTTTTAAAAGCAGTCTGCGGGCAAGCTGGGAAATTATCAACAGAGACCGTTGGGGGGAGTTTGGGATTTGAAGGAAAGGAATGTCGTAGACATGGCCGGCTGCACCTCAATTCCTAAATTACCCGAATTACCTCACTCTCCCGCCTCTTTTTCCTTCTCCTTCAGCAATTCCTTCAGCGCAAACATTTCATCTCGCAGTCTTGCTGCTTCCATGAAATCGAGGTCCTTTGCGGCTTTCTCCATTTTTCGCTGAGTTTGGGCGATGGTGCGCTGGAGTTTTTCTGGTCCCATGTACTGAATCACGGGGTCGGCTGCAATGGTAGCTCCGCTTTGTGGCGTCTCGTATTCTTTTGGCCTTCTGCTCTCCACATCGGTTTGCTGAAACAAATTTTTCTTCGCACTCATAATCTGTTGCGGAGTGATTCCGTGTTCCTCGTTGTAGGCGATCTGCTTTTCACGTCTGCGAGCAGTCTCATCAATCGTGTGCTGCATACTTTCAGTGATGTTGTCGGCATACATAATCACACGGCCATTTACATTTCGAGCCGCTCTCCCCGCTGTTTGAGTGAGTGAGCGATTGCTTCGCAGGAAGCCTTCTTTGTCGGCATCTAGAATGGCAACGAGCGAAACCTCTGGCAAATCCAAACCTTCCCGAAGCAAGTTGACACCAACGAGCACGTCAAAAGTTCCTTCCCGCAACTCGCGGAGAATTTCAATGCGCTCCAATGTTTTTACCTCAGAGTGGATGTACTGACATTTGATGTTGAGTTTTTCCAAATATTTGGTCAACTCCTCGGCCATGCGTTTGGTAAGGGTTGTTACAAGTGTTCGCTCACCACGCTGCGTGGTAGCTTCAATTTCTCCTATCAAATCGTCAATCTGATTGAGTGATGGCCGAACGTCAATTGGAGGATCGAGTAGACCAGTTGGTCTTACCACCTGTTCCACAACAACACCTTCAGATTTTTCCAGCTCAAAATCCGCTGGCGTGGCACTGATGAAGATCACCTGATTGAGCATTGTTTCAAATTCCTCGTACTTGAGCGGGCGGTTATCAATGGCCGCGGGCAGTCGGAAGCCGTATTCTACCAGGTTTACTTTTCTAGATCGGTCACCGCCATACATTGCTCCGATTTGTGGAACGGTTACGTGGCTTTCGTCCACCACAAGCAAGAAATCTTCCGGGAAATAATCGAGCAGACAGAAAGGTCGTTGGCCGGGTTCTCTTCGGTCGAAGTAGCGCGAGTAGTTCTCAATTCCAGAACAATAGCCGAGCTCTCGCATCATCTCAATGTCGTACTCAACTCGTTCTTGTAATCGCTTGGCCTCAATAAATTTCCCCTCGGATTCAAAGAATTCAACCTGTTTCACCATGTCTTGCTGGATCTCCCAGATAGCACTGTTCAGTGTGTCTTTTCCGGTCACAAAGAGGTTGGCGGGGTAGATGTTGATTTCTTCGAAAGAGTTGAGTTTCTGCCCGGTTTCAACATCAAAAGTCTCAATTCCTTCGATTTCATCTCCCCAGAAAAGAACACGCAAACCGTGGTCGGCATAGGCGAGGTAGATGTCAACGGTGTCACCCGAAACGCGAAAATTTCCTCGTTGAAAATCTGCTTTCGTTCTCGAGTACAGGCTTTCGACAAGCTGAAGCAAAAACTTATTTCTGCTGATCACCTGACCTTCTTTGATGTGAATCACACTTTTGTGAAACTCTTTTGGGTTACCGATACCGTAGATGCAAGAAATGCTGGCAACAACAATTACATCGCGCCTTCCCGAGAGAAGTGCCGAGGTAGTACTCAACCGCAGTTTTTCAATCTCATCATTGATCTGCAGATCCTTTTCGATGTAGGTGTTCGAAGAAGGAATAAATGCCTCGGGTTGGTAGTAGTCGTAGTACGAAACAAAATACTCCACCAGATTGTCAGGGAAAAATTCCTTGAATTCGCTGAAGAGCTGGGCCGCCAAAGTTTTATTGTGTGAAAGTACCAGTGTCGGTTTTTCAACACGCTCTATCACATTAGCTACAGTAAACGTTTTTCCCGATCCTGTAACTCCTAAAAGAGTCTGAAAAGGAGTGCCGTCATTTACACCTTCCGACAGTTGTTTGATGGCTTCTGGTTGATCACCCGTAGGCTTGTAAGACGATTGCAGTTTAAACTTCATGATGAATTTCGAATGGATGGTAAAATTACGAATACTAACGCCCCGGAGCCAAAGTTGTTTGCCTTGATGTTTGGATCAAAAAAAAGCCCCGTCCAGGGAAATTGGACGAGGCATTTTTACTGCAATGGGCAGCTTTAGCGTGACGCAATCAAAACAGAACGGCTTTTAACCGCTGGTACATGAAAGAAACCAGCAGCAACAAAATGCCGAGGGAAACAAAGGCAATAGTTTTCCCTGTTTCTGAGATGAGCGCCAGGTCGAAGAGGAATAGTCGTAGCAAGGCGAGGGCGAAGAGTCCCAGGCCGAAATAGCGCAGCGATTTGATTTTACTTTTTATTCCGAAGTACATTGCTACAAATGCCATCGAGCTCCACAAGATCGCGTGTTCTGGACTCGATATCAGCGATCGGATTTTCGAGATGCTCGCCATAGGATGCCACGAAATCATTATGCCAAGGTGGTTGTATTCTGCTGTGATGGCGATGAAAAGAAAGAACCACGTGCAGTAAGAGAGCCAGCTGTTCTGACTTTCAGACAGCGATCCAAATTGCTTAAGCAACGAGCGAACTTTCAGGGCGGCACTAATCAAAATGATGTAGAAGGAATAGTGAAATACCATAAAAATATCGAAGCCACTTACCGGCAGCGCGATGTCTCTGAAAGAAACGGCTAAGGGGCGCACGATGCTGAGAAAAGCCAGAGCTCCGGCAAATGTTAGCGCGTAAAGTACGGATCGATTCCAGTAGCTCTGGAGGTTTCCTTTTAGCCAAATCCAGCCGAAGCAGAAGAGGTAGACGTAAAGTGCCAGAACCAGATTTTTCAATTGGATGTAGTCGAAAGCTCTGGAGAGCTGGTAGTTCAGCTCAACAAAGACACCTACAAAAGCTACGACTACAGCAAGTGGCTTCAGGGTTTTTCCTGGTTGGTTTAACTCAATTTGTCCAAAGAGCGGAACCCATTGTTTTTGCCAAAAACTCGAGATTGCAATACCAAGGACAGCTGCTGTGGTAGCCAGGAATCCACGGTTTAATAATGGATTCAGACCATTTTCGGAATAAATGATTTCCCAGTCCATGATTAGTGAAATCAGCATGATTACAGTCAGTACGAGTGCACTTTTGCTAATCGATGTGAGCTTGCTGCGGAAACCGAGCCAGCTCAACATTGCCGCTTCGGCAGCCCAGAAAAGCGTGATGTGATGCTCGCTCATCTGGATGGGGGCAATCAAACTCACAAACGTCAGAGAGAGCCCGGTGAGCAAAAGCTTTAGGAAATGATCGCGGTGCTTTTTCCGGAACAAGACGTAAGTGAGAATTCCGTGAATCAGTGCTAAAGAAGCAACAAAAAGACCCTGCCACTTGCCGTCAGAAATCGGCTCAAGGAGTAGCATTCCCAAACCAAAGAGTGCTGCTGAGTTGCTGGCGAGTAGAGAGAGCTGGAACGGTCTGGGTTTGTCGGATTCCTTTTTGAAAGCCAGTAAGTTTTGCGCCAAAAACATCCCGAAAAAGACAGTAGCAAAAATCAAAACTTCGATAAGGTCGGCATGGGTGGTAGCAGCAGTTTTGCCCAACCACCATCCGAAAAGGTAGATGATAGTTCCGATGTAAGCGATCGGGTGAAGCGCTTTCCAGTCCTTTTTGTTGGCCAGAAATAAAATGCCCGCATTCAGAATTATTAGATAAGAAAACAAAACGATGTGATTTCCGGAACCAGTGCTGACCATGAGTGGAGAGGCAAGTCCGCCCAGAAGGGCGATGATGGCAAGCTCTTGCCTGTCGTACTTTGAAGCGAAAAAACAAGAAAGACCAGTGATGCCGACTGCTGCGAGAGCTGCAGTGCTTTGGTTGATCAGCTCGTAGTCGCGAAAAGCGATGGAAACGGTGAAGTAAAACACACTAACGGCTCCACCGACAAGAACAGAGCTAAAAGCCCGCATCGTTTTTCTCATTCGGTGTCCGAGGAAGAAGAGGACCAATCCGGCTAAGAATCCAACAGAAATATTTCCTACTTCCTGAAGGTTTTGGTTGGAGAATGTGTGGCGTACGAAGTAGCCGATTCCCAGAACCAGAATGGCGATACCGATTTTATTGAGAATGTTTTCTCCGATAATTTTTTCCCAGTTGCGCTTAGCTTTAGCAACGGGTTCAAAAGTCCGTTTTGTTTGTTCGGATTGCTCAGAGAAACTGGTTCTTGTTTGATTATCTGCAGTCTCGAAAAGTGAAACTCTTAGAGATTCTGTACTAATTAAAGGTGCTTTTGGAGCTGTCTTTTGTGCTTGCTCCGATTTCTCTTCCTTTCTTTCAGGAGCTTCAGTAAATTGCTCTTCGCGCTGTTTTCTATCGGCTGTGTTAAAGAAAATGCCCAGATCTTCCTTGTAGGCTTCCGGGTCGTTTGCTTGCTTAAAAAGCATGTCGAGCAAACGCTCAGATCGTCTGGTGAAAATATCTAATCTGCGATTGGTTCGAGAAACCATCGCAACGGTGATGATCGGTGAAATGATAATTGCACACGTACTAATTATGACTAAAATAATTACGCCTTCCATAGCAATTAGGTATTGGTTTTGGGTCCAAACTTAGGCGCATTCTCAGTGAACCACCGAACCTGATGAAAAATTAAAGTGACGCGTAAATAACTGTTGACATGGCCAGGATAAAGTGGTGGTCTGCTTATGTCATTGGACATAACTGAAATAACTGCTATTATTTGCTTGCCAGTTTCTTTTATAAAATGACGTGTAAAAGGAGTAATTTAGAAGTATGAAAGAACTTCAAGCGATCATCGATTCACTGGAGCCGGACTTCAAAAAAGACTTTGAAAATCTGCTTTTGGCTCGAGGAGTGAACCAACCAAAAGACCACCAACGAAGAGATTTAAGTTTATTCAATTCCCTGAATAAGAAGGAGGATTGTGAATTGGATGAGCTCATCGAAAAAATTTACGGCTCGCTCGATGACCGCAGCAGAAATGCCTTTCACGCAGTAAAGAAAAGATTGAAATCGGACCTGCGGAAATTCGTTGTGGAAAGAGAAGCTGCGGAATCTATTCAGACCGTAGACGGATGGATTGTTTACGCCAAATACTTGTTCGACCACAACTATTCCGAAATCGCCTGGAGGGCTCTGGAAAAGGCGGAGAGCATTGGTATTAGAGAAGAGCTCAGTGAAAAGCTCAACGAGGTTTACGACTGTCAGCTGGCTCACTGTCACTTGCCCGGAGCTCCCGAACTAAACGACATCGAAAACAAGAAAAGCGACATTCGTCAAAGGATCGAAGAAGACGACCGGATCCTGATGGCTAGTGCGAGTATTCGTTTGCTCTTTAAAGAGGTGAAGCTCGGGATTTCCGACATCGACTTGCAGGAGTTGATCAACAGAATTATGGAGCAGTACAACCTTCACGAAGCTGTGCAGAGACGCCCGAAAGTGATGTTTGAGTTTGTCACTTTGGTCAGGAGCGCTTTCGTAGCCAGAAAAGATTTTCTGAACCTCGAACCGTTCCTCGTTTTTCATGCCGATCGGCTTTTCTCCAAAGAACAGTTTGTGTCCCGCCACCCACAGCTCAAAGCGAAGCTGGTCTACTATCTGGCACACACTTACTACAGAAACAGAAATTTCCCGGCTTCTTTGGCGATGATTGAGACACTTCTGAGCGATTTGAAAAAAATGAAAAAGCGCTATCGATCGGATCTCTTCCCAAAAGCCATTTTGCTGAAAGCGGCCGTGCAGAGTTTTAGTGATCAAAACGAAAAGTCGATAGAGATTTTAAATGAAGCAGCGGAGAGCGAATTTTTCAAAAGGCCAAATGCCGACAGGCTCAACCTGAGGCTGAATCTGGCTGTGTACTACTTTCACGAAAGCGATTTTAGGTCGGCAAACAAAATGCTACTGCAACTGCCCAACACCGACAAGTGGTGTGAGCGAACCATGGGGCAGGAGTGGATGCTGAAGCGCTCGCTTATTGAAATGATCACTCAGGTAGAGATGGGAAACACGGAAATTGCGCTGAACAGGATTCGTTCTATCCAGCGGAAGTACCGCTCTTTGATGGAACGCTCCAAGTACGAACTGGTGAGGCCGTTTTTGCAGATGGTGAAATCAGTTGTAGCTTACCCCGAGCGGGTGAATGAAAAAGTTTACCAGGAAAAGATTAAGCCCACCTTTGTGATACGGGATAGCAGCGAAGAGGATCTCCAGGCGATGACTTACTACGCATGGCTGAAGAGCAAGTTCACCGAACGGCCATACTACGAAACATTGTTGGAGTTGGTGAATCGATGAGTCTTTCTAGATGCCTAGCAAAGTTGCTATTTAAAAGCGGGAATTAACCACATAGTCACATAGAAGTTCTCCTGTTTTTCATTCGGATAGGGGAGCTGACTCTAATCAGTTTACTATTTGCAATCGGCTGAAGGCACATAGTGTGTCGAGCTACAAGTTTCTATGTGCCTTAGCTTACCTATTGTGCCTATGTGTTTTTTACCGTTGCTAGTGGCAAATCATTAAGGTTCTTTAAGGAGTGAAAAGGCATTAAGCCTTCCTTAGTTGTCACTATTAAAATTCAGTAGCTGTAAATTCTAAAACAAAAAAAAGCGGCTCCGATAAAAATCAGAACCGCTTTGGGTATTTTGTTGAAGTTTGGCTTACTCGCCTACAACTTCAAATTTCACTGGTACGACTACATCTTTGTGAAGCTTGATTTCCGCTTCGTACTCGCCCAGGTTTTTAATCGTATCTTCTTTTACAGAAATGTTCTTGCGGTCGATTTCGAAACCTTTCTTCAAAAGTGCTTCTGCAATTTGAATAGTGTTTACCGAACCGAAGATTTTTCCGCTTTCACCTGCTTTCGCTCCAATTTTAAGCTCGACTTTTTCGAGTTTAGCTGCGATTTTCTCAGCTTCCTCTTTAATCTTAGCTTCTTTGTGAGCGCGCTGGCGAATAGTCTCCTCGTGCATTTTCTTTTCACTAGGAGTAGCTTTCACTGCGTAACCTTTTGGGATCAAAAAGTTGCGGGCATAACCGGGTTTTACATTTACCAATTCATTGGCAGATCCCAGTTTTTCTACGTCTTGTTTGAGAATAATTTCCATGATTCAACTTATTTTAAAAGGTCAGCAACATAAGGCATGAGCGCCAGGTGACGAGCCTTTTTAATAGCTTGTGAAGCTTTGCGTTGGTACTTCAATGAAGTACCTGTAATTCTGCGAGGAAGAATTTTTCCCTGCTCGTTGCAAAGTCTCAAAAGGAACTCGGGATCTTTGTAATCGATGTATTTGATACCGGCTTTCTTAAAGCGGCAGTATTTTTCTTTTTGTGTCTCAATCTGGATGGGATTGAGATATCTGATTTCTGATTCAGCCATTTTTTTAAAAAATTAAAGGTTTGAAAAACTAGGCTTTAGCCTTCTTGGGCTGTGGCGCTTCGGACTTGTAAGACTTTGACCTTCTGCCTTCGGCATACTCAACATGGTGCTTGTCCATTTTGGTGGTCAAAAAGCGGATTACGCGCTCATCTCTGCGCAGTTCGAGATCAAAAGCAGCGATTTGCTCAGGATCACATTCGAACTCCAATAGTTGATAAAATCCAGTTGTTTTTTTCTGAATCGGGTAAGCCAATTTGCGCAATCCCCAGTGATCTTCGTGCACTGTTTTGCCGCCATTGTCTTTGATCAGACCTTTGAATTTTTCAACTGTTTCCTTTGCCTGTTCCTCAGACAAAACGGGAGTCATAATGAAAACAGTTTCGTAACGGTTCATAAATTTTGAATCTATAAAATGGTTGTTTCCCAAAATTGGGAGCGCAAAAATAACAATTCTTTTCTGTCGGGCAAAGGTAGACAGAGAAATTGAGTTGCAGAATTTGTCTTTAATTAAAGTTGGTTAAAGCAACATTGCGTTTGCAACTTTGAATAAATTGTGGAAAACCCGGTTTTAAATGTCGAAGTGATTTATCGATATTTGCCAACATTCCAATTGAGAAAATGGCAGCAGAAAATTTTATAGTTTCAGCGAGAAAATACCGCCCCGAAGCGTGGGATGCGGTAGTGGGGCAGGAGTCGATTACTTCGACACTCAAAAATGCCATTGCTACCAACCAGCTTTCTCAGGCTTACCTTTTCTGCGGTCCGAGAGGTGTGGGGAAAACCACCTGCGCCCGGATCTTTGCCAAGAGCATCAACACTGGAGAAGACGAAGATCTCAAGGATTTTTCTTACAATATTTTTGAGCTCGATGCTGCTTCCAACAATCACGTGGAAGACATCCGCTCGCTGATCGACCAGGTGCGAATCCCACCGCAAACCGGGAAGTACAAGGTCTACATCATCGATGAGGTCCACATGCTTTCGCTCGGTGCGTTCAACGCGTTTTTGAAAACACTTGAAGAGCCACCAGCTCACGCCATTTTTATTTTGGCAACCACAGAGAAGCACAAGGTTATTCCAACGATACTTTCGCGTTGTCAAATTTTTGATTTCAACAGAATTCAAATTAAAGACATCGCCAACCACCTCGCTCACATTGCTGAGCAGGAAGGGGTGGAAACCGAGCCGGATGCGCTGACCATCATCGCTCAAAAAGCTGACGGTGCGCTTCGCGATGCCCTTTCGATTTTCGATCAGATCATTGCTTTTTCAGGAAAGAAAATCACCTACGAATCGGTGATCGAAAACCTGAACGTGCTCGATTACGATTACTACTTCAAGCTGGTTGATCAGATTTTGGAAGAAGACATTTCTGGGTCGCTGCTGACGTTCAACGAAATTTTGAACAATGGCTTTGACGGCCATCATTTCATCACCGGACTCGGTGAACACCTCAGGAATTTGATGGTGAGTAAAAATGCATCTACCGTCACTTTGATGGATGTGGGTGACGGCATTCGCGAAAAATACCTCGATCAGTCACAGCGCTGTGGAATTCACTTTTTGGTGAAAGCCATCGACATTGCCAACCAGGCCGATTTGGATTATCGTCCGAGTAAAAATCCTCGACTGCTGGTGGAGCTGGCGTTGATGCAGATGTGTTCGATCCCGTACAACGAGGGTCAAAAAAAAAAGTCTGACCTCCGCCTAATTCCGCTCGACCTGCCAAAGTCGCTCAGGCCATCAGTAAGAAAGCCTCAGAAAACAGTTTCCAATCCTGCTTTAAATCCTGCAGACCGTGTGAGCCGAGTGGCTGAGAAGCCAATGGGGAAATCGAAATATCAGGGTGTAAAGCGTAATGTGGACAGCTTCTCTATTAAAGAAAAGCTGGCTCCGGTGAAGGAGGAACAAGTGGACAACGAGCAAGAAGAAGGTGAAATGCGACAGGATTTGCCGCGCGATCCTTTTTCTCAGGAGCAATTGAAAGCAGCCTGGAAAAAATATGCTGTGGAGACTGACCACGAGAAGATGAGCATCGAGGCACTTTTCAAACTTGAGCCCTCAAAACGTGACGAGCAGATGATTGATCTGAAGTTGCAGAACAACACTCAGGTGGATTATCTCAATGAGGTGCGCGGGGAAGTTCTGGTCTTTTTAAAAAAGGAACTCAACAACTTCTACATTGAGCTCAATGCCAAGGTTGAACTCTCCAACGAAAAAGGAGGCTACATGTCTGATAAAGACATATACGATTCCATGCTCAAGAAAAATCCACTTCTCGATGAGCTGCGTAGAAAGCTCAAGCTCGACCTGGATACTTAATTTTATTTTTGGCCGAATTCGCGGCCGAACTCTTCTAGAAATTTTTCAAATTGATCCGGGTTCAGGATCTGTTTGATGGAAGCCAACTGTAGTCTTCTGATTTCTTTCTCAGAACTTCTGATTTCGTTTGTCCCGATTTTTCCAATGGCCAACTCAGTTTTGTAGTTGACATCAAGAAGCTGGTCAAAAAGCTTTTCGTCTTCCAGGTTGAGAGATTCGAAAATCTTATCCGTGAATCTCGCTGCCTTTTCAAATGGAACAACAGGTGTGTAGCTGGAAATAAGATCAGCTTGTTGAAATGTAGTTGGACGGAATTGGATTGGCTGGCTGGTGTTTTGAGCTAAGCTCGAGAAGACACAGCACAGCATGCTGATAGATAAAACGATCAGTTTCATTCTAAGTGTTTTTTAGATTTTGTTTACTCGTTAAATCCTTTTCGGTGAACTTCATTTTGTCGTTTTTTGTTGAACGGCATGTCTGCCAAACCAAACAAAATGAAAGTGATTCTCAACCGAGCAGGATACCTAATTATACTCCTTCTTTTTACTCAAGGTTTTGCCTTTTCGCAAAGTGGTGAAATCAAGGGAGTTGTGACCAATGAAAAGAATAACGAGCCCATTCCTTTTGCCAATGTGGTGATCCAGGGCGAGAGCAGCGGAGCTTCCACGGACATCGATGGTAAATATTCTTTAACCGGATTGAAGCCCGGTCTTTACAACCTCGAAGTCACATCGATTGGATTTAAGAAAGAAACGGTTTTTGAAATTCAAGTGACCAATGCACGACCGGCCGTTGTTAATGTAAAAATGCAGGAAACTGCTGTGCAAACTGAAGCTGCCGAAGTTGTAGCCTCAAGAAGAAGTAATAGGGAAGAGTCGCCTGTTTCAGTTCGATCGATCGGAGTGAACGAAATTCGGAGAAACCCCGGTGGAAACCGAGACATTTCTCAAGCCATTCGATCGCTGCCGGGAGTGGCCAGTACACCGGCATTCCGAAACGATGTGATCATTCGCGGAGGTTCTCCAAACGAGAACAGATTTTTTATCGATGGAATCGAAATTCCCAACATCAACCACTTTGCAACGCAGGGAGCATCCGGTGGCCCTGTAGGTTTGATCAATGTCGATCTCGTAAAGAACGTGGATTTCTACTCGGGTGCTTTTCCCACGAACCGCGGAAACGCCCTGAGCTCCGTTCTCGAGTTTGGATTTAAAGACCCACGAACCGATCAGTTCACACTGAATGCTGTAGTAGGTTCTTCAGATCTCGGAGTCACTGTGGAAGGCCCGATTTCGGAAAACACTGGGCTGATCTTCTCCGCCCGAAGGAGTTACCTTCAGTTTTTGTTTGAGGCTTTGCAATTGCCGTTTCTCCCAACCTACAACGATTTTCAGTTCAAACTTAAAAGTCAGATTTCTGAAAACGATCAGATCACGGTCATCGGTCTTGGGGCCATCGATCAGTTCAATCTGAATCTTTCGCTTGCCGAAGATTCAACGTCTGAAGATTTTCGAAGAAACGACTACATCCTCGGCTACCTGCCTGTGAGCGAGCAGTGGAATTATTCGATAGGAGCCAAGTGGGATCACTTCACGGAGAACGGCCGCTGGACCACAGTGATGAGTCGAAACATGCTCAACAACTCTTCTTACAAGTATCGCAACAACAATGAAAACCTGCCAAAGGTGAGCGACTACCTTTCGCAGGAAATCGAGAATAAACTGCGAATCGAAAAGCAAACATTTGGAGAAGATTCCTGGGAATGGAACTACGGAGTGAACTACGAGTATGCCAAGTACAATAACAGCTCTGCTTTTGAGCAGTACAGCTACGCGCTCGATACCGTAGTTAACATCAACTTTTCGAGCGACCTCAAACTCCACAAGTATGGAGTTTTTGGGCAGGTCAGTAAAAAAGTATTCGATCAAAGGCTTTCACTTTCGCTAGGGGTGAGGGCCGTTGGAAACGACTACACAGATCGCATGGCAAATCCGCTTAACCAGCTTTCTCCAAGGTTTTCTGCCAGTTATGCACTGGCACCGCAGTGGACGCTCAATTTCAACACCGGAATTTACCACCAGCTACCGCCCTACACCGTTTTGGGCTACCGCCAAAATGGAGTGCTCGTCAATCAGCAAAATGATGTGAGCTACATCCGAAACAAGCAACTGGTTTTGGGAACAGAGTACAACTGGGATAAGCGCAACTCCACCATTTCGGTAGAAGGATTTTACAAGGACTACGACAACTATCCGTTGAGTGTCGACAAAGGAATTTCACTTGCCAACCTGGGGGCCGACTTTGGAGTGATCGGAAACGAAGAAGTGGTTTCAGTTTCTCAGGGAAGAGCTTACGGAGCAGAGTTTCTCTACCAGCAAAAACTCTTTTCGGGTTTTTACGGCATTTTGTCCTACACCTGGGTTCGAAGCGAATTCACAGGTCGTGGTGACGAGTACGTGCCGAGCTCCTGGGACAGTCGCCACCTGATCAGTCTCACCGGAGGTAAAAAATTCAAGAAAAACTGGGAAGTCGGTTTCCGATTCCTGTTTAGCGGAGGATTGCCCTACACTCCTTACGACATTGGTGCTTCTGTGGCTATCCCAAACTGGCAGGTCAACATGCAGGGACTGCCGGACTACACGAGGCTCAACGAAAGAAGAATTGATCCTTTCCACCAGCTCGACATCCGCATCGACAAGAAATGGTTTTTTGAAAAGTGGAGTTTGAATCTTTTCCTTGATGTGCAAAACGTTTACAATCAGGTGACTCCGCTTCAACCTTACTTGACAGTGAAAGAAGGCCCTGATGGTCAACCGGTGGAAGATCCGAACAATCCCGGATCGTACCAGCCCGTTTTCTTAGATACCTCCAACGGAAACGTGCTTCCGAGCATCGGAATAATTGTAGAGCTGTAATCAAAAAACGAAGGTGAACAGAATGAAGAGTGAAGAACAAATCCTCGATTATCAGGAATTGGAACGATTTCGCAGAAAATGGACGATGTTCCGCCTACGAATTTACACACTCGTTGCTGCCGGAGTGGTGATGTTCATTTTCTTCAGAATCCTTTATCTGTTTGTGATTCCTTGAAATCTGGTAAAAGCTAGCATTGAATCGACCGAGTGAGATCGTTATTTTTGATTTTTCGCACCAAAGCAAAAGAAGATGAGAGTAGACAAGTATTTGTGGGCAGTGAGGGTTTTTAAGACGCGAAGTCTGGCTACGAAAGAGTGCAAGCAAGGCAGGATTTCGATTGATGATGCAGCTGTGAAGCCCAGCAGAGAAGTGAAAGAAGGCGAAGTGGTGGATGTGCGAAAAGGTCCCATTACCCACAGCTACAAGGTGCTGGATTTTCCGAAGAGCCGGGTAGGGGCCAAGCTGGTTGAGGACTTTATGCAGGAGGTGACCTCTGACGAGCAAAAGGAGAAAATGGAAAAAATCAAACTCGCACAAAAGGGACAGCGGAGAAGAGGAATGGGACGACCTACCAAGAAAGATCGCAGAGACATCAACAAGTTTTTGAAATGATTGCGGTTCGAGAGATTGCTGCGGAGGAAACACATCCCCTGAGGCACACCGTTCTGTGGCCTCACCTCAATTCTACGGAAGAGTGTTTTATTGATGTCGATCAGCAGAAAGGCGCTTTTCATCTCGGTGCTTTTTACAACAATTCAATTGTCAGCATCGGATCTTTTTTTCCTGAGAAAAATACTGAGCTGCCAGGCGAAACTCACTACCGCCTGCGGGCCATGGCTACAGACCCCGAAGTGAGAGGAATGGGGGCTGGCCGTGCGCTAATCGAAAAAGCCGAAGAAAAACTGAAAGAAATGTCGGTTGATTTGTTGTGGTGTGATGCGAGAAAAGTTGCACTCGATTTTTACACGAAGTTGGGCTTCAAAATTAAGGGTGATTGGTATGACAAACCGAACATTGGCCCCCACAAATTGATGTACAAAAGGATTGAGCTCCCGCTGAAGTACAAACTTTAGAATGAAAGTTCATTTGAATTTATCATATTTGCTGGCTATTTTTATAAAGATCTGCGCGGAGCGCTCATTGTGGATGATTTAAATTATTAAGCCTATGCCTTCGATTTCTCAGAAAGGGCAAGACATGCCTTCGTCACCAATTAGAAAATTGGTTCCTTATGCCGAGGCGGCCAAAAAAGCCGGGAGACAAGTCTATCACCTGAATATCGGTCAACCGGATATCGAAACACCTCGAGTGGTTTTTGATCGGTTGAATGAAGTGAAAATGAATGTTATCGCCTATACCAACTCCGAAGGTTTTGAGGAATATCGTCAAGGTCTGGCAAAGTACTACAAGACAAAGGATGTAGACATTGAGGCGAACAACATTTTGGTGACTACCGGAGGTTCAGAAGCTCTGGTGTTTGCTTTCATGACTTGTTTTGATCCAGGCGATGAAGTGATTATCCCCGAACCGTTTTATGCCAACTACAACGGTTTTGCCCTCATGGCCGGAATCACAGTGAAACCTGTGACTGCCTCAATCGAAAACGGATTTGCACTTCCGCCTATCGAAGAATTTGAAAAGCAGATCACTTCGAAGACCAAAGGGATTATGCTTTGCAATCCCGGAAATCCGACTGGCTACCTCTACAAAAAGGAAGAGCTTCAGCGATTGAAAGACCTGGTTAAAGAACACGACCTCTACCTTTTTGCCGATGAGGTTTACCGCGAATTTTGCTACGATGGAGCCACTCCTTTCTCAGTGATGAGTCTCGAAGGAGTGGAAGACAACGTGGTGATGATCGACAGTATTTCGAAGCGCTACAGTATGTGCGGAGCAAGAATTGGTGCATTGATTACCCGCAACAAAGAGGTTCTCAACATGGCTTTGAAATTTGCTCAGGCCAGGTTGAGCCCACCCACTCTAGGCCAGCTTGCTGCAATGGCAGCACTCGACACAGAGCAGGAGTATTTCGATCGCGTGATTGAAGATTACGTGGAGAGAAGAAATGTACTGGTAGATCTGCTCAACAAAATTCCAGGTGTGAGATGTCCGAAGCCTTCTGGCGCATTTTACTGCATAGCTGAACTTCCGGTAGAGGATTGCGATGATTTTTGCCAGTGGATGTTGGAAACTTTCGAATACGAAAACCAGACGGTGATGATGGCTCCCGCTACCGGATTTTATTCAACGCCCGGAAAAGGTAAGCGAGAAGTCAGATTGGCCTACGTGCTGAATGTGGAATCGCTTAGGAAAGCTGCTAAAGTGTTGGAAAAAGCGCTTGAACAGTATCCACGCAGAATTGACGTGCCAGAGGAGGAGAACGTTTCTGCTTCTGGCGAGTGACCCCTTTTCCATTTTGCACTGTTGAAAGTCAACATGATTTTGTGATAACTGGGCTGTCGCCTTTAGCTAAGTTTGCATCATGATCATTGATGTGGTAATCCCCGCATACAACGAAGAAAAAAGCATCGGTCTTGTTCTCGGAGACATCGACTCTAAGATCGTTCGAAATGTCGTTGTAGTCAACAATAATTCTTCTGATGGCACTGCGGCTGAGGCTGAGAAAGCTGGTGCCACAGTACTTCACGAGCAGATGCAGGGCTACGGAGCTGCCTGCCTTCGTGGGATTTCTTACGTCAATCAAATTTCCCCAAGAGCGGATGTACTTGTTTTTATGGATGCCGATTATTCGGATCATCCGGAGGAACTCGAGAAAGTTGTGTCGCCAATCAAAAACCGCGACATCGATTTTGTGATTGGCTCTCGTGCTCTTGGCAACAAAGAAAAAGGCTCGATGATGCCTCAGCAGGTGTTTGGTAATTGGCTCGCCACAAAATTGATTAAGCTTTTTTATGGAGTGAAGTTTACCGACCTTGGTCCGTTCAGAGCAATCAAGCTCAAAAAGCTCAACGAGCTTGGAATGGTCGACACGAATTTTGGCTGGACTGTGGAAATGCAGGTGAAAGCGGCACAACAGAATCTTTCCTTCGAGGAAGTGCCGGTGAAGTACAGAAAAAGAATTGGAGTTTCGAAAGTTACAGGCACTCTCAAAGGCTCTATTTTAGCGGGCTATAAAATTATTTGGACAATCTTCAAATACAGGTGAAATTGGAACTGGTCGTCATCATTATTTACGGTTTGCTTCTGGCTTTCATTTTTTGCTACAGCCTGATCCAACTTCAATTGGCTTTGGCCTATCGAAAAATGAAGAAGCAACTTGTAGGGTCTGACAAGGATGCTGAGCCAGAAGAGTGGCCCGTTGTCACCGTTCAGCTTCCCGTTTTCAACGAGCTCTATGTGGTGGAGCGCCTGATCGAATCTGTCGCACAACTCGACTACCCAAAAGACAAACTTGAGATTCAAGTGCTCGATGACAGCACGGATGAATCTTTTGAGGTGGCTGCAAAAAAAATCGAGGAGGTAAAAGCTCGTGGAATTGACATCAAACACATCAAGCGACCTGAGCGAAGTGGTTTTAAAGCTGGTGCACTTGCTTACGGATTAGAAATTTGCCGGGGTGAATTCACCGCTATTTTCGATGCTGACTTCGTCCCATCCAAAGATTTTCTGAAAAAGACTATCCCAGCCTTTGCAAATGAGAAAGTGGGATTGGTGCAAACCAAATGGGAGCACCTGAACAAAGATTTTTCTTGGCTTACCCGAATGCAGGCCTTTGGTCTTGATGCGCACTTCACTGTGGAGCAATCGGGAAGAAACAGCAGTGGACATTTTATCAATTTCAATGGAACTGCCGGAGTGTGGCGAAAAACGTGCATCGATGAAGCAGGCGGTTGGCAAAGCGACACGCTCACCGAAGACCTCGATCTGAGCTATCGCGCTCAGCTTGCCGGATGGAAATTCGTCTATAAACAAGAAGTCGGCTCACCTGCGGAACTTCCGGCCGAGATGAACGCTCTAAAAAACCAGCAGTTTCGCTGGACAAAAGGTGCAGCGGAGTGTGCTGTTAAAAACCTACCGAAAGTACTACGTGAGAAAGGCATCGACTCCGGAACTAAAATTCATGCGATTTTTCACTTGCTCAACAGCGCAGTTTTTATTTGCATTCTATTAACGGCAGTTTTGAGCATTCCGATGCTTTTCATTAAAAGCCAAAGTGTGCAGTATGCCCTGCTTTTCAATCTGGCTTCCATTTTTTTGATCAGCTTTTTCATCCTTAGTTTTTTCTATTGGGTTTCCATGGAAAAAAGCGGTCGGGGCTGGTGGTCAGATTTCAAAAGCTTTGTGGTTCGCTTTCCGATGTTCCTTTCGGTTTCTATGGGAATGTCGTTGCACAATACAGTGGCAGTTGTGGAGGGCTATCTCGGAAGAAAAACGCCTTTTATCCGTACACCAAAATTTGCGATTGGCAAAACTGGGGGAACCTGGCGCGGAAACAAATACCGGTCGCTCAAAGTGAGTCCGCTTTCTTTCGTGGAAGGTCTGCTCACGCTCTATTTCATATTCGGAATTGTGTTGGCTTTTCACCTGGGCGATTTTGGAATGCTACCTTTCCACCTAATGCTCACTCTCGGATTCGGCTACGTTTTTTACTTTTCAGTGAGGCACACCAGAGTTTAACCGCAGAATTATGAACCCTAAAAACCAGTTCGATTGGAAAGTTGTCGTTGGACTGGTTTTGCTTTTTGCAGGTCTATTTATTGCTGCTTACTTCACTTCCCGAGAAAACTTCTACCAGTTTCTGATTTGCATGGCTTCCGCTTTTGGTGGTTTTGCGCTGCTGTTGAGTTCAATGAAAATACTCAGCTGGAAGTGGGTTTTAACCGCAGCAATTTTTCTACGTCTCTCACTTCTGTTCTGCACTCCCGAGCTTTCTGATGATGTGTACCGTTTTGCCTGGGACGGACGAATTTCGGCCAACGGGGGCAACCCATATCTTTACCTGCCTTCGGAACTGAGCGAAGAGGAGCGGTCTGCTTTCCAACTTGATCAACAGCTTTTCGAAAGTATAAACTCACCCAGTTACTACACAGTTTACCCTCCGCTCAATCAGCTGATGTTTGCCGGAGCTTCATTTTTGGCTAATGGTAACATCGAGCTTGAAATTTTTTTTCTGCGGATTCTGATTATTCTTTCCGAAGTGGCTACGATCCTGTTTATGGTGCAGCTTCTTCGTTTTTTCAAAAAGCCTGAATATCTGGTTTTGCTTTATGCGCTAAACCCACTGGTGATTATTGAGCTTACCGCCAATCTGCACTTCGAAGGTGTGGAAATCGCTTTTTTGCTCGGTGCCTTGCTGCTTTGTTTTAGAAGAAAATATCTGTTGTCGGGACTTCTCCTTGGCGCAGCCGTTTCGATAAAGCTTTTGCCGCTCATGTTTTTGCCATTCATTTTGGCGGAAATGAAATTCAAGAATTTCCTGTTGCTTGGATTCTCGGCACTGCTCAGTTTTGCTGTTTTCTTTGTTCCTTTTTTCTCTACTGAGCTATTCGCCAATCTCTGGTCGAGCATCGATTTGTATTTCCGCTACTTCGAGTTCAATGCGAGTTTCTATTTTCTCATTCGGGAAGTGGGAGAGTGGGTCACCGGTTACAATATCATCCGCACTGCCGGACCAGTAGTAGCCGTTTTAGTGACGCTCGCGATTCTTGTTTTTGCTTTTCAGAAAAAACTACTGAAGGGCCGATTACTCGATAAAGTACTCTTCGCTCTTTTGCTCTACTTTCTTTTCGCCAGCATCGTGCACCCGTGGTACGTGATTCTTCTCGTAGCGATTTCAGTCTTCACTCGCTGGCGCTTTCCACTTTGGTGGTCAGCAACTGTTTTGTTCAGCTACGCTTTTTACCACGAAAACAGTTTTCAGATCTCTCCAATGTGGCTGTGGCTCGAGTATCTTGTGTTGTTCATTGCACTTTTCTGGGAAGGAATTGCACAGAGAAAGTTTTCAACACTTGTTCAAAAAGCAGGGTGAAAGGAATTTTGTCTCGGCTAAAAGAAGGGTGTCTGGCAGCAAAAGAGGGAAAAACATTTTTTACCCCCTAAAAAATTAGGGGTCGTTGAAAAAAGAGAATAAAAATTGTCGAAATCGGAGTTGTTATCATTTACATTTGCAAATTATTAATCAATGCCACAAAATCACAGCAACATGCCGACTTTCAGAATCAAAGCGCTAGAAGATGTTTTTCATCGCAAACCGCTTTACCAAACTCCGCCCTCGAAGAAAATCTCGGATTTCTACGGTGAAAACGTTTTTGGCCCTTATGCCATGCGTGAATACCTGACTGACGAAGCTTACGAAAGTGTGATGGGAGCTACTTATAAAGGTACTCGCATCGATCGAAAGCTTGCAGATCAGGTAGCTTCTGCCATGAAAGAGTGGGCGATGAACCGCGGTGCAACGCATTACACGCACTGGTTTCAGCCGCTAACAGGTGCCACAGCAGAAAAGCATGATTCGTTCATCACACCAACAGGTGATGGAAGAGCGCTAGAGAAATTTGACGGTTCGTTGCTTGTTCAACAAGAGCCTGATGCCAGTTCCTTCCCGAGTGGAGGGATTCGAAACACTTTCGAAGCTCGCGGTTACACGCTTTGGGATCCATCGTCTCCGGCATTCATTATCGGAAACACACTTTGTATTCCAACGATCTTTATTTCTTACACCGGTTTTGCACTCGACTATAAAATGCCTCTTATTAAAGCGTTGAATGCTGTCGACAAAGCGGCAACTGATGTATGTAAGTATTTCGATAAGAATGTAAAACGTGTGAATACTACTCTCGGATGGGAGCAGGAGTACTTCCTCGTTGACAAGGCACTTTACAACGCTCGCCCAGACATTGCATTAACCGGAAGAGCCCTTTTTGGGCACGCACCGGCCAAAGGTCAGCAACTTGACGACCACTATTTCGGTTCTATTCCCGAGCGAGTGATGGCTTGCATGCAAGATTTTGAAGTGGAGTCGCACAGACTTGGAATTCCGGTGACTACTCGCCACAATGAGGTAGCGCCAAACCAGTTTGAGATGGCTCCGATGTTTGAGGAGGCCAACCTGGCCAACGATCACAACCTGCTTGTGATGGACCTTCTCGAGAAAGTGGCTAAGAAACACGATTTCCGCGTACTGATTCACGAAAAGCCATTTGCTGGTTTGAACGGTTCAGGAAAGCACAACAACTGGTCACTCAGCACTGATACAGGAGTGAACCTATTGAAGCCGGGCAAGAATCCTAAATCGAACCTTCAGTTTCTCACATTCCTTGTGAATACGATCATGGCCATTCACAATCATGCAGACGTCCTTCGCGCAAGCATTGCTTCTGCAGGGAATGATCACAGACTCGGAGCTCACGAGGCGCCTCCGGCAATTATTTCAGTTTTTATCGGTTCGCAGCTCACCCAACTTTTGGATGACCTCGAGAAAAACGTGAAAGCAGGAAAAATGACTCCAGAGGACAAAACCGAACTCAAGCTTGAGATCGGAAAGATTCCTCAGTTCCTGCTTGACAACACCGACAGAAACAGAACTTCACCGTTTGCTTTTACTGGTAACAAATTTGAGTTCCGTGCTGTTGGTTCGAGTGCCAACTGTGCCAATGCGATGATCGCGCTCAACACGATTATGGCTGACCAGCTTCAGAAATTTAAGAAAGCTGTAGATAAGCGCATTAAAGACGGATTGAAAAAAGACGAAGCAATTCTGAAAGAACTCCAAAAGCTCATCAAAGAGTCGAAAGATGTTCGTTTTGAAGGAAACGGCTATAGTGAAGAATGGGTGAAAGAAGCTGAGAAGCGCGGTCTTTCAAACCTGAAAGACACACCTTCAGCACTTGGAACCTGGCTCAATAAAGACGTTCGCGAGATGTTTGATCGTCTGAATGTCCTTGCACCCCAGGAGTTGGACGCGCGCTGGGAAGTTGAGATGGAAAACTTTATTCTAAGAAGACAGATCGAAGCGAAAGTTTGCGGAGACCTTGCTCAAAACCACGTCATTCCTGCGGCCATCACTTACCAGAACAGATTGATTGAAAATGTGAAAGGATTGATGGACGTGCTCGGAAATGATGCAGGAACTGCTTCACAAACTCAGATCAAATTGATTCGCGACATCTCCGATCACGTAAACGGTATTCGCGAGCAACTGGATCTACTTCACGAAAAGTCAGAGGAGATTGACAGAGAAGAGGATGTTCAGAAAATCGCTGAGATTTATGCCCACTCAATGAAGCCAATCACTGAAGAGATTAGAATTCACTCTGATCACCTTGAGTCGCTGATTGACGATGAGGTGTGGCCAATGCCGAAGCTCAGAGAATTACTTTTTACGCGCTAGGTCCAGACGGACAATTTTTTAACCTGCAAGACCGGGGAAGTGCTAAAAAGGTGCTCCCCGGTTTTTTTGTGAAATGAATTCGTCTAACAGGCGTTTAATAAAGCACATGTTAAAAAAGTCGCATAGGATGTTGGAAACTGTAATGAATGTTTTTGACTTTGCCTAAGTAGCACATCCGCTGATTTCTTTGAATCATGCACGCTCTGGCGGCATAATGCATTTGTGTATCTAATTATTATTTCATTATTTTCGCCCTTACTATTATCCAATGTCGTTAAATTTTCGATACAAATGAGAACAGCTCAAATCTTACTATACTCTTTTCTATTCATTGCTTTTTCACTGTCTTCTTACGGTCAGGACAAGAGCAAACAATTTATCGTAGCTGAAGTTGAGTACGATAATGAAGGCTTCCACGAAGCAGCAGACCTTTACAAAACAGCTTACGAAAAAGAGGATGACCTCGAAAGAGCGGCTTACATCCTTTTTAGAATAGGAGAGTGCTATCGCCAGGTAACCCAAAACGAAAACGCTGAGGAGTATTACAAAAAAGCTCTCACTGCCAGATACCACACTCAGGATCCAATTGTGTTTTATCGCTTAGGTGAAGTAATGCTGAATCAGCAGCGATATGATGAGGCAGTGGAGCAGTTCAACAGCTACGCTCGCGAAGGTGGAGATCAGGGAAAAGCTGATATGATGATAGAAGCAGCAGAGAAAGCTGCAGAGCAATTCGAAGACCCGGAATCGCGCTACATCGTAGAAAACGAAATTTTGCTCAACACTGAGTACTTCGATTTCAGCCCTGCGTTTTCGGATAGAAGGTTGGAAGAAATCGTTTTCTCCAGCTCGCGTCCAAGCGCTCAGGGAGACGACACCGATCCAAAGACTGGAAACAACTTCATGGATCTTTTCTCTGCCAAAAGAGACAAAAAAGGAAAGTGGAGCACACCAGTTCCATTGAACAGTACTGTTAATACAAAGTCTAACGAAGGAACCGGCTCTTTCGATAGCAGAATGAGC
The DNA here is from genome assembly GCF_049334165.1 of Halocola ammonii. Lineage (NCBI taxonomy): Bacteria > Pseudomonadati > Bacteroidota > Flavobacteriia > Flavobacteriales > Halocolacceae > Halocola > Halocola ammonii. The sequence goes on from NZ_JBEGHD010000011.1 coordinate 47,369, forward strand.
GACATGTACTTCACTCGCTGTGAATTTAACGATGACGGGCGCCTACCTTGTAAGATTTACAAGGCACAGAAAAGAGGTAACGACTACGGAGTTTCAGAGCTCGTGCCAATGATCGACAGAGAGCAAGACGACTCGAGCCACGTTGGTAATCCATGGATCAGCCCGGATGATGAGTACATGATTTTCGTTTCAAACATGCCAGGTGGCCAGGGTGGAAGGGACCTCTGGATGGCAACTTACGACAGAAGAGAAGATGTTTGGACAAATATCACCAACCTCGGTCCGCAGATCAATACTGCAGATGACGAACGCTTTCCCTACATCCGCGAAGACGGAACTCTTTACTTCGCCTCAAACGGTCACGATGGTGGTCTTGGAGGACTGGACATTTACGAAGCTGAAGCAACAGGTGATCGCGAGTGGGGAAATGTGAAAAACATGGGCTACCCGATCAACACTGCAGCTGACGACTACGGAATTATTTTCGAAGGAGAAGAAGATAAAGGACTTTTCACTTCTAGCCGCGATGGCGGAAAAGGTTTGGATGACATCTACTCATTCAAAATGCCACCTCTTGAGTTCTGCCTTCAGGCTACGGTTTACGATGACGAAACTGCAGCTACAATCCCAAATGCGAGAGTAATTGTAAATGGATCTGACGGTTCTTCTTTCGAGTTGACGACAGATGAAAACGGTGGCTTCTCACTTTGTGATGGTGAAATTAAACCAGAAACGAACTACACGGTGGATGTTTCTAAAGAGAATTACATCGGAACAGGTGATCAGTTCAGTACTGTTGGCCTCAGCGAGTCTACAACTTTTGCTCGTGAGTACTTTATTCAGGAAATCAGAATTGATAAAGAGTACACTTTCCCGACTGTACTTTATCCATTCAACAAAGCAAACCTCCTTGTTAACGACACGGTGAACTCACCGGATTCACTTCAATACCTTGTTGACCTTTTGGAGAAAAACCCAACGCTCGTAATTAACCTCGAGGCACACACCGATACGCGAGGTTCAGCTTCCTACAACCAGGAACTTTCTCAAAGACGTGCACAGACTTGTGTAGATTATCTTATTGATCAGGGAATCGACAAGGCTCGACTATATGCCGTTGGTAAAGGTGAGGAAGAGCCTAAGATCACCGATAAGCAAATCAGTGCCATGGCTACTGAGGAAGCAAAAGAAGCTGCCCACCAGAAAAACAGGCGGACAGTCTTTACTATTCGAAGCAATGATTATGTACCGCCTCAGAACAATTAGCGGAGGTTAACAATCAGTCGATAAAATATTGAAAGGGGCTGGCCTGCATGTCGGGTCAGCCCCTTATCTTTGCGCCAAATTTTTGGAGCACTACAAAAAATCACAGTATGCCAACCGAATCTAGATACGATGCCAGGGGAGTGTCCGCGTCAAAAGAAGACGTTCACAAGGCCATTGAAAACATCGATAAAGGTCTGTTCCCGAAGGCGTTTTGCAAGATTATCCCAGATTATCTCACAGGCAGTGAAGATCACTGCGTGGTGATGCATGCCGATGGAGCAGGTACAAAATCTTCGCTGGCTTACATGTACTGGAAAGAAACTGGTGACTTGTCGGTGTGGAAGGGGATTGCCCAGGATGCATTGATCATGAATGTGGACGATCTGTTGTGTGTTGGTGCAACCGAGAACATTCTGGTTTCTTCGACCATCGGCAGAAACAAAAACCTGGTACCAGGAGAAGTGATTTCGGCAATCATCAATGGCACTGAAGAGTTGCTTGCCGACTTGCGCGAAATGGGACTTTCGATTTATTCTACTGGTGGCGAAACAGCCGATGTGGGTGATTTGGTGAGAACGATCATTGTCGATTCTACAGTGGTGAGCCGCATGAAGCGCGACCGGGTGATCGACAATAGCAATATATCCGATGGCGATGTGATAGTCGGACTTTCCTCTTTTGGAAAGGCCAAATACGAGAAAGAATACAACGGGGGAATGGGCAGCAACGGCCTTACTTCCGCTCGTCACGATGTCTTTGGCGGTGAGCTGAAAAGCAAGTTTCCCGAGAGTTTCGATCCTGGAGTGCCTTCAGAGTTGATTTATTCGGGAAGTAAAAAATTAACTGACAAGGTTGACGGAGTGCCAATTGATGCTGGGAAAATGGTTTTATCCCCAACTCGAACTTACACTCCAATCATTTCGAAGCTACTAGAATCGCACCGTGACAAAATCCATGGAATGGTTCACTGTAGTGGTGGAGCCCAAACCAAGGTGCTACATTTTGTGGACGATCTTCATGTCGTAAAAGACAATCTTTTTCCAACTCCACCGCTTTTCAAGATGATTCAGGAAGAGTCTGGTACTGAGTGGAAAGAGATGTACAAGGTGTTCAATATGGGCCACCGCATGGAGATTTACCTTCCTGAAGAATATGCGTCTGAAGTGATCGAAATTTCGAAATCCTTTGGCGTGGATGCTCAGATCGTTGGCCGTTGTGAAAAAGCTGAAAAAGCCAGTCTCACGATCGACACGGAGCACGGAACTTTTGAATATTAATCCAATTTGAGATGAGTGATTTGTTGAGCAAACTGGCAGCAATTGCCGATCGCTATCGTGAGGTAGGCAAGCTAGTTGTCGACCCTGACGTGATTGCGGATCAAACGCGCTACGCCAAGCTGATGAAAGAATACAGCGAATTGGAACAGTACAGCAAAATGCACGATGTGTACAAAAATGTACTGGACAACATTTCTTCTTCACGTGAAATGATTGAGCAGGATGACGATCCGGAGATGAAGGAAATGGCTAAAGAAGAGCTGCACGATCTGGAGAAAGAGCGCGACAAGCTCGAGGAAGAAATCAAGTTCATGCTCATCCCCAAAGATCCGGAAGACAAGAAAGATGTTATCGTTGAAATTCGTGCCGGAGCTGGTGGTGACGAAGCCAGTATTTTTGCAGGTGACCTTTTTAGAATGTACACCAAGTACATTGAAGGAAAAGGCTGGAAGCTCGATATCGCCAATATCAACGAGGGTACGATGGGCGGATTCAAGGAAATCACATTTAGTGTTTCCGGGGATGAAGTGTATGGTACTATGAAATACGAATCTGGAGTGCACCGTGTTCAACGTGTTCCGGCAACAGAAAGCCAGGGAAGGGTTCACACCAGTGCTGCGTCTGTGGCAGTGCTTCCAGAAGCCGATGAAGTGGATATCGACCTGAACATGTCGGATGTGAAAAAGGACACTTATCGCTCATCAGGAGCAGGTGGTCAGCACGTAAACAAAACAGAAAGTGCCGTTCGCCTCACCCACATCCCTTCAGGAATGGTGGTGGAGTGCCAGGATGGAAGAAGTCAGCACAAAAACTACGAGAAGGCAGTTCAGGTTTTGCGTTCTAGACTTTATGAAAAAGAGCTGGAGAAAAAGCAAGCTGAACGAGCTGCGGAAAGAAAGTCCCTGGTTTCTACCGGTGACCGCTCTGCTAAAATCCGAACCTATAATTACCCACAGGGAAGAGTGACCGATCACCGAATTAATCTCACTCTTTACAACCTTTCAAGCGTGATCGATGGAGGTGAAATTCAGGAAATCATCGATGCGCTGAAAATGGCCGAAAACTCTGAGAAACTTAAAGCCGGAGAAGACTCATGACAAGAGAGCAACTGATTGAAAACATTAAAAAGAAGAAGTCATTTCTCTGCATTGGACTAGACACTGACCTCGACAAAATTCCGGATCACTTCAAGAATACCGAAGATCCGATTTTTGCTTTCAACAAGTCGATCATCGATGCGACAAAAGATTTGGCAGTAGCTTTTAAACCAAACCTCGCTTTTTACGAACGCTACGGTTTGCAGGGTTGGAAAAGTCTCGAAAGAACCATCGACTATCTGCCCGATGACATTTTTGTGATTGCCGATGCTAAGAGAGGAGACATCGGAAATTCATCTTCGTACTACGCCAATGCATTTTTCGAAGAGCTAAAGTGCGACTCAGTTACAGTGGCTCCTTACATGGGAGAAGATTCTATCAAACCATTTCTGAGTTATCCTGGGAAATGGGCGATCGTGCTGGCTTTGACCTCAAACCCCGGAGCGCTCGACTTTCAATTTATCTACGACAAGGACACCCCACTCTATCAAAAAATCATCAAGCGAGTAAAAGGTTGGGGAACTGCTGAGAACACCATGTTTGTAGTGGGCGCAACGCGTGCAGAAATGTTGGGAGACATTCGCAAAATTATTCCCGATCACTTTTTGTTGGTTCCCGGAGTGGGAGCCCAGGGCGGAAGCCTGAAAGACGTAGCTCACTACGGCATGAATAAAGATTGCGGTTTGTTGGTAAACGCTTCGAGAAGCATTCTTTACGCGTCCAACGGAAGCGATTTTGAAACCGCTGCACGAGCCCAGGCCGAAAGTTTACAATCCGAAATGGAAGCCCTACTCAGAGAAAAGGGAGTGATCTAATTGCTTTGTTATCAGCTTTGTGCTAATTTCATTTTTGAAAAGCCTTAGCCATGAACGAAGATTTTTTGCACTACCTCTGGAAATTCCAGCTCTTTACTACGCCCCGGCTCAAAACAACCGAAGGTGAACCCATTACGGTGCTCAAGCCCGGAGTTCACAACTTCAATGCAGGTCCCGATTTCCTTCAGGCCCGAATCAAACTCGGAGAGCGCGAGTGGTTTGGAAATGTAGAAATCCACCAGAATGCTTCCGACTGGTGGGCACACAAACACCACCAAGACGAGAATTATGACAACGTGATTTTGCACGTAGTCCTCAACAACGACCGACCGGTTCATTTGAGGCAGGAGGGCGACTTGCCAACTCTGGTGGTTTCCGGCTACATCTACATGGATGCCTACCATCGCTATCAGCAGTTTTTGAAAAACAAGACCTGGATCCCATGTGCTTCCCATATCCATCAGGTGAAATCTTTTTACATGAGTTCGTGGCTCGACCGGCTGATTGTAGAAAGGCTGGAACGAAAGACCGATTACATATCTGACAAGCTCGAAGCCAATAAATACGATTGGAGCGAAACGCTTTATCAGATTCTTGCACGCAACTTTGGCTTCAAGGTGAATGCCCATGCTTTTGAGCGGCTGGCGGAATCACTCCCGCTGAAAATTTTGGGAAAGCACAAATCGAGTCAGTTTCAAATTGAGGCATTGCTCTTTGGCCAGTCGGGCTTGCTCCCCGAAGAAGCAGAGAACTACTACGAAAACGACCTGATCAACGAATATAATTTTTTGAAGAGTAAATTTGATTTGAAGCCAATCGCCTCCGCCAACTGGAAACTCCTGAGATTGATGCCTTCGAATTTTCCTTACGTGAGGATTGCTCAGTTTGCTCACTTAATTTACAAGTCGAGCAACCTTTTCTCAAAATTTATCGAAATTGAAGAGCCGAAAGAAGTGCATCTCTTGCTGGATGTTCAAGCCAGTGAGTTTTGGGATCGGCACTATACATTTAGCAAAGAGTCGAAAAAGCGCGTGAAAAAACTCGGGAAGTCCTCAGTTGAAAATATTATCATCAATACAGTCGTTCCTTTTCTTTTTGTTTACGGCCGCTACAAGAAAGAAGAGAGATTTGTCAATCGGGCTTTTCGATTGCTTCAATCTTGCGGAGCTGAAAACAATCAGATCATCCGCAACTGGAAGAAACTTGGGATTGAAGCTGAGAACGCCTACGACAGTCAGGCTCTCATAGAGTTAAAGAACGAATACTGCACTCACAAAAAATGCTTAAATTGCCATATTGGTGTTCAATTACTAAAAGCAAATCGTCATGATAAACAGGATATTTGATTTCTTCGAAAAGCAAGCTTTTGGTGTATGCGCGTGGTGGGGCGACAAGCTCGGCATCAAGGCGCACAAGGTTCGCCTATCATTTATTTATTTGTCTTTTATTACTCTCGGTTCGCCTATCATAGTTTATCTTGTGATGGCCTTTGTTCTTGAAAACAAGAATTACTTCAAGCTGAAAAAGAAGCGCAAAACCATTTGGGAACTTGAGTAAAGCTGTCGACCTTGCTGAGTACTGAGTCTTTTAAGCGCATCTATCTCGCCTTAGGTATTATTTTCATCATTCTCGTTGGTGGAATCACTGGCTACATGCTAATTGAGGGTTTTAGCTTTTTGGATTCTCTTTACATGACTGTCATTACTGTTTCTACAGTAGGCTATAAGGAGGTGGGAGACCTTTCACCTAGTGGACAGGTCTTTACTATTTTTCTAATTGTTTTCAGTTTTGGTGTTTTTGCTTACACCGTTTCTGCGGTGACTAGCTTCTTCGTAACCGGAAAATTTCAGGATCAACTAAAAATTCTCAAAATGAAAAATCGCATTGATGATCTAAACGATCATGTTATTGTGTGTGGCTATGGTCGTGTAGGCAGAATGGCTTGTAATCACCTGCAAAAGCACAATTATGAATTCATAGTAATAGATGAAAGTGAAGAGACTTGCGAAGAGCTTAAGGAGGACGGGATTTTACACTTGCATGGAAATGCCGTTGAAGATGAAACACTTGAAAAAGCCCATGTCAAAAAGGCAAGTGCTTTAATATCTGCACTGCCTGATGACGCTGAAAACTTGTTTGTTGTGGTAACTGCAAGGGAACTGAATGGAACAATACAAATTGTGAGTCGAGCGTCTGTGGATACTACTGAAAAGAAGCTGATCATTGGTGGTGCCAATAATGTTATCATGCCCGATAAAGTGGGAGGGGGACAGATGGCTTCTATGGTTACGAGTCCTGATGTATTCGACTTTGTAAATCAAATCTCGGTGGCGGGTGAGGGCAATGTCAATCTCGAGGAGATAGCCTGTAAAGACTTGCCTGATGAAATGAAAGATAAAACACTTCGCGAACTCGACATTCGAAAGCGTTTCGGAGTGAACATTATCGGTCTCAAAAGCGAAGATGGTGAATTTGTTCTAAATCCAGGTCCGGACGATCGACTTACGAAACACGCCAAAATTTTTGTGTTGGGTCAACGTCAACAAATCGATGACCTGAACAAAGAACTGGGTCTGAACTAGAGTCTTCTCTGCTTTCAGAAAACTAACTTTTCCTTCCGAATCCACCACCTCCTGGAGTCTCAATGATAAATCTGTCTCCAGCCTTTAGCTCCGAAGTGTCGATAAATTCCATCGGCTCAATATTTCCGTTTTTCCGTCTCACCATCTGACTACCGCTTCGCCCGGGAGCACCTCCATTCATTCCGTAAGGTGCAGTGGTTCTGTGTTGAGTGAGAACAGTGAGAGTGACATCCTCCAGGAATTCAAGTTCCCGTTTCACGCCATTTCCACCTCTGTGGTTTCCGGCACCACCCGAACCTTTGAGGATTGAAAAGTCACGAACCCGCACCGGATAGCGATATTCCATGATTTCTGCGTCCGTAATTCGCGTGTTAGTCATGTGCTGGTGAACTCCATCGGCCCCATCGAAATTTGGTCCCGCTCCGGTTCCTCCGCAAATAGTTTCGTAGTAGCCAAAACGGTCGTTTCCAAAGAGCACGTTGTTCATCGTTCCCTGGCTACAAGCTGCCAGTTCGAACGCTTTCAGGAGTGTGTCGGTCAATCGCTGGCTGATTTCAACATTTCCTCCAACCACGGCAGGGCACTCTTCAGGATCTTCACTAAAAGTTGGGTTGAGCATGCAATCTTCTGGAAGTCGGATCTCGACTTTGTCGAGCATTCCCTCATTGAGCGGAATGTTCTCTCCAGCGATGAGGCGCATCACGTAGAGCAAGACACTAGTGGTAATTGCTCTGTTGGCATTGAGGTTTTTTGGGTGAGTGGGCGAAGTTCCCTCAAAGTCGAAAACTAACTTTTCACCCATTTCGATTTTTACAGCCAACTGACTTCCATCGTCTAGCTTTTCCACTGCCTGCCAGTTTTTTTGACCAAAAGATTTGAGAGCTCTCCAAAGGCTATCGCTAGCGTATTTTTTCAGTGAGTGCATGTAGTGCATCACTTTTTCTCTTCCTTCTTTTTCGACCAGCTCCACGAGTTGGGTTTTTCCCGAATTGAGTGAAGCAAGTGCGGCATTTAGATCGGCCAGGTTCTCCTGAAGTGCTCTGGTCGGATATTTCCCCGATGTAAGCCGTTCTTCAATTTCTTGCCATTTCACCTCGCCATTTTTCATTATGTAGGTAGGGGCAATCACTACGCCTTCCTGGGCCAGACGGGTTGCTCTGGCCGGCATCGATCCGGGAGTAATTCCGCCAATTTCTGCATGGTGCGCTCTGTTGGCCGCGTAACCAATCAGATTTCCCTTGTGAAAAATCGGCATCACCAAAGTGACATCCGGCAAATGGGAGCCACCAAAACCAGGGTGATTTGTAATTGCTACATCGCCTTCCTGAAGATCGAGTTCCCCTCTAACGGCCTTAACACAAACACCCAATGCCCCAAGGTGAACAGGTATGTGAGGCGCGTTCACCACCAAATCTCCATTGGTGTCGAGCAAGGCGCAAGAAAAGTCGAGCCGTTCTTTTACGTTAACCGAAAAGGCAGTTCGCTGAAGCAGCGCTCCCATTTCTTCGGCAATTCTGGTGAAGCGATTGCTAAAAAGTTCGAGTTGTACCTCTTCTGGTTGATCGAGAGCTTTGGTTTTTTCAGTCTGTTTTCTCTTTACGCGCAGTGTTAAATTTTCATCGAAACTGGCAGACCAGTTTTTTTCGATAAAAGTGGTAGATGTGGGGAAAACCAAAATCGCTGGTCCGCGGAAGAAAGACCCGGGCTGCATTTGATCGATGTCGAAAACTCCAACTTCTTCCATCTCATTACCGGTCCAGGCCTGTTGTTTTTTAATTGGCTTTGCCGGGATTTTTTCGGAGGGTACCGGAGCAACTTCAATTTTTTCTTCGCGAGTACTTGCAACGACCTTGATTGTGTCGAGTTCTATTTTTCTATCAGTGATGTAGTGGCCGTAAAGCGAGCGGTAAGTTTCCTCGAAGGCCGCTTCCAGGTTGTCGGTCTCATTTCTGTCGATTTCGATGTTGTGCTCCTGACCTTCGAAACGCAGGTAGCAAAACACGTGACGAACGTGGATTTCCTCTTCGCTGTAACCGACTTCTTTGAGTTCCTGAAGTGCTTCATCTGATGCATTTTCAATTGCCTTGTCAATCTCCGATGCGTTCTCGAGAGAAGTGAGCAGCTGTTTGGAAACGAAGCGTTCCTCGAGTGCATTTCCAATTCCAAAAGCACTTAGTATTCCTGCGTCTTGTGGGATGATTAGTTTTTTCATGTTGAGCAACTCAGCCACCTTGCAGGCATGCATTCCTCCGGCTCCGCCAAAAGCGAGCAACGCATATTCAGCTGGATCGTAGCCTTTCCCAACCGAGATTTTTCTGATGGCATCAGCCATTTTTTCATTAGCGATGTCGAGAAATCCTTGCAGTACTTGCTCTTTAGATCCACTCGTTTCCCCTCTCTCGAGAATTTTTTCCAGAGCCGACTGAGCTGCTTCCCGATTTAGCGGAATGCTCATTTTGTCGGTAGCCATTTTGCCGAGTAGCAGGTTGACATCTGTGATACAAAGAGGGCCTCCAGCTCCGTAGCTCGCTGGCCCCGGTTGTGCCCCACCACTTTCGGGTCCTACGGTGAATTTTTTCCCGTCAAAATCGCAAACTGATCCGCCACCGGCAGCAACGGTGTGAATGTGAAGTGCCGGTCCGCTGATGTGCGCATCGCCAATGGTTGTGTTGTAGGTGTAGTCGTAGCGCTCGTAGTAGCGAGCCACATCCGAGCTCGTTCCGCCCATGTCGAACGTGATCACTTTGTCTTCACCAGTTTGGCGGGCGATCACGGAGCCGGCAACAACTCCACCGGCCGGCCCGCTGAGGAGACTGTCTTTAGGTTCAAAGTCGTGTCTTCCCGCGAGTCCGCCAGAGCTCTTCATCACGTTGAGGGTGGAGACATGCTTTTCTATTCCGTTGAGATAATTGTCGACAATGGGGAGAAGGTAAGAGTTGACCACCGCAGTTTCGGTGCGATCGAGGTAATTGATTTCCGGCAAGAGTTTGGCCGATTGTGTTACGTACTCAACTCCTGCATTTTTTAATGCCTCTGCGACTTTTTGCTCATGCGAAATATCTTTAAAGCTGTTGAGCAGGCAAACACTCACATTGTTAATCCCCTTTGAAGAACACTTTTCTGCCACCTCCAGCAATTTACGCTCATCCACTTCCTGAATAATTTCTCCTTTTGAACTCACTCTTTCGTTGAGTTCTACAACATGGGTAGCAAGTGGCGAAGGTTTTTTAACGTTGAGATTAAAAAGATCTTTGCGCTGTTGGGTTCCTATTTTTAGAAGGTCAGAAAAGCCTTTGGTGACGATCAGCAGAGGCTCGTCACCGTTTTTTTCCAACAAGGCATTTGTTCCTTTGGTGGTGCCCAGCCTCATTTCTATTTCAGGAAAATCACTACCAAGTGGAGTTGAAGTGATCAGTCGCACTGCGAGAATCGGAGCCTCTTCACCTGCCGTGATTTCAAAATCTTTGTTTGCTGAGTTTTCTGGAATGGGATCTTGCAGATCGAAATGATTCTGGTCAGAATCAAATTTGATGACCACACTTTTAAAATCCAGATCGGGGATTGAGAATTGATAACCCTTAAAAATATCCTTATCAATCTTCCATTTTTCCGAAACCAATACATTGCTGTTCTCGGTGGATTGTATTTTGCCACGCAATTTTCCGCTGCTCAGCACTTTTCTTCTAACGGTTTCTCCCTGAGGGTTTTTTGCTATGCAATCGGTAAAAGTTCCTCCCGTGTCAATCCAGATTTTCCAGTGGCTCATAACTGACTAATTAAACGATTTATGACAATTCTAAGGAATTTCGGGCGGTCAATGTTCAGAGCGGTCCTTTGTTCTTCAATTTCCTTGAAGGAGCTGGGCAAGACCAATTACCTTTTGTCAATTGCAAATTGTAGTTATATTTGGCTTTTTGCGAAACCGAAATAACCAACGAACCTTATGGGAAAGACGATTACACGCGTATTTCTAGTAGCAGTTTTATTTTCCTTCTCGAGTGTTTTTTACGCTCAAAATGACTCCATTCAAGACGATTCATCTTCGAATGTAGTTTCTAAGGAAGAAGCGAATCAGGAACTTGGAAATGAGCACGAAGAGGCCATTGAAGAGGAGGGCGGAGTTACAGCGGCCATCAACAGTGTTTTTGAACCGGTAGTAGCTGCTCTAACAGAGGTTCTGTTCTGGGATCCGTTTGAAGCGATTGGAATTTATGATCCGCGAGTAATCACCGATAAGGTTTCACTCAAAGCTAGCGGCTGGCAAAAAGAAGGAGTGGAAACACTTCACATCAAAAGGTGGCTGGTGGAAGATGGCGACAGAGTAGAGAGAGCACAGAAAATTGGTGAGGTGGAAACAAACCTCGGAGGCGTTCATGGAATTTATGCCCGCGAAGAAGGAACGATTCAGCTCGATGCAAAAGAAGGAGAAAAGGTTTACGACCCTAATGACGATGAGCTGGCGATCGATGTTCGCTCTCACTTGGTAGCTACGATTCACTTCGATCAGGAGCAGCCGCTTATTCAAGTTGATGACAAAGGTCGCTACCTCACCACACCTAAAGGTGAGCCAATCCCAGAGAAAAACAGTATTCCTATTGTTGTGGTATGGCTAATTCTCGGAGCCACTTTCTTCACTTTTCGAATGAAGTTTATCAACTTCCGCGGAATTAAGCACGCGGTTCAGTTGGTCCGTGGAGACTTTAGTAATCCTAACGATAAAGGTGAGGTTTCTCACTTTCAGGCATTGGCTACTGCACTTTCTGCAACTGTCGGCTTGGGTAACATCGCTGGTGTAGCTGTCGCTATTACCCTCGGTGGTCCTGGAGCTTCGTTCTGGATCATTATTGCCGGTTTGCTCGGGATGACTTCCAAATTCGTTGAATGTACACTTGCTGTGAAATACCGTGACATCGATGAAAACGGGAAAGTTTACGGTGGTCCGATGTACTACCTGAGCAAGGCACTTAAGCTAAGAGGAATGGCTGGCCTGGGTAAAACGCTGGCTATCGTTTTTGCAGTGCTCTGTATCCTGGCTTCATTCGGTGGGGGAAACATGTTCCAGTCGAACCAGGCGTTTGAGCAAGTGAGAAACGTTTTCGGTGGACAGTTTGAAAATATTGGTCAGTATGGATTCTGGTTTGGTGTTGTGTTAGCAGTGCTTGTAGGGATCGTAATCGTTGGTGGAATCAGGAGTATCGCGAAAGTGACAGACAAAATTGTCCCACTGATGGTTGGTGTTTATGTAATTTTTGCACTTCTGATCATCTTCTTCAACTTTGACAAGATTGGTTTTGCATTCTCGCAAATCATCGATGGAGCTTTCAACGCTACTGCTCTCAAAGGTGGATTTATCGGGGTGCTCGTGATAGGATTCCAGCGAGCCGCATTCTCCAACGAGGCTGGTGTTGGTTCTGCATCTATCGCTCACTCTGCATCGAAAACAAACGAGCCGATTAGTGAAGGTATCGTTGCATTGATGGAGCCATTTATCGATACGGTTGTGGTTTGTACAATGACTGCACTCGTGTTGATCTTCACTGGGTTTGCCGATGGTTCATCAGATTTCTCAGGAGCAGCACTTACTGCTGAGGCGTTCTCAAGCGTGTTCCCATGGTTCAATTACGTGTTGCTGGTTGCAATTATCCTTTTTGCATTTTCTACGATGATTTCATGGTCTTACTACGGACTCAAATCCTGGACTTACCTATTCGGTGTTTCCAATACTTCGGAGTATATTTATAAAGGACTTTTCTTGCTCTTCATCATTGTGGGGGCATCGAGTAGTCTCGGAGCTGTGCTCGACTTCTCGGATATGATGATTCTCGGTATGGCATTCCCGAATATTTTGGGACTTTATATTCTGAGTAAAGAGGTTTATCGCGACTTGCAGGATTACTTCAAACGCGTGAAAACTGGTGAAATCAAGAAATACAAATAAGATGAATCATGCGCCTTCCCGACTCTCTGAAAGACTTTTTTCACTTTAATAGTCGGGAACGTAATGGACTTATCATTCTAATGGCAACTCTCACAGGGGTTGCCATTTTTTATTTTCTGATGCCACGGTTCTATGCTGTGGATGGTGAAAGTGTTTCTGAGGAAGAGTTGAAAGAGGTGAAGCTTTTTCTTGCTTCGGCTGAGAAAAAAGCGGCTTTAAAATTTGATTCGAATTCTAAACCAGAGGAAGTTGTCTTTGAGCCTTTTGAGTTTGATCCAAACGGACTCGATAAAGAAGACTGGATGAAACTCGGTCTCACCGAACGAGAAGCCGAGATCGTGAAGAAATACGAATCGAAAGGAGGGAAGTTCGAGGTGAAAAAGGACGTGCTTAAGCTCTATCCGGTTGACAGTGCTCTTTATGAAAAATTGGAGTCCTTCATTCTTTTGCCCGATGAAAAAGAGCGGAAACCACAATGGGAGTCAGAGTCAGAGAAAGTTGTTTTTGAACCTTTCGAATTTGATCCAAATGGCTTGCCAGTCGAAAAGTGGATGAAGTTGGGGTTAACCAGAAAGCAAGCTGAAACGATAAAGCGCTACGAAGCGAGCGGTGGTTCTTTCGAAACGAAGCGAGATGTTCTCAACCTCTGGCAGGTCGATGAGGATCTTTACGAAAAACTAAAGCCGTACATTCTGCTGCCAGAAACTTTTGAGCAAAATTTTGAACGCTACAAGGAAAAGGCCGAGATCGTGAAAGTTGAGATCAATTCTGCCGACACGGCTTCGCTGAAAAAGGTGAGAGGTATCGGAAGTTTTTTCGCGGAACAAATAGTTGAATATCGCGAAGAATTGGGTGGCTATCACTCTCTTGATCAGCTGATGGAAGTCTATTTGGCCGAAGAAGAAAAAGTCGTAAAATGGAAGTCACAACTGGAGTTGGATTCTTCTAGTCTAAGAAAGCTCAACGTGAATACTGCAACAGCCGAAGAACTTTGGAAGCATCCCTATCTCGAATGGAAACACGCTAATGCCATTGTCAGCTATCGCGAGCAGCATGGGCTTTATAAATCCACCTCCGATATTCTCAAAATCGTTATCATTGACCAAAGCAGATTTGACAAAATAAAACCCTATCTGACCATTGAATAGAATAGAAGAACTCGTCCGAAGCCACATCAGAGACGTGCCGGATTTTCCCAAAGAAGGAATTGTTTTTAAGGACATAACCCCGCTTTTGGAAGACAGCCAAGCGTGCAATGAAATAGTGGACCATCTGGTGGCCGACTACGCGGAACAAAAGATTGATGCTGTTGTTGGCATTGAGAGTCGGGGATTTTTGTTTGGGTTCCCATTGGCATTGCGACTTGGAGTGCCGTTTATTCCGATTCGCAAAAAAGGAAAACTGCCCGCGCGAACACTTTCCTACAAATACGACTTAGAATATGGCTCAGCAGAAATGGAGGTTCACGAAGATTCCATTCAGCCGGGCTGGAATGTTTTAATCCACGATGACTTGCTGGCAACGGGCGGCACTGCAGCCGCAGCTGCCGAATTGGTGAAAATGAGAGAAGCCAATGTGGTGGCATACAACTTTATTATAGAATTGGAGTTTTTAAAGGGCCGCGAAAAGCTCAAGGACAACGAAGGAAAAATTATAACTTTGGCCGCTTATTAAACCGAGGAAGAAAAATGAATTTTGACAGAAGCGAAAATCAAGAAATGATCGCCCAAATGGCGAAAGATTTTGCGGAGAAAGAAATCCGCCCACGCATGATGGAGTGGGACGAATCTCAAGAATTTCCTGTAGAGGTGTTCAAGAAAGCCGGTGAGCTTGGCCTCATGGGAGTGCTTGTGCCCGAAGAATACAACGGTGCTGGACTCGGATACTTTGAGTATATCACAGTGATCGAGGAGATTGCAAAAGTGTGTGGCTCGATCGGGTTGAGTGTAGCAGCTCACAACAGCCTCTGCACAAATCATATTTTGCAGTTCGGTAACGAAGAGCAGAAGAAAAAATATTTACCAAAGCTCGCTACTGCCGAATATATCGGTGCCTGGGGCTTGACAGAAGCAAACACAGGTTCGGACGCTATGCGAATGAAATGCACAGCTAAGAAAGACGGTGAGTACTGGGTGATCAACGGTGCCAAAAACTGGATCACTCACGGGATTTCCGGAGATGTTGCCGTTGTTCTTGTCCGCACGGGTGAGCCGCTCGATAGCAAAGGAATTTCGGCATTTGTTGTTGAGAGAGGAACAGAAGGCTTCAAAGCAGGTAAAAAAGAAAACAAGCTGGGCATGCGCGCTTCGGAAACAGCCGAGATGATTTTTGACAACTGCCGCGTTCACGAAAGTCAAATGTTGGGCAAAGAAGGAGACGGATTTGTTCAGGCCATGAAAATTCTCGATGGCGGAAGGATCTCTATCGGAGCGCTTGGTCTGGGAATAGCAAAAGGTGCACTTGAGGCTTCTGTAAAATATTCTCAGGAACGTCACCAGTTTGGTAAGCCGATCAGCAGCTTCCAGGGTATTTCGTTCAAATTGGCTGATATGGCTACAGAGATTGAAGCATCGGAGCTTTTGCTTTACTATGCTGCCGATTTGAAAAACAAAAATCAGAAGGTGACAAAGATTTCGGCTATGGCCAAATATTACACTTCCGAAGTTGCAGTGAGATGCGCTACCGAGGGAGTTCAAATCCACGGAGGCTACGGTTACACCAAAGATTTCCCTGTAGAGAAGCACTATCGCGACTCTAAACTATGCACAATTGGAGAGGGAACTTCGGAAATTCAAAAACTTGTGATATCCAGAGAATTACTTAATGAGTAATTTATTTGCGGAGAAAAAAGAAAAATTCATACATTTGCGCCCTTGCAATGAAAAATAGAAAAGGAGAGATATGCTAATCATACCAATTAAAGAGGGAGAGAACATCGAAAGAGCCCTCAAGAAGTTCAAAAAGAAATTTGAAAAAACAGGTGGGATGAAAGAAGTTAGAGCTCGTCAGCACTACACTAAGCCTTCTGTAGCACGTAGAGAGCAGTTGAAAAAAGCAATCTACAGCAACCAGATGAAACAAGAAGAATAGGCCGGGGCCTCTCTCACTTTATAATAATATTTAAGGGCGAAAATTTGGATTAATCCGAATTTTCGCCCTTTTTTATTCAATGAACTTTGATGACTTCCTCGATTATCTCGAATCCGAGAAAAGGTATTCTCCACACACTCTCGATGCTTATCGAAGAGACCTGATTCAATTTAAAGACTACATAGAGGTTTTCTATTCAGACATCAAACTGGAAGAAGTCTCACACCAGATCATCCGTTCATGGATGGCACTTATGATGGAAGAAGGCTTGTCGGCCCGAAGCGTCAATCGCAAGATTTCTACCCTCAGAAGTTTTTACAGATACTTGCAACTGCACGACCTGATTGACGTAAACCCAATGACAAAGGTGACAGGTCCAAAGATGAATAAGAAACTGCCCGTATTTGTCGAACAAAAGAGCATGGACAAGTTGTTCAGTTCCGATCTGTTTGAAGACGACTTCTCTGGGGTTCGCGATGAGCTCATGATTCTTTTGTTCTACGAGACTGGAGTTCGTCTTTCAGAGCTCATCAATTTGAAATCTTCTAACGTTAATTTTAGTCAAAATCAGATCAAGGTTTTGGGTAAGAGAAATAAGGAGAGAATCATTCCTGTGCTGCCGGCTACCACCCGATTAATCACCGAATATTTAGAGTTGAAGGAAGGGTTGCAAACATCTGTAAACCATAGTGTTTTACTGGTCTCTGACAGCGGTCAAAAACTCAGTCAAAAACTTGTTTACGGTAAGGTTAATTTTTACCTTAGTCATGTAACAACACTCAAGAAAAAAAGTCCGCATGTACTCAGGCACACATTTGCCACCCACATGCTCAACAACGGAGCAAAACTAAATTCTATTAAAGAACTACTTGGTCACGCCAGTTTGGCTGCAACACAAGTTTACACACACAACACAATTGAACAGTTGAAGAATATTCATAAACAAACCCACCCAAAAGGGTAATAAAAAATAGGAGGAACAGATATGCAACTACAAGTTCATTCAATCCATTTCGATGCCGACCGCAAGCTTTTAAACTTCATTGAAGAGAAGTTGAATAAGCTGGAAGTTTTTCACGATCAGATCATCTCAGCAGAAGTCTTTTTGAGGCTCGATAAATCCGAGAGCAACGAAAATAAATTGACAGAGATTAAAGTGTCGGTTCCGGGGAAAGATTTGTTTGCTAAAAAGCAATGCAAATCGTTTGAAGAATCTACAGATGAGGTAGTTGAAGCGCTGCGTAGGCAGATCAAGAAACACAAAGCCAAAACGGCTGCAAGAGCCTGACAGAAGTGGGAAGGAGAAAACAATTCAAAAAATAAATGAAATTGTTTTGTCGTAATTACTTTCCTTTTTTACATTTGCACTCCTTTTGAAAGAAAGGGGTGCTTTTTTTTGCACAGAGAAGTTCATTATTTAGTGAAATGCCGGTGTAGCTCAGTTGGCCAGAGCAGCTGATTTGTAATCAGCATGTCGGGGGTTCGAATCCCTCCACCGGCTCATAATTTTGTAAGGGGAGATACTCAAGCGGCCAACGAGGACAGACTGTAAATCTGTTGGTATACACCTTCGCAGGTTCGAATCCTGCTCTCCCCACAAGTGAATTGAAATTAAAAGCGGGAGTAGCTCAGTTGGTAGAGCGTCAGCCTTCCAAGCTGAATGTCGCGAGTTCGAACCTCGTCTCCCGCTCTTTTTTCTTTTGCCGATGTAGCTCAGTGGTAGAGCGCGTCCTTGGTAAGGACGAGGTCACGGGTTCAAGTCCCGTCATTGGCTCAAAGTTGAAAATGTTTCTTTCATTATTAATTCGAACAATAAAAAGGTAAAATTAAAATCAACTGGCTATGGCTAAAGCAAATTTTGACCGTTCCAAACCGCACTTGAACATCGGTACTATCGGTCACGTAGACCATGGTAAAACCACCTTGACCGCTGCAATCACTGTTGTGTTGTCAGGATCAGGTCTTTCTGAGAGAAGAGATTTCGATACGATCGATAACGCTCCTGAGGAGAAAGAAAGGGGTATTACCATCAATACTGCTCACGTAGAATATCAAACAGATTCTAGACACTACGCTCACGTAGACTGTCCAGGTCACGCTGACTATGTGAAAAACATGGTAACTGGTGCTGCTCAGATGGACGGTGCGATTTTGGTTGTTGCGGCCACTGACGGTCCAATGCCACAAACTCGCGAGCACATCCTTCTTGGACGTCAGGTAGGTATTCCTCGTATCGTGGTATTCATGAATAAAGTAGACCTCGTAGATGACGAAGAGCTTCTCGAGCTTGTAGAAATGGAAATCCGTGATCTCCTTTCATTCTACGATTACGATGGTGACAACACTCCAATCATCAGCGGTTCTGCACTTGGTGCATTGAATGGTGAAGAGAAATGGGTGAAAACTGTTGAAGAGCTTATGGAAGCTGTTGACAGCTGGATCGAAATTCCACCTCGTGATAACGAGAAGCCATTCTTGATGTCAGTTGAGGACGTATTCTCAATCACTGGTCGTGGTACTGTTGCAACAGGACGTATCGAAGCTGGTGTAATCAACACAGGTGATGAAGTTGATATCGTTGGTATGCAAGAGCAGAAGATGAAGTCAACTGTTACCGGAGTTGAGATGTTCCGTAAGATCTTGGATCGCGGTGAAGCAGGTGACAACGTTGGTCTTCTTCTCCGTGGAATCGAAAAAGAAGCAATTAAGCGTGGTATGGTGATTTCTGCCCCAGGTTCTATCACTCCTCACACTAAATTCAAAGCTGAAATTTATGTGTTGAAGAAAGATGAAGGTGGTCGTCACACTCCATTCCACAACAAATACAGACCTCAATTCTACTTCCGTACCACCGATGTAACAGGTGAAATTAACCTGGAAGAAGGACGCGAGATGGTAATGCCTGGTGACAACGTTTCAATTAACGTTGAATTGATCCAGCCAGTAGCGATGGACAAAGGTCTTCGCTTTGCAATCCGCGAAGGTGGCCGTACCGTAGGTGCAGGTCAGGTAACTGAAGTGATCGAGTAAGATCGACAAGATAAAAAAGGATCTAATGAAGGTGAAGCTGCTCGTCAGTCTTCGCCTTCATTTTCCTGTTTTTACTTACGGGTGTAGCTCAATTGGTAGAGTAGTGGTCTCCAAAACCATTGGTTGTGGGTTCGAGTCCTACCACCCGTGCTAATAAAAAATAAGATGGCGAGTATTAAATCATATGTAGAGGAGTCCTACAACGAGTTGCTCCACAAAGTGACCTGGCCGAGCTGGAAAGAATTGCAGTCGAGCACAGTGTTGGTGTTTGTCGCTTCGTTGATCATTGCCGGACTGGTATTCCTTATGGATTACGTGTTTGGAGTAAGGACTATTGAGGCCGATGCTGAAGGCTTTCAGTGGAAAGGAATTCTCGGATATATCTACGATTTATTCATTAACTAATCCCGAATAACAAGGATTTCGATGGCGGATGTAGAGAAAAAATGGTATGTAGTAAAAGCCATTAGCGGAAAAGAGAAAAAGGTTAAAGAGCACATTGAAAGTGAAATCAATGCCCTTGGACTCGGTGATTATGTTGAGCAGGTTTTAATTCCTACCGAGAAGGTTTATCAGCTCAGAAATGGAAAGAAAATTTCGAAAGAGAGAAACTTCTTTCCGGGATACATTTTGATTGAAGCGAATCTGGTAGGTGAGATACCACACATCATTCGCAATGTCAACAATGTGATTGGATTCCTCGGTGCTGAGAAAAAAGGTGATCCGATGCCGCTAAGACAATCGGAGATCAACCGAATTCTCGGAAAAGTGGATGAACTCGCTGAGACAGATGAAGAACTTAACGTTCCTTTCATTGTCGGTGAAACAGTCAAAGTAATTGACGGACCATTCAACAACTTCAACGGTGTAATCGAACACATCAACGAAGAGAAGAAGACATTGAAAGTGATGGTGAAAATATTTGGGCGAAAGACTCCTCTCGAGCTCAAGTATATGCAAGTAGAAAAAGAAAGTTAAAGATCTTGTTAATTGTACATTGTTTTTAGAATGCTTCCCCTTGTGCAATTTTCAGAAGTAGAAATAATATAAATAAAATGGCTAAAGAAGTAAGCGCGATTATCAAGCTGCAAATTAGAGGAGGAGCCGCAAACCCTTCACCGCCAGTTGGTCCCGCATTGGGTGCCAAAGGGGTGAATATCATGGAATTCTGCAAGCAATTTAACGGCAGAACCCAGGATAAAGCTGGTAAAGTACTACCAGTTGTGATTACGGTTTACGGTGACAAGTCTTTTGACTTTATCATCAAAACTCCCCCCGCTGCTGTGCAACTGCTTGAGGCTTCGAAATCCAAAAAAGGATCTCCCGAGCCCAACAGAGTAAAGGTAGCTGCTGTATCCTGGGATCAGGTGAAGGCAATTGCAGAAGATAAAATGCCCGACCTGAACTGCTTTACTGTTGAGTCTGCCATGAACATGGTAGCAGGTACTGCACGAAGCATGGGCATTACAGTAAAAGGCCAACGTCCGTTTTAGTCAGATCAAAATTGAGTAAATAACAATGGGAAGATTAACCAAGAACAGGAAAGCTTCTATTGAAAAGCACGACTTGGAAAAGTCATATGCTCTTTCAGAAGCATCTTCGATAGTAAAGGATATCACGAATGTGAAGTTCGATGCTACAGTAGACATCGCTGTTCGCCTTGGCGTAGATCCCAGAAAATCCAACCAGATGGTACGCGGAACCGTCTCTTTGCCCCACGGAACGGGTAAAGATGTACGAGTACTTGTGCTTTGTAATCCTGACAAGGAAGAAGAAGCAAAAGAAGCGGGTGCTGACTACGTTGGGCTGGATGAGTATCTGACAAAAATCAAGGACGGATGGACCGATGTGGATGTAATTATTACCACTCCAAACGTAATGGGTAAAGTTGGTGCTTTGGGTAGAATCCTCGGACCTCGTGGTCTGATGCCGAACCCGAAGACCGGTACTGTTACAATGGATGTTGGAAAGGCTGTAGCTGACGTGAAAGCCGGTAAAATCGATTTCCGAGTAGATAAGTATGGAATTGTTCACGCGACAGTAGGTAAAGTTTCTTTTGAAGCTGATAAACTTACTGACAACGCAAAAGAATTGATCCAGACTCTCGTGAAAATGAAGCCGGCTGCATCGAAAGGGGTTTATATCAGGAGCATTAGTCTCTCGAGTACAATGAGCCCTGGAGTGAATGTTGAACCCAAATCAGTTGCAAGCTAGTAGCTGAATAACGCATGACGATATGACTAGAGAAGAAAAAAATCAAATTGTTGCTCAGCTTTCAGAACAGCTTCAGGAGAACGACATGTTCTACCTTGCTGATACTTCTGAACTGGATGCGGAATCTACTAGCAAACTGAGAAGAGAGTGCTTCAAAAAATCGATCAAGATGTCGGTTGTGAAAAACACACTTCTCAAGCGTGCTCTGGAAACAGTAGAAGGAAAAGACTTTAGTAGTTTCTATGAAATTCTAAGCGGTCCGACTTCAATCATGTTTACAGAGGTGGGTAATGCACCAGCTAAGCTGATCAAGGATTTTAGAAAAAAACACGAAAAGCCAGTTCTCAAAGGAGCGTTTATCGAGGAATCAATTTATCTCGGTGACGATCAGTTGACCATGCTCAGCGAGCTCAAGTCTAAAGACGAGTTGCTCGGTGAAATTGTATCACTGCTTCAGTCTCCTGCCAAAAATGTTGTATCTGCTCTTAAATCGAGTGGAAGCACCGTTGCAGGATTGGTTAAAACGCTTCAGGAAAGAGGCGAATAATTTTTAGAACAATTACAAAAACAAGAATCTTTTAAAACGAAATAAAATGGCGGATTTGAAAGTAATGGCCGAAGATCTAGTAAACCTCACAGTAAAAGAGGTGAACGAGTTGGCTGAAATTTTGAAAGAAGAATACGGAATCGAACCAGCTGCTGCTGCAGTTGCTGCTGCACCTGCTGCCGGTGGTGGCGAAGGCGCTGGAGGTGATGAACAAACCGAATTCGATGTAATTCTTAAAGCTCCAGGTGGATCTAAACTTGCTGTCGTAAAACTTGTTAAGGAACTTACAGGTTTGGGACTTAAAGAAGCAAAAGAGATCGTAGACAAAGCTCCTTCTCCAATCAAAGAAGGTGTCGCTAAAGACGAGGCTGACTCTTTGAAATCTCAACTAGAGGAAGCAGGAGCAGAAGTTGAGCTTAAGTAAGAAAAAGCAACATATCTCTGATGGTTTAGGCCTTAACCCAACGGTTCTGGCCTAAACCTATTTTCGCTTCAGCCTAATCGCACGTATTTCGCAATTGTTTGATTATCTATAATTTACAAGGCCTTGATAACAAAAAATAAAGCTGAAGAGCGTATAAATTTCGCTTCAACAGAAAACAGATTCGACTATCCGGATTTTCTAGACATCCAGCTTAAGTCGTTTCAGGAGTTTTTCCAACTGGAAACCAATCCAGAAAATCGTAAAGAAGAAGGACTCTATAAAGTATTTAGCGAGAACTTTCCAATCACGGATACTCGCAACCAATTCGTTCTCGAATTTCTGGATTATTTCATTGATCCACCGCGTTACACCATTCAAGAGTGTATCGATCGTGGACTAACCTACAGCGTACCGCTGAAGGCAAAGTTGAAACTCTATTGTACCGATCCGGAGCACGAGGACTTCGAAACGATTGTACAGGACGTCTACCTGGGTACAATTCCTTACATGACTCCTAAAGGTTCATTCTGCGTGAATGGTGCTGAGCGTGTAATCGTATCCCAGTTGCACCGATCTCCTGGTGTATTCTTCGGACAAAGTCGTCACGCAAACGGAACGAAACTCTACTCAGCCAGAATTATTCCTTTTAAAGGATCCTGGATGGAGTTCGCTACCGACATCAACAATGTGATGTATGCGTATATCGATCGTAAAAAGAAATTACCGGTAACAACCCTTCTCCGTGCCATCGGTTATGAGAGTGACAAAGACATTCTCTCAATCTTCGATCTGGCTGATGAAGTGAAGGTTTCCAAAACCGGACTCAAAAAAGTAGTTGGAAGAAAACTAGCAGCCCGTGTTCTTAAATCATGGGTTGAGGACTTTGTAGATGAAGATACAGGTGAAGTAGTTTCTATCGAACGTAATGAAGTGGTGATCGATCGCGAGACTGTGATTGAGAACGAGCACATTGAGGATATCCTCGATTCTGGTGCTAAAACCATTATCCTCCACAAGGAGAATGTGAATACAAGTGATTTTACAATCATTTACAACACGCTTCAAAAAGATACATCAAACTCAGAAAAAGAAGCGGTAGAGCACATCTACCGTCAATTGCGTAATGCTGAGCCGCCAGACATGGAAACGGCTCGTGGCGTTATCGATAAATTGTTCTTCTCAGAGCAGCGTTATGATTTGGGTGAAGTTGGTCGTTTCCGAATCAACAGAAAACTAGATCTTGACGTGTCAATGGATCAGCGAACGCTGACCAGAGACGACATGATTCACATCATCAAGTACCTGATTGAGCTCGTTAATAGCAAGACAGACGTTGATGATATTGATCACCTTAGTAACAGACGTGTAAGAACTGTTGGTGAGCAACTTTACAACCAGTTTGCAGTTGGTTTGGCTCGTATGGCTCGAACTATTCGTGAGAGAATGAATGTGAGAGACAACGAGGTATTTACACCGACCGATTTGATCAACGCGAAGACTTTGTCTTCTGTGATCAACTCATTCTTCGGTACCAACCAGCTTTCTCAGTTTATGGATCAAACCAATCCACTTGCTGAGGTAACAAACAAGCGTAGAATGTCAGCCCTTGGACCTGGCGGTCTGTCACGTGAGCGTGCCGGATTTGAGGTTCGAGATGTTCACTACACGCACTACGGACGTCTTTGTACAATTGAAACTCCAGAGGGTCCAAACATTGGTCTGATTTCGTCACTTTGTGTATTTGCAAAAGTGAACCGACTCGGATTCATCGAGACGCCTTACCGTGAAGTAAAAGACGGTAAAGCTGTAGCCGGTGACAAAGGAGTAACTTACCTCAGTGCCGAGGATGAAGATCAAAAGATGATTGCTCAGGCAAATGCTCAGGTAGGAAAAGACGGAAGTTTCCAGACGCCAGTTGTTAAGGCTCGTCTGCAAGGTGATTTCCCTGTTGTGGAGCCAGACAAACTGGATTTGATGGACGTAGGTCCAAACCAGATTGCATCTATCGCTGCATCGCTTATTCCTTTCCTTGAGCACGATGATGCCAACCGTGCACTGATGGGATCGAACATGATGCGTCAGGCGGTACCATTGCTTATTCCAGATGCTCCTATTGTGGGAACTGGACTTGAGCCATTGGTTGCTCGTGACTCTCGAGTATTGACAAGAGCAGAAGGTAACGGTGTGGTTGAATACGTAGATGGAAACGAAATTCACATTAAATACGACCGTGACGAATCTGACCAATTGGTGAGCTTCGAAGGCGATGTGAAAGTTTACAACCTCACTAAATTCCAGAAAACGAACGCAAGCACTTGCATGAACCTCCGTCCGATTGTAACGAAAGGACAGAAGGTGAAAAACAATCAGATCCTGGTTGAAGGTTACTCTACCGACAATGGTGACCTCGCAATCGGTCGTAACCTGAAAGTGGCATTCATGCCATGGAAAGGTTACAACTTTGAGGATGCGATTGTGATTTCTGAAAAAGTAGTTCGTGAAGATATATTTACTTCTATCCACATCGATGAGTACACGCTTGAAGTACGTGACACAAAACGAGGGATGGAAGAACTCACAGCAGATATTCCAAACGTAAGTGAGGAAGCGACCAAGGATCTCGATGAAAATGGATTGATCCGTGTCGGTGCTGAAATTCGCGAAGGAGATATTCTTATTGGTAAGATTACTCCGAAAGGTGAAACTGACCCTTCTCCGGAAGAAAAGCTTCTCCGCGCGATCTTCGGTGACAAAGCAGGTGATGTGAAAGATGCATCACTCAAAGCTTCGCCTTCACTTCGCGGTGTTGTGATTGACAAGAAACTCTTCTCCAGAGCGATTAAAGACAGAAAGCTCAAAGCAGCTGACAAGTCTCTGATTGAGGAACTGGACAAAGAATACGAAAAGGATATAGCAGATCTCAAGAAAGTATTGGTTGAGAAGATCATGAAGATCGTTGGAACCAAAACTTCTCAGGGTGTGCTCAACTTCTTCAAAGAGGAGCAGATTAAGAAAGGCGTGAAATTCAGCCAAAAAGCACTTTCTACAATTGATTACTCAATCGTAGACACTGCTGGCTGGACTAAAGACGAAAAGACCAACTCACTGATAAAACGAGTGGTGCACAACTTCAACCTGAGAATGAACGATCTTCAGGGAAGTTACAAGCGCAAGAAGTTCCAGATTACTGTTGGAGATGAACTCCCATCTGGAATTGTAAAACTCGCTAAGATCTACATCGCCAAAAAGCGTAAGCTAAAAGTAGGTGATAAGATGGCCGGTCGTCACGGTAACAAAGGTATTGTGGCAAAAATCGTCCGCGAAGAAGACATGCCATTCCTGGAAGACGGAACTACTGTGGACATCGTGTTGAACCCACTTGGTGTACCATCGCGAATGAACCTCGGACAGATTTACGAAACTGTTCTCGGATGGGCCGGACAAAAGCTCGGTCTCAAATTCGCTACTCCAATTTTTGACGGTGCTTCACTCGATCAAATCGATGAGTACACTGAAAAAGCAGGTATTCCTGCCGGAGGGAACACTTACCTCTACGATGGTGGAACCGGAGTGCGTTTCGACCAGACAGCAACAGTTGGTGTGATTTACATGCTGAAACTTGCTCACATGGTTGACGACAAAATGCACGCTCGTTCGATTGGACCTTACTCACTCATCACTCAGCAGCCACTCGGTGGTAAAGCACAATTTGGTGGTCAGCGATTTGGTGAGATGGAGGTTTGGGCACTCGAGGCATTCGGTGCATCGAACATCCTGCAAGAAATTCTCACAGTTAAATCTGACGATGTTATCGGTCGTGCGAAAGCATACGAAACCATCGTGAAAGGTGAGAACATGCCGACACCAGGAGTGCCGGAATCATTCAACGTGCTTATGCACGAGCTGAAAGGTCTCGGTCTTAATATTTCATTAGATTAAAAAATGATTCGTCCTGATGAACCCCATTTTGGGGTTTGTCGGGATTGTTCATAGCTTATTCAAGATAATAGCAATTATGGCGCTTAGAAAGAATCAAAAACTTAGTAGTGATTTTAAATCAATCACAATCAGTCTTGCTTCTCCAGAGCAGATCCTAGAAAGATCGCACGGGGAGGTTCTCAAGCCTGAAACCATAAATTACCGTACCTACAAGCCAGAGCGCGATGGACTATTCTGTGAGCGCATTTTCGGTCCTGTAAAGGATTACGAATGCCACTGTGGTAAATACAAGCGTATTCGCTACAAAGGGATTGTCTGCGATCGTTGTGGTGTGGAAGTGACGGAGAAAAAAGTGCGAAGAGAGCGCATGGGCCACATCCAGTTGGTTGTGCCTGTAGCTCACATCTGGTACTTCAAATCTCTTCCTAATAAAATTGGTTACCTCCTCGGATTGCCAACTAAAAAGCTCGATCAGATTATCTACTACGAGAGATACGTGGTGATTAATCCAGGGCCGGCAGTTAACAAGGAAGGTGAGCCGCTAGAGGTAATGGAATACCTCACCGAAGAAGAATACCTCGATATTCTCGAGACGCTTCCTAAAGACAACCAGTATTTGGACGACAAAGATCCAAACAAGTTTGTCGCTAAAATGGGAGCTGACGCCTTGCACGATTTGCTTGCAAACTTGCAGTTGGATGAGCTTTCTTACAGCTTGCGCCACAAGGCAAACACAGAGACTTCTCAGCAACGTAAAAACGAAGCACTTAAGCGTCTACAGGTTGTTGAGTCTTTGCGTGAGGCAAATACAAGAATTGAAAACCGTCCAGAATGGATGATCGTGAAAGTGGTTCCGGTGATTCCACCAGAACTTCGTCCTCTCGTGCCATTGGATGGTGGTCGTTTTGCGACTTCAGATTTGAATGACCTTTACCGAAGAGTGATTATCCGTAACAACCGTTTGAAAAGGTTGATAGAAATTAAAGCTCCTGAAGTGATTCTCCGTAACGAGAAGCGTATGCTCCAGGAAGCTGTGGATTCACTTTTCGACAACTCGAGAAAATCGAGCGCTGTGAAGACTGAATCGAACCGTCCACTGAAATCTCTTTCAGATAGTTTGAAAGGTAAGCAGGGACGTTTCCGTCAGAACCTTCTCGGTAAGCGTGTCGACTACTCTGGTCGTTCGGTAATCGTTGTTGGTCCCGACTTGAAACTCCACGAATGTGGAATTCCTAAAGATATGGCTGCTGAGCTTTTCAAACCGTTCATCATTCGTAAAATGATCGAGCGTGGAATTGTGAAGACGGTAAAATCAGCCAAGAAAATTGTAGATAAGAAAGAGCCAGTTGTTTGGGATATTTTGGAAAATGTGTTGAAAGGACACCCTGTTCTTCTCAACCGTGCTCCAACACTTCACAGACTCGGTATCCAGGCGTTCCAGCCAAAACTCATCGAAGGTAAAGCCATCCAGCTTCACCCACTTGTTTGTACTGGATTCAACGCGGATTTCGATGGTGACCAGATGGCCGTTCACTTGCCACTAGGTAATGCAGCCATCTTGGAAGCCCAGCTTCTGATGCTTTCATCTCACAACATTTTGAACCCGGCCAACGGTGCTCCAATGACTGTACCTTCTCAGGATATGGTTCTTGGACTGTACTACATCTCTAAAGGTAGAACTTCTACTAAAGAGCGCACTGTGAAAGGTGAAGGCATGACTTTCTACTCTCCGGAAGAAGTGCGTATTGCGCACAACGAAGGACGCGTAGACATGCACGCCCACATCAAATTGAGATGGGAAAACATGGATGGTGAAAGAGAAATTATAGAAACCACTGTCGGTCGAGTTTTCTTCAATGACCTCGTACCAAAGAAAGTTGGTTTCATCAATCAGTTGCTGACTAAGAAAGCACTTCGCGATATCATTGGTGATGTTGTGAAGCAGGTGGGTACTGCCCGCACAGTTCAGTTCCTGGATGATATTAAGGACCTCGGTTACGACATGGCCTACAAAGGTGGTCTTTCATTCAACCTGAATGACATTATCATTCCACCAGAAAAAGATAAGCTCGTAGAAGCGGCAAATGCCGAAGTTCAGACTGTGATGGACAACTACAACATGGGTCTCATCACAAACAACGAGCGTTACAACCAGATCATTGATATTTGGACACACACCAACTCGAAGTTGACCAACATCCTTATGGAGCGTCTGAAAAACGACAACCAGGGATTCAACTCGATTTACATGATGTTTGATTCTGGAGCACGTGGTTCCAAAGAGCAGATTCGTCAGCTCTCAGGTATGCGTGGTCTGATGGCCAAGCCGCAGAAATCTTCTGCTACCGGAGGTCAGGATATTATCGAGAACCCTATTCTTTCCAACTTCAAGGAAGGACTTTCGATTCTCGAGTACTTTATCTCAACTCACGGTGCACGTAAAGGTCTTGCCGATACGGCCCTTAAAACTGCCGATGCCGGTTACCTTACTCGTAGGCTTGTGGATGTTTCTCAGGATGTGATTATCACTGAAGAAGATTGTGGAACACTCCGCGGACTTGTTGCAACTCCACTTCGCAAGAGTGATGAGCTTGTTGAGTCTCTTTACGACAGAATTCTCGGTCGCGTGAATGTTCACGATATCGTAGATCCTGAAACAGGTGAAGTGCTTCTCGAAGCTGGAAATGAAATCAGCGAAGAAGTTGCCAAACGCGTTGAAGATCTCGGTATGGAAGAAGTTGAGATTCGCTCAGTACTTACGTGCGAGTCGAAGAGAGGGGTTTGCTCTAAGTGCTATGGACGTTCACTTGCTACCAGCCGTTTGGCGCAGCGTGGTGAAGCCGTTGGTGTTATTGCTGCGCAGTCTATTGGTGAGCCAGGTACACAGCTGACACTTCGTACATTCCACGTTGGTGGTACTGCCGCAAACATTTCTGATGAATCGAACATTACGGCCAAATACTCTGGTAAACTCGAAATCGAAGAACTCAGAACCGTTGACAGAACAACTGCTGACGGTGAAGTAGAAACGATTGTAGTAAGTCGTTCTTCTGAGTTGAAAATTATCGATGAGGAAACCGGTGTTGCGCTCATGACCAACAACATTCCTTACGGTGCTATTCTTAAAGCTAAGAACAAGCGCAAGATTAAGAAGGGCGATGTCATTTGCTCTTGGGACCCTTACAACTCTGTGATCATCACCGAGGAGTCTGGTAAAGTTCAATTTGAGCACGTTGAGGCGGGAATCACTTTCCGTGAAGAGGTCGATGAGCAAACCGGGTTTACCGAAATGGTAATTACCGAGACAAAAGACAAGAAAAAGAACCCAGCCATTAACATCGTTCAGAAGGGTGAGGTTGTTAAAACATACTCTTTGCCTGTAGGCGCTCACATCTCTGTTCGCGAGGATAAAGAAGTGGGTACAGGAGCTATCCTGGCGAAGATCCCTCGTGTAGCCGGTAAATCTGGTGATATCACCGGTGGTCTTCCTAGAATTACGGAGCTCTTCGAGGCTCGTAACCCATCGAACCCAGCAGTAGTTAGTGAAATTGACGGAATTGTTTCTTATGGAAAAATCAAGCGTGGTAACCGCGAGATCATCGTGGAGTCTAAGTTTGGAGATAAGAAAAAATATCTCGTTTCGCTTTCTAAACACATTCTCGTTCAGGAGAACGACTTTGTGAAAGCAGGTATGCCGCTTTCAGATGGTGCTGTTACTCCAGCGGATATTCTTGCAATTGAAGGTCCAACTTCGGTTCAGGAATACATTGTGAACGAAGTACAGGAAGTGTACCGACTGCAGGGTGTGAAGATCAACGATAAGCACTTCGAGGTGGTAGTTCGCCAGATGATGCGTAAAGTTGTGATTCAGGATGCAGGAGATACTCGCTTCCTCGAGAATCAGGCTGTCGAGAAGAATGACTTCATGGAAGAAAACGACCTGATCTACGGACAGCTCGTTGTAACCGATGCCGGAGACTCTACAGAGTTGAAGGAAGGTCAGATCATCACAGCTAGAAGATTGAGAGACGAAAATTCTCAGTTGAGAAGAAAAGATCTCAAACTTGTTGAAACTCGTGAGGTGATTGCCGCTACTTCTCGTCCATTGTTGCAGGGGATTACTCGTGCATCGCTGCAGACCAAGTCGTTCATCTCTGCTGCTTCCTTCCAGGAAACAACAAAGGTGCTCAACGAAGCTGCCGTGAGTGGAAAAACCGACAACTTGCTCGGACTGAAGGAAAATGTGATCGTTGGTCACTTGATTCCTGCCGGTACGGGAGTGAGAAGATGGGAGAAACTCATTGTTGGAAACAAAGAAGAGTACGAAACACTAACTGCCAGAAAAGAAAAGGCAGAAGCAGAAGAATAATTAGAGTCTAAGCTCTAAGCAAGAAAGCCCGGACGAGATCGTTCGGGCTTTTTTTGTGCCCTGGTTTTTATCGGATTACAAATCCGAAAGTTTGAAAGCGCAGGATTGCAAATCCTGCGCAGCCCTTCCCGAGCACGTTTCAGTTTGATTCACAAATCGTTTCTTGTGGTTTCTTGACAAGAAGGGTTTTGTAGGGAAAGATTTCACTTGAATGATAGTGTTCCGCAGGATTTGCAATCCTGCGGTGGGAAATACAGGGATTTGTAATCCCGACCTAGTTCAATTAATTTTATTAGATCAAGCCTGGAATCAAACATACTATAAAGCTGAACAGCTCTTACTATCTGACGCTGACTGTTGTCGGATGGGTTGATGTCTTCACACGACCTAACCTTAGAGATGTGATCATCGATTCGCTCAGATACTGCATCAAAGAAAAAGGCTTGAACTTATTCGCCTATTGCCTGATGACAAATCACCTTAATATGATTGTCAATGCTGATGAGCCTTTCCAGTTGAAAGATACCATCAGAGATTTCAAAAAATTCACTTCAAAGAAAATCATCGAACAGATTAAGGAAGAACCAGAAAGCAGACGAGAATGGATGTTGAACTTGTTTTCTTTTGCTGCAAAAACAAGCTCTAAGCACAAAGAATATCGACTGTGGCAAGCTGGAAATCACGCTATAGGATTATACTCAGAGAAGTTTGTATGGGATAAAATCAATTACATACACAACAATCCTGTCAGAGCTGGATTTGTAAAGCGCATAGAAGATTGGAAATACTCGTCTGCTGCGAACTACATGGAATTAAATGACTTGGTTTTGGAAGAAGTTATACGTCTAAATCCGCGATTACAGACTTTTTCATGACGGATTACAAATCCGAATATTTTAATGCGCAGGATTGCAAATCCTGTGCATCTAGTTTGCAAGCTCGCAAGGTCAGATCTAATCAATTGTCCTGTTTCTGCAATTTTTTGAAAAAATGCCTGAAGAAAACGACCGCTGTGCAAATTGTTAGTACCACGATGGTAAACCTCCATGAAAATAGGGATGAGAGATTTCCCTCCATTAGAAGTTCAACTCCCACATTTGCTGCTACTGCTGTAGCAATCAGTTTCAGCCCGAAATAAAAATCTTTTCTGTTCATACTCTTAAGATTCAGAAGTAAGGCTCTCTTTTTTCTTCTTGTTTTTATAAAGCTCAAAGTAGTGATGAGCCGCTCCTCCACCAACCATCAAAAGGACAAGAAAGGCGTAATATTTCCAATCGGTGTAGTAGGAAAAGTCTTGCTGGGCAACGGATGTAAAAAGGTGAGCTCCACCTACGATGAGCAAAAGCTTAAGGCTAAAAAGAAGGTCTTTTTTAATCATGAAAGAAATATAGCTACTTTTTTAAAATCTATTCAGCTACTTTTTCTTTTTCCTCATCACTGTCTTCCGATTCTTTTGAAGAACCGAATAGTTCGTTGTCCTTGATAATTGTATCTACATAAGACGGAACCATTTCTTCCCAGCCGGTTTCATTGTTCTTCACCATCTTCAATACATCGCGCGAGTGAATGTCGAGCACTTCCGGGTTGTAGTCTTTGATGTCAACAATGCGCTTGTTGTTGAGCAGGTAATCGTAAAGCGGTCGCAGTCGAGGGTGGATGGGCATGTTTTCGCTGTCGAGCAGTTTGCCGTCTTCCGTTTTCCATGGATAAAGATACATCTTGAGATCTCGAGAAAAGAGAATTCCAAAGGCTTCGAGAATTCCACCATTGAGGTTGCGGTAATACTTTTCATTGAAGACATCAATCAGGTTGTTGACACCCATGATTAAGCCCATTCGCTTCTTGGTGTACCTTGAGAAATACTCAACGAGCTTGAAGTATTTCATGTAGTTCGAGATCAAAACCGTTTGACCTAGTGAACAGAGAATATCGGCTCGATCGAGGAAGTCTTTCTCATCGATGTCTCCCTCGGCTTTTAGGTTGTTTAGTGTGATTTCAAACAAGACCTGAATGTTGTCGGGGTCCACTTTGTGTTCTTTCTCGAACATGTTGTAGCCCTTCATAATCATGTCGATGTTCACTTTCGTCACTGGACGAAAGCTACCGCGAATAGCAAGAATATTTTTCTTGTAGAGCACATCTGCTGCCTGGAGGTTTCTGCCGTCAGGACTGAAAATCACCGCATCGGTCATGCCGTTTTTTACCAGTTGGAGACTGAGCAATCGGTTGTCAACATCATCAAAATCAGGTCCGCTCATCTGCACCATATCGATTTCTACCTGGTCGCGACTGAGGTTGTCGTAGAGCGACTGGAGCAGTTCTTTTGGCTTTTTGTAAAAGAAGAAGCTACCGTAAATCAGGTTTACGCCAAGGACTCCGGCCGTGAGCTGTTGCAGAATCGCTTCATTTTCGTGAAAGCGAACGTGGATGATGACAGTGTTGGGTTCTTTCTCTGGTTTGGTTTGGAATTTAATCCCCAGCCAGCCATGGCCCTGAATGGTCTTTTGGAAATTGATTGTGGCGACAGTGTTGGCAAAAGAAAAGAATAGTTTGTTGGGGTGGTCTTTGCGGTCGAGGCGGTCTTCGATAAGGTGGAACTCATGGCCCAGCATTTTGAGAAGTCGCGACTTGCAAACGTAGCGACCTTTCTCTTCCTTGCCATAGATAGCATCGCTAAAATCTTTGTCGTAAGCCGACATGGTTTTGGCGATTGTTCCGGAAGCGCCACCAGCTCTAAAAAAGTGACGGACAACTTCCTGGCCCGCTCCGATCTCTGCGAAGGTTCCGTAAATGTCCTGGTTTAAATTGACGCGAAGTGCTTTTTGCTTCGCTGATAACACAACCCTGTCTAATTCCAATGTCCTTGATGTTTTTTTACAAAGTTAAACGCTTTGCGAGTTTAGTACAAAATTAGGCTTATTTTCACCCCTGAAGTCGAATCCTGTAAATAGATGAACGTCTTTTATGGAAGTTACTTTTTTGGGAACGGGCACTTCGCAAGGTGTACCGGTTATTGCTTGTAATTGTGAAGTGTGTCAGTCTAATGACTTTAAGGATAGTAGGTTGCGCACCTCAATCATGGTCTCTAATGGTGGCAAAAATGTGGTGATTGACAGCGGCCCGGATTTTCGAGCGCAAATGCTTCGCGAAAAAGTACAGTCGCTCGAAGCCATTGTTTTTACACACGAACACAAGGATCACATTGCCGGAACAGATGACGTAAGGGCTTTTAACTTTAAGCAAAAAAAGGACATGGATCTCTACGCCACACCGGCTGTCGAGAAAGCTCTGAAGCGTGAGTTTTACTATGCTTTTGGCGAAAAAAAATATCCCGGTGTTCCGTTGCTCAACATCGTAAACATAGATAAAGAAACCAGTTTTGAAGTTGCTGACTTAACCTTTAAGCCTCTGGAAGTAATGCATTACAAAATGCCTGTTTTGGGGTTTCGGATTGGAGATTTTGCGTACATCACAGATGCGAAAACCATAGCTCCCGAGGAATACGAGAAGCTTCGCGGAGTGAAAGTTTTGGTTTTGAATGCGCTCAGAAAGGAAGAGCACTTGTCGCATTTAAACCTTGAGGAGGCTATTGAAATTGTTAAAGACCTAAAACCAGAAAAGGCTTATTTCACGCACATAAGTCACCTGATGGGCACTCATGAAGAGGTATCCCAAGAGCTTCCAGAAAATATTTCTATTGCTCACGATGGATTGAAGATTTCCGTTTGACTGAAATCTTAATTTTGCCACATGTTGAGTCGCGTGCTTTATTACTGCATTTTACTTCCCGTCAGCTGGTTGCCGATGTGGATTCTTCTGAGAGTTTCGGACGTGTTCTCAGCATTTCTATTTTACATTTTCCCGTATCGGAAAAAGGTTATCGTGACAAATCTGAGAAATTCATTTCCAGAAAAGTCAGACGGAGAAATCCGAAAAATAATGAGGAAGTTCTACACCCATTTTTGCGACCTGCTACTCGAAACAGTAAAGGGTTTTTCGATGTCTTATTCCGAAGCTTCAAAAAGAATGGTTTCCAAAGATCGACAGGTGGTCGACAAATATGCGGAAGCTGGTCGCCATTGTTTGGTTGTCTGTGGGCATTTTGGAAATTGGGAGCTGTTGGTGCTTGCCTCGAAATCGGTAATGAAGGGAACATTACTCGGTATTTACAAAAAGCTCAACGATCCTTTTTTCGAGAGAAAAATGAAGCACATAAGGGGTAGATACGGCACAGCACTGCTCAACACAGAAGAGTTTAAGAATAAGTTCAGAGAGTACTTGAATCACGATGAGCGTTATGTTCTCGCCCTGATAATGGATCAGGCACCGTTCAAAAAGAGGCGTGCGTACTGGACTACTTTTTTAAATCAGGATACGCCTGTGCTTTTCGGACCTGAGCGTTACGCAAAAGAATACGACCTGCCCGTGGTTTATGGCAAGATTGCAAAAGTGAAACGTGGATATTACGAAGTGAGCTTTGAAGATTTAGTTCCAGAACCGCGAGAAACGGAGTATGGTGAAATCACCGAGAAGATGACGCGTAGATTAGAGAAAGATATCATCGATCAGCCAGAACACTGGCTTTGGAGCCACAAGCGCTGGAAGCACACCCGACCTCCGGAGCACGAGCTTAAGCAGTTTACGAGATCGCAAGAGTGATTTTATTAGTGGGTTGGAGTCCCAGAGGGACGACATTCTAATAGCCCATGATTTAAACCCTAGGTTTCGGATGAGTAGTTGTAAGCCAGGTGTCGCAGGTATGGCCGACATCAACGAAAAGACATCAATTTATTTTTTTCGGCCATGTCTACGACATTTTCTTTCATTGGGTGTCCCTAAACCCGAAGGTTGAAACCATCGGCTACGATGTGAATCGTGCCGATGGCACTTTGTTGCTATTTAATTTTGAATTGATGAATGCCATTAGTGGCAGTCGCCACGGACGACTGTGTAGCCGCGGGTTTTAACCCGCGGTTCAATCCAGGTTGTAAGCAAAGTGCCGTAGGTACGACCGACATTTTTGTTACTTCTTCATTTGATTTTCAGTGGTTAAAACCCGAAATTGAAGGGATTAATCTAAGATGTTTGAACTATGGCAAATACCTACCACCAAATCTATGTGCATTCAATTTATGGAGTAAAATACCGTAGTGCATGTATTGGAGAAGACTGGCAAGATCAATTGTTTCACGTAATCGGAAATCTGATCAATGAAACTGGCTGTCAGTCTGTAATAACTAATGGAGTTTCGGACCATGTTCATTCATTATTCGCTCTATCCTCTAAAGTTTCGGTGGCTGAGGTGATGAAGTCAGTCAAAGCAAAATCATCCAAATGGATCAATGAAAATGGATTTCTAGGGTCAAAGTTTGAATGGCAAAAAGGATACGGAGTTTTTTCGCACAGTAAAAATCAATTAAAGGATGTTTACAGTTACATCCAGAATCAGGATGAGCATCATAAGAAGACGAACTTTAGAGACGAATACTTGAGTTTTCTCAAAAGGTATGATGTGGATTTTGACGAGAAATATATTTTTCAGGAACTACAATGAGTTACACAGGCAAATCCATTTTTGACCAATCAGCTCAATGGTTATTGTCGGCCATGTCTACGACATTTTCTTTCATTGGGTGGCCCTAAACCCGATGGTTAAAACCATCGGCTACAATGTGAATCGTGCCGATGGCACTCTCCTTTCATAGGCCAGGACACATTAAAAATGTCACTACGACTCTTCAAAATTGAATCGTTTCCTGTTGGTTAAAAACCATTGACCTCTTCTTTTTTCTTCGGACATTTGCCAGATGGAATCTACACCGCTGGCAGAACGAATGCGTCCCGAATCGCTTGATGATTACCTCGCTCAGGGACATCTCACTGGAAAAACTTCCGTTCTCAGAAAAGTCATCGAGTCGGGAACTGTTCCTTCGATGATCCTATGGGGACCTCCGGGAGTGGGGAAGACCACCCTCGCCACTATCATTTCGCAAACGCTCGACCGACCTTTTTACACCCTAAGCGCGATCAACTCGGGAGTGAAAGACATCCGCGAAGTGATCGATCGGGTCAAAAAACAAGGGATGTTTGGTGGGCACAATGCGATTTTATTTATCGATGAGATTCACCGCTTCAGCAAGTCGCAGCAGGACTCGTTGCTCGGTGCAGTAGAAAAGGGTCTGATCACTTTGATTGGAGCCACTACTGAAAATCCGTCTTTCGAAGTGATTTCGGCACTGCTTTCCAGAAGTCAGGTTTATGTCTTGAAGCCTTTCGGAAAAGACGATCTTCTTCAATTGATCGATAGGGCTATGAAGAAAGACAAGTGGCTTGCTGATTACGATATTACCCTGAAAGAAACCGATGCCCTGCTCAAGCTTTCAGGGGGCGATGCTCGAAAGTTGCTAAACGTTTTTGAGCTTGTGGTGAGTTCAGCAGGAGGGAAGAAGGTGGAGATCAACGACAAAATGGTGCAGGAAGTCGTGCAACAAAACATGTCGATGTACGACAAAACCGGAGAGATGCACTACGATGTGATTTCGGCTTTCATCAAATCGATTCGAGGAAGCGATCCCAATGCTGCAGTTTATTACCTGGCGCGGATGGCTGAAGGTGGAGAAGATCCAAAATTCATTGCTCGCAGAATGCTCATCCTCGCCAGTGAAGACATCGGACTTGCAAATCCAACAGCACTCGTGATGGCCAACACCACCTTCGATGCCGTTTCGAAAATCGGCTGGCCTGAAAGCAGAATCATTCTCTCACAGTGCGCCATCTATCTGGCCACTTCGCCAAAGAGCAACTCAGCTTACGCTGCGATCAACGATGCACAGCAGATCGTCAGACAGACTGGAAACCTCGGCATCCCACTGAACATTCGAAACGCTCCTACTCAGCTGATGCAGGATCTCGGCTATGGCGAAAACTACAAGTACAGCCACAACTATGAGGGGAATTTTAAGGACCAGGAATTTATGCCGGAGGAGCTTTCAGGCAAGAAAATCTATCAGCCGGGCAACAACAAACGAGAAGAAGGATTGCTGGCTTCTCTAAAAGCCATGTGGAAAAATCGCTACCGTTACTAGCGCTTTAGGACTTTTGTCACGAAAGTTTCCGAATCACTTTTCACTCTGACAAAGTAAGTGCCGGTTGGCAATTTGCTTCCGTCAATTGAAATTCGACTGACGTCACCGGGAAGGCATTCGTGACTTGTTTCCGTTGCTACTTTTCTACCAGCAAGGTCAAAGAATTCGACTTCGATGGAATGCGCATTTTCCCATTTCACTGCGACCTGAAATGCGTTTCCAAAAGGATTAGGATAGACAGCTACGCCCTCTTGCAGGTTTAGCTCTGGTACTGAAGTGTCGTTCGGCAGTGATTCGTGAGCGAGCCAAGCATTGGGAATTCCATAGCCGAGCGAATCGTTTGGGTTGGTGAAGTGAGTAGCGCTTTCTTCCAGCGCTCCCAGAATGGTCATGTTGTTTTGTTGATAGTGCGCCTGCCACAGACAAGCTGCAACTCCAGCCAAAATCGGGCTGGAAAAAGAAGTCCCGTTTCCGGTTTGCACACCACCGTCAAAGTTGCAGATCACACTCTGGTAGCCTTGAGAAACAAGGTTTGGTTTCACTCTGCCATCACTCGTGGGTCCAAATGAACTAAAGAAAATGTGTGTACTGTCCGCAGCAACAGCTCCTACAGTGAGGGCACTGTCGGCATCTGCAGGAGCGGTGATGTAGTGCCAATCGGAAGCTCCGCTGTTTCCCGCACTGGTCACCACCAGGATTCCTCTCGATGCTGCAATGTCGGCTGCTCTGGAAATTCGAGTTGTGTTTCCGTCCATGTCAGCGTACGTGTGGTTTTGAGTGGTATCGTCAAAAGTGCTGTAGCCCAGCGAAGAGTTGATGATGTCCACGCCAAGACTATCTGCATATTCGGCAGCAACCACCCAGTTGTCTTCTTCGGTTACATACTCCGAAACAGAGTTTTCCGTGCGCATTAGGTAGTAAGAAGCTTTGGGAGCTGTTCCGATTATTGAGTCGGTGAGAAAACCGGCCATGGTGCTCAACACGTAAGTTCCGTGCGAGCTGCCGTGGTAAACATCGTTGTCGCCATCCACAAAATCGCGAGTGCCGAGCAACCTGTTTTCTTCGTAGAGATCGTCAAAGACAGCCAGGTTGTTGACCTCCGTGAATCCGGCATCCAAAACAGCAATTTGCATTCCCTCACCGCGAAAGCCTGCATCGTGAAGTAAATGTCCGTTGTGCATAGCGATTTGATTAAAAGAAGGTCCGTAATCGCTTTCGGGCCAGGCAAACTGGCAGCTTCTGTTGGATGGCTGCGTTGCGAATTTATCATTAAGACTTTCGTCCACTTCGTCATTCTCCACCATTTTATAACTGCTGATAAAAGGCAGCATGAGAGCTTCTTCCAATCCAGCTTGATCGGTGGCAATGGTAGCCGCATTAAACCATTTTGAATGATGAATAATTTCAACTCCGTCAATCGCTTCCAACTGACTCAGGTAGCTCGGATCCACTGGGAGATCAAGCTCTGTGATAGCGATGTCGTATCGCTCGCGCCTTTCAATGGCGCGCTCCGATAAAAACTCCTCCGGCTGATCGATGGAGTAAGGCGTGTTTTCTTTATCTGTGAAAAACACCAAATATTTTCCCGGCTCCGTCTGCGAAAAAAGGGTGCTTGATGTTAGAAGTAAGAGTAGTGTAAGAGCAGTTGGGATGCGCATGGGGAGAACTTTAAAAAATTAACTATTGCAATTTATAAGTCAGTTTGAAGATCAATTCGAGGGCAAGCCGATTGTCGAGCGGAGTCGAGACATGCAGGTCAGGATGTTTTATAGCTTCAAGAATGAGATCTTATTGAAGATGAACCGAGGTTTTCTCTTGCGGGCACTCTCTCGACTCCGCTCGAGATCCGGCCTACACACCTTCTAAAAACCAATACTTCAAACACCTTAATCTTTCTGACTATCAGACTTGCATTTAATTTTCAATCGTTTCCACGAGTTCGCCTTCTTCATAAATTTCTGTTTTCATCAGGCGGCCCTCTTCATTGAAATATACAAACTCGCCATCAGGTTCACCCATGTAGTATTCGCCTTCCACGCGAACTTGTTGCCCCACTAGCTTTTCTTTCCACTGCATTTCGCTCCCCGGACCTTCTGCCTGGGTTTGCACTTTTTTAAACTCCCCCTGATCGTACCACTCGGTGAACATGCCGTGCTTCTTTCCGTCTTTGTAGCGATACTCACTCTTGGGAATATCGGTAAGATAGTAATCCAGAAAAGTACCGTTCATGTATTGTTTTTTCTTGATTTTGCCATCCTCATAAAGCAGGATCAGTCGAATGCGGCCGTCTTTGTGGTACTCAATCCACTGGCCTTCCTGAATTCCTTTTTCGTAGCGTCCCTCGAGCTGTTTTTGCCCGTTTTCAAAGTAGTAGACAAATTCGCCATCGTACTTGTCGTCCACGCTTTGGCCTTCGATTTTTGGCTTGCCGTTGTCGTAGTACATCGTCCAGCTTCCCTGGCGCTGATCATTTTCGTAAGTCGATTCTTCCAGCAATTCACCGCTTGGGTAGTAGAGTTTCACCGGACCGTGGGCCATGTCGTTTTTATACTGCTCCACACGTACCAGCTTACCATCGCGGTTGTAAAATCTCCATTCGCCTGTTTTCTTCTGGTTCA
Source organism: Halocola ammonii (assembly GCF_049334165.1). Taxonomy (NCBI): domain Bacteria; kingdom Pseudomonadati; phylum Bacteroidota; class Flavobacteriia; order Flavobacteriales; family Halocolacceae; genus Halocola; species Halocola ammonii. Next base: position 87,660 of record NZ_JBEGHD010000011.1, read on the forward strand.
CGTAGCGACCTTCCGATTGGAGCATTCCGTTTCGGTAGTAGGTTTTTCCTTCTACCACTGTGTGACCTTCTACAAACTCGTGACGCGCCATTAGCTCGCCCGATTCGTAGTAGTATTTAAAAACACCAAAGGGTTTGTCGTTCTTGAACTGACCAGAGTAGTAGAGGCTTCCGTCTTCGTAAACCCGGATCCATTCGCCTTGCTTGCCATTGGCATTTTCCACGTTGTAGTCCACACCGGCCTCACCTTCTGGAAGGTCGGGTTGCGCAAAAGCGAGAAGAGAAGTAAAAAGGAAAGAGAGAGTTAAAATCGTTGTTCGCATGTTGTAAAATCAAGTCTCGTAAATTTAAACAAATAAAGGGCAAAGATATTATACAACCAGTACCCGAGGCCGGCAGAAGTTTATTACTTTTGTCCGGCAGGCCATAGGCAAAGCGGACAAGAGTTTAGCTGCCTTTCGGCTGGTTTGAAGATCAATTTTTAATCCATTTTAAAAAACGATAGAAAACATGAAAGTTACAGTAGTTGGAGCGGGAAATGTCGGAGCTACTTGTGCCAATGTTTTGGCCACAAGAGAAGTTGCTAACGAGGTCGTCCTTCTCGATATTAAAGAAGGATTTGCCGAAGGTAAAGCACTCGACATTTGGGAAACTGCACCAATCAATATGTATGACACCCGCACTGTGGGGTCTACCAACGATTATTCAAAAACTGCCGATTCTGATGTGGTTGTTATCACTTCGGGCTTGCCGCGTAAGCCGGGCATGAGCCGCGATGACTTGATCGCCACCAACGCCAATATCGTGAAGAGCGTTACAGAAAACGTGATAAAGCACTCTCCGGATGCCATTTTGATTTGTGTTTCCAACCCATTGGACGTGATGACGTACTGCACTTACCTCACTGCCAAAAAAGACTCAAGCAAAGTATTTGGTATGGCCGGAGTCCTGGACACGGCTCGCTACCGCGCATTCCTGGCAGAGGAGCTCAACGTTTCTCCAAAAGACATTCAGGCAGTGCTCATGGGTGGCCACGGTGACACCATGGTGCCACTACCGCGCTATACTACCGTTGCCGGAATTCCAGTGACAGAAATGATCGAAGAAGAAAAACTTCAGGCGATTGTAGAGCGCACCAAAAAAGGTGGAGGTGAAATCGTAAACCTTCTTGGAACTTCTGCATGGTACGCTCCCGGAGCTGCTGCAGCGCAAATGGTAGAAGCCATTGTGAAAGACCAAAAACGTATCTTCCCTTGCTGCGCATGGTTGGATGGCGAATATGGCCTGAACAACATCTACCTCGGAGTGCCAGTGAAACTCGGTAAAAACGGAATCGAGCAAATCATTCAGCTCGACCTCAATGACGATGAAAAATCACTACTCCTCGAATCTGCCAACTCAGTGAGAGAAGTAATGAACATCCTCGATGACATGGACGTAGTGGAGGCGTAAGGCCGAGCTACTTACTAAGATAAGATTTGAGAGCCACAGTCTGTCATCCTGAACTCGTTTCAGGATCTGCACTGTGGCTTTTTTTATTCCCTAATTTTGGGCGTTACTCTCGCGGGTCGGGCTTTCCGTTTCAATCTTTATTGCTCCTTCCACGCGTAGAGCTATCTGATGGAAGCAATAAAAGGATTTCCACTGCAATCCCTAACGCAATCAGCGTTGGGTTTCAAAGCCTTCGTAATTTTCACTCAACTCATTTGCTGCGGGCTTCTTCTGATTTAATTTACTGGTTTACAAGTTTTTATTCGTCATGGGTATTTAAAAGTTGTACCTTTTGTCAAATCCAGTAAAAGGAGAAATTTCCTTTTACTGAATTAACCGAAATCAAATGACCAAGCCAAAAAACAAATTGTCAGATCAATACATTATTGGAGTCGGTGCGTCTGCCGGAGGTCTGGAGGCGATTTATAAACTCTTTAACTCCCCATCACCCAAGAACACTTCCTTCATTATCATTCAACACCTCCCACCTCATTACAAGAGTAATACCTCTGAGTTGCTCGCCAAGCATAGTGGTCAAAAGGTTATTGAAGTGAAAAATGACATGAGCATACAGCCCGGAACTATCTATGTGATGAGTGAGAAAAAGAATGTTGTCATCAAAAATGGGACAATAATTTTAGAGGATTCTAAAGAACCGCATAACAATGTGATAGACTTATTTTTTAGCTCCATAGCCCAAGACTATGGAGCTAAGAGCATAGGAGTCATTCTTTCAGGATCCAACGAAGATGGGACCAAAGGTTCGGATGCCATCAAACAGGCAGGGGGATGTGTAATTGCCCAGGACCCCGGAACAACTTTCTTTGGAAATATGCCCGCGAGTATCATAACTTCGGGCTATGCCGATGTGGTTGTAGCTCCTGAGTTCATAATGAAAGAAATAAAAGAGTACCTGAATCATAAAGCTCTGTACAGCCAATTCACTGATAACAACGAAAAGGACCTTCTTGAGGTAATCTCGCTTATTAAGGATCATTCGTCTCTCAATTTCGCAGATTACAAGCGGACCACTTTAGTGAGAAGGATTATCAAGAAAATGAATGCCGGAAAATTTGACTCTCTGCCAAAGTACATTGAATTTTTGAAGGAGAAACCAGATGAAGTCAAAGCGCTTGCCAAGGAGTTTTTAATAAGCGTTACAAGCTTTTTCAGGGACATTGAACCTTTTGAAATATTACAGGAAACCCTGCCAGAGGTTATTAAAAACAAAGAACCGGATGCTCCCTTGAAGGTGTGGTCTATTGGATGTGCCACAGGGGAAGAGGCTTATTCCCTTGCGATGGTAATTGACGAATTTCTCACTGAAAAGAAGAAGAGCATAGAGGTTAAAATTTTTGCCACAGATGTGGACCATGAAGCTTTGGCTGTGGGCTCAAAAGGAATTTATCCAAAAAGCATTGAAAAGGACATTTCTTCCGGAAGGCTTAGCAAGTATTTTGATAAGGAAGATGGCAAATACAAGGTAAAGGAACGCTTGAGGCAAATGCTAATTTTTGCAGAACACGATATTACCAAGCATCCGCCTTATTATAAGCTGGATATCATTTCCTGCCGCAATTTGCTTATTTACCTAAATCCTTTTCTTCAGAAAAAAGTACTGAGTACGCTGCACTTTTGCCTCAATGATGGCGGTTACCTGCACTTAGGACCGAGTGAAAGCTTAGGAAATGTGAAAGGGAGTTTTAAAGAGATAAGTAAGAAATGGAAAATCTTTAAGAACGTTAAACCCACAAGCTTTTTGGAGAACGGCACCTATTCACCGCCATCTTATACCCGGCAAGCTCCAAGGCCTGTACCAGCCGAGAAGCCCGAAAGAAATGAAATGCAAAATCATTTGTATTCCGTCTTAAACAATGAGCTCTTAAGTGAGTTGAACTACGCTGGAGTGTGCGTAGACGAGGATTTTAAGATTGTTAAAGCCCTGGGGGATTATAAGAAATACCTTCTGCCTGAGATGTTCAATTTCGAGTTGCTCGAGCTATTGCCACGTGAACTTTCAATAGCTACATCAAGCAGTATGAAGAGAGCTGTCAAAGAAAAGAAAGAAATTGTTTTGAAGCAGGTCAAGTTCTCCAGAGACAAAAAGGCATATTCAGTAGACATTATCGTAAAAGTTCTACCTGAAACCAAAAATTCAGGAAAGCTGCTCCTTGTTCTTTATAAAGATCGCAAAGTGGTAAAGAAAAGCTCGAAACAAAAGGAGCAGGAGGTGTTCGATGAGTCTTTATTTGCTGAAAGGTATGTGACTGAATTGGAAGAGGAGCTCAAAGAAGCGCGCCAGAAACTGGAAGAGGCTGAGGATTCTTTGAAAGTGAGTGTGGATAATGCGCAGGCTTACAACGAAGAACTCATTTCAAACAACGAAGAACTACAGAGCACCAACGAAGAAGTGCAATCTATTAACGAAGAACTTCAAACGGTCAACAATGACAATCAGCAGAAAATGAAACAGTTGAGCGACCTGAACGATGAGCTCAATAATTACTTCAGAAGTACAACCAACAGCCAGCTGTATGTCGACAGGAATTTAATCATCAGAAAATTCACTCCAACCGCATTCAAGCAGATCAACTTGAAAGAATCTGACATTGGCCGACCGCTCCACGACATTTCATCCAATATCAAGTTCACAACACTGATCTCCGATATAGAGGAAGTTATGGCTACTTCGAATCGCTATGACGGTGAAGTGCAAACATTGAATGACCAATGGTATCAAATGAGCATAAACCCGTATGTGAGGAAGAAGGGTAATAAGACTGATGGGGTAGTGATCACTTTCAACGACATTACTGAACTGAAGAAAACCCAGGAAATTCTCACCAGAATCATTCACGACCACGATACCTTTATCCATTCCGTATCACACGACCTAAGAGGAGAAGTTGGAAACCTTTTATTGTCCAGTAAGCATTTGTATCAAAATTTTGATCAAATGAATAATGATGAGGTAAAGAATATCGGAAGCTTTGTTTATAGATCAGCCCAGGGGCTAGTGAATGTTATAAATGACCTAACCGATATTGCTTTGACAGAAAAGGAAATTCGAGAAGAGCATTCTCAAGACATAAGCGTGAAAACCCTGTTGAAGGAGATTAAAACCACATTGAGTGATCAATTGAAAGAATCGAAAGCAGTTCTTAAAACCGACTTTGAAGTAGATAAAATTAACTTCATGCGGAAAAACCTGAGAAGTGTTATTCTTAACCTCTTGTCTAATGCCATAAAGTACAGATCTCCCGACAGGAGGCTGGAAGTTGTGGTTCGGACTAGGGAAGTAGAAGGTTATATCACGTTATCTGTCACAGACAACGGAATTGGAATAAAAGAAGACAAGTTGAGGGATATTTTTTCGAAGTATAAACGTGTTCACGGAAAACAACCCCAGAACATTGAAGGTGCCGGCATAGGAATGTATCTTGTAAAAAGGAGGATGGAAATTGCAAAGGGCAAAATTGAAGTATCAAGCGAACCAAAAGTCGGTACTACTTTCACAGCTTCATTCCCGAAAAATTAGAGTTATAGAGTAAGCCTGTCCAATGCACGGCAGTCCTGCTTGTCGCTTTGGATTATTTTCTTTGTTCTATTCGAGTTGTTGCGGATTGCAAATCCTGTGCAGCCGACTTTCCCTTTCAATCTTTATTGCTCCTTCCACGCGCAGAGCTATCTGATGGAAGCAATAAAGGATTTCCACTGCAGTCCCTAACGCGGATCGAAAGTGTGAAACAGAGTGGTGAGGTCTGATTGAAATTCTGACTAAATTTTCAACTACATTTTGAAAAACAATCTCTGTTTCCCCATTTGTGAAGGATTCGGAAGGACTCGATAGACCGGCAAATTAAGATCTCTACAGTTGGTTTAATTCTGTCTGGCAACCACGCTAAATTCCCGGATAACGGTCTCTAAGCAGATATGAGGTACTCGTTGTGTAGGTCGTTTTTAAAGAAAGAGAACTGATTGTGTAGTGAGTTTCTCTTTAGATTTTAGTAGGTGCTATACATTTAACTCTGTCTAGGTTTAAGCCTTGGCTCTGCAGTACAAACTTAATGCAGAAAATACTTTTTTTAGAATTCTTGATTCCAAATTTTTAACCAACTATAATACTTTAACCTCATGCTTACTAAATCTCTCCAGCGGCTTGTTGGAATGACTCTTTTTGTTGTTCTGATTTATCCTGCTTTCTCAACAGCACAAACTTACAATCAGGTAGAATTCAACTCTGGACTTACGGAGGATGTGATCGCCAACGGGATTGGCACACCTTCATCTTCAACTACAAACGATATTGACGGAGGTGATTACGTCTACATTTCAGAAGACTATCAACTGGATGCCGGTGACGCACCGCTTGGTTTTGGACTTCCTTCAAATGGAATAATTGAAAGTCCAACGGAAACTGGAATGGATTTTCAAATGTCGCCCTTTGCCACGCCTTATGCTGGTAACAACTCTATGAGGCTGGAAGCCAATGGAGCTACAGGAACTCTTGATTTTGCGGATCTAAACCCGGCAGAGAGTGTTCACTTTTTGGTAATGTCTGGTGGCGGAAGCGGTAGCCTTACCGGGACGATCCAATTCCTGGATGGTTCCTCTCAGGCAATTCCTTCTACAAGTATTCCAGATTGGTACAACGGAACCTCCCTACCCACTGCAGTTAGTGGAATTGGTCGGGTAAATCTCGCTAGCGAAGATGTGGATAATCCGTTCAACAACCCACGGGTTTATGAGTTATCAATAGCCATTGCAGCAGTAAATCAGAACAAGATAATAACCAGCGTGGATTTCGAAAAAGATTCATCTGGAGGCGTTGTGAATGTTTTCGCAATGAGCTACAAAGAAACTCCTTCTTGTGTGGCACCGTCCGACCTTTCAGTGAGTGATGTAACTCCAACTTCTGCCGAAGTGAGCTGGTCTGCGGCTGTGGGGCAGAGTAGCTGGGAGTATGTAGTGCAGCCCGCTGGCACGGGCCAGCCTACTGAAGCCGGGACATCTACAACTGAGAATCCACTCAGTTTGTCAAACCTCGACTCAGATGTCGACTACGAAGTTTACTTGAGAGCTGATTGCGATGCGAATGGCTTCAGCGAATGGATAGGACCAGTGAACTTTTCAACTCCGGCACAAATTGGCTGCGATCAGGGTGTTTACAATTACACTTATTGCTATGCCAACAACGAAAACACTTCTTTCCGTTATATGTCCGATAATGGGACAGCATTAACCCTCTTCTTTAATGCTGGGTCGATGGAAGAAAGTTTTGGCACGCAGACTTACGATGACCTTGTTATTTATGATGGCTCGGACAACAGTGGAACTGTACTCTACAACAGCGATGTGGACAGTGAAGAACTTGCAGGAATGGAATTTGAAGCTTCGTCAGGTAGCATCTACATTACCCTCACTTCAGATTTCACTAACTCCTGCGCAACAGGTCAGCAAACAGAATTGGATTATGAGGTTTACTGCTCAGAGTCGACAGCGGCATGTGTTCGCGTTGATGACTTATCTGTTTCAGATGTTGGTGCTCTTTCTGCTCAGATTGGGTGGACTGCAACAGAAGGACAAACAGACTGGGAAGTTGTAGTTCAACCTGCCGGAACAGGTGAGCCAACTGAGGCTGGAACGCCAACTATGGACAATCCTTTCACAGCATCTGATCTTGATTCTGAAACGGAGTATGAAGTTTACGTGAGAGCCAATTGTGGTGCAGATGGATACAGCTTCTGGGAAGGGCCAGTCGGGTTTACAACGACCATTGCCTGCCCAGCGCCAACTAATCTGAGCGTGTCGGATGTAACTCCTACAAGTGCTCAATTGCATTGGGAGGGCACACCCGACCAAACCGAATGGGAAGTAGCCGTACAACCGCAAGGATCAGGCGTACCTACCGAGGCAGATGTAACTCTTCCGGCAGAATCTTTTGTTACTGGAATAGATCCGGGCGTTACATATGAGTTTTACGTTCGCGGAAACTGTGGAGTAGATCTCGGGTTGAGCGACTGGGCCGGACCTTTTGTGTTCGGTGGTTATGCAGCTATGGAAATTACAGCAGGTCTTTCAGACGATGTTATCGCCAATGGAGTTGGTGATCCAAATACTACTACTACAAACGATATTGATGGGGGCAATTATGTCTACATGTCAGAAGATTATCAGGAACAAGCTGGTGACCCACTGCAAGGATTTGGATTGCCAGCCAACGGAGTTCTGAATAGTCCGAACACACCAGGACTGATTTTCCACATGTCTCCGGAAGCTACTCCTTATGAAGGAAACAACTCATTGAGAATTGCGACAACCGGAAACAGTGGACTTTTAGAGTTTAACAACGATCAACCCGCTCAGACGGTATTCCTGGCCGGGGTCTCAGGAAATGGCAGTGCCAGTCTTAACGGTACCATCAATTTTGCAGATGGCACAACCCAACCGATTCAAACTACCCTTGTACCGGATTGGTATTTTCAAAATTCTCAGCCAATCATTATTCAGGGTATGGGTAGGTTAAACCTTAATAACAACAATGTAGAAAGTGACCCGAATAACCCGAGAGTCTATCAATTAGAGATTCCTATCAACCCGGAGAATCAGACCAAGGTAATTGAGAGCATGGAGATTGTAAAAGAGTCTGGAAACGGTGTGATGAACATCTTCGCAGCTAGTCTTTGCTTTACGCCAACATGCATCATTCCTGGTGAACCAGTAGTTTCTGATATAGCTCCTTTTTCAGCTACCATCGACTGGACAGCTCCCGAAGGACAGGACGCCTGGGAAATCGCAATCGTTGAGTCTGGCGCAGAGATTCCGGGTGCCGGTGTATCAGTAGCTGATGTTACTTACGATGCTACCGAACTCGATGATAATACTACCTATGATGTTTATATCCGAACTTCCTGTGGTGCTAGTTTTAGCAATTGGGTTGGGCCTGTAGAGTTTACGACTCCAATTGCTTGTGAAATGCCGACCAACCTTTCAGCAACAAACATTCAGGCCACGAGTGCCGACCTTTCATGGACAGGTACAGAAGGCCATACAGAATGGGAAGTAGTTGTGCAGCTCGAAGGAACTGGAGGGCCCACCGAAGCTGGTTCGCCAGCAGCCACTGAATCGTTCGATGCCGATGGACTGTCGAGCGGAGCCATTTACGAATTCTACGTTCGCGGATATTGCGGAGAAGAATTTGGCTGGAGCGATTGGGCAGGACCATACACTTTTGGTGGATACACTGTCCTGGAAGTGACTTCAGGTTTTTCTGATGATGTGATTGCAAATGGAGTTGGAACACCTGACTCAACAACTACAAACGACCTCGATGGCGTGAGTTATGCTTATTTCTCTGAAGACTATCAGCAACAGGAGGGAGATGCGTTTCTGGGGCTGGGACTTCCTGCAGATGGAATGCTAACCAGCCCGAATGTTCCCGGCCTGACTTATCAAATGTCACCATTTGCCGATCCTTACGAAGGAAACAACTCTTTGAGAATTGAAACAGCCGGAAATGGCGGCACATTGCAGATTGCCAATGCATCACCTGCTCAGACAATCTATTTGGCGGGTGTTTCCGGAAGTGGTAATGCGTTTATCACAGGATCGATCAACTTTACAGACGGCACATCGCAGGCCATTGAATCGTCAATCATCCCCGATTGGTTCAATTCTAATGACCAGCCAGTAATTATTTCTGGTATCGGTCGAATTAGCCTGGCAGATTATGTTGTTCAAACTCCTTTTAACAACCCGAGAATTTATCAGCTTACAGTTGATGTAGCCACGGGCAACCAGTCCAAAACAATTGAAAGCATCGATATTGTAAAAGACTCAGGTGGTGGAGTGGTAAATATTTTTGCTGTCAGCATGCGTTTTGCCGAAGGCTGCTTTGGCCCTGGTGAAGTGTCAGTTTCTGAAGTGACTTCATCCTCTGCGGAAATTTCCTGGTCAGTTCAAGATGGACAGACCGATTGGGAAATTGCAGTAGTGCCTTCTGGATATCCAGTCCCTGAAAACGGAACCCCGGTTTCTGAACCATTTTACTCTGCCATGGGACTGGACGCTGAAGTTGCGTACGATGTCTATGTGAGAACAAATTGCGGAGATGGATTTAGCGAATGGATAGGTCCGGTTTCTTTCACCACACTGGCTGAAGTAGACTGTGTTGAGCTTGGAGCCAATATAGGAGATGCGTGTGATGATGGAAATCCCGATACAGAAAATGATGTGGTCACAGAAGATTGCGGTTGCGAGGGAACTCCTATTGTTTCAGGCTGTTCAGCAGACCTGGATGGCAATCAGGTAGTCAGTACCAGCGACTTGCTAATTTTGGTGGGCGACTTCGGTTGCACTTCAAACTGTGATGCAGATATTTCAGGAGATGATATGGTCGATGCGACCGATCTCCTCGATTTCTTAAGTCAATTTGGATCAATTTGCGATTAATTAGTTAAGGTGATAATTGTTCGAAAAAAGGCTGTCCAAACACGTTGTGAGGACAGCCTTTTTTTATTCCCTGATTTTGGGCGTTACCCTCGCGGGTCGGGCTTTTCGTTTCAATCTTTATTGCTCCCCACGCGCACAAAAGCAATCCCATCAATAAAGGATTTCCACTGCAATCCCTAACGCAGATTGAGGTGCTATTCAAAGTGAGTGCTACCCGTTGAAACATCTTTCAAAGGAAGAGAAGGCTTCAGGCTTCCGCCAGCAATGCTAAAGTGCGATTGACAATCGTTGGAGCTCAAAAGATCAGTTTGCTTTCAATATATTTGGAAAAGCACGAACTAAAATACGAGCTACTCGAAAACCTAACTATTGATAAGCACTTCGAAAAATGTGCGCACGTGGGCAGGAAAGATTTCCACAAAAACACAAGCCTCCTTGATGCCATTTATGAGGGTACAAAACTGAATAACAATAACTTAAACAACAAACCGACATAGTTAGATAAAGGTAATACTTCCTTTATTGATACGTTTGTGGCTATTTAAAGACGACCAAAAAATGAACAGACTAATTATATTATTGACACTCTTTTTGGCAACGAATTGTTTCGGACAAAACGCGTTTATTATCAAAGACGTTGTTGGACTGGACGGGATTAACAGAAGTGACTTTAAGATGAATCCGAGCAATATTTTTGAAGACAGTTTATACGTTGTTTCAAAAACTTGTAGTGGCGAATGGGGTGGAACAATAAAATTTAAGAACAAAAAGACAGGCATTGAATATTCAGCCGCTTCTACTTGTCCTGTTGTGGTTAATAAACTGAACGGAAAATATTACATAACAAATACTTTGGCTCATTTAAGTGGCTTTTCAGAAATTCTTGAAATTAGCAATCCAGAATTAATGACCGTTTTTGAGTTGCCTAAACCGAGAAGCAAAAAAGGAAAAACCATTGTTAGATACGTTGGAGATGACGAATCAAAATCAACAAAAGGGACAAAACAGTTGGTTGACAGTATTGGTGTATTGACACTGGCTACATTTCCATACAATGGACAGTTGTATCATATTGTTACCGATTTTAAAATGACATTCTTAAGCAAAATCGAGAATAATAAATTTGTAACAATTGACACTATTTCCGATAACAGCATTTGGACTTACGACCCAGAAGTTTTCGTGAAAGATAATGGACATATGATTGTCTTTTTCAAAAATCAAGAAGTGGAAGGTATTTTGGACATTTATGAAAACCAAATAACGGTAAGACGAAGAAAATAAAAACAGCCACTAACAATGGGTATAAAACATAGGGCGGACAGTGGTTTCCGTAAGTTTTCGGCTCTTCACCAAGTTTGTTTCGGGCGGACAGTTAAGTGCTTCGAAATGCCCTACGTTTCATACCCGAGCCGTTGGGCTTAATTTGAAATGAAACTTCTCACCATCATATTAGTCATTCTGACAACAAGCTGTTCGACAGTGAATCATAGACTAGATCGATCACAAAAACAGGCAATCAAAGAGTCTCATTACCAGATTGGTGTAGGTTTAATCAGTCCTCAAAAGAAATTTCGAGAAACAATGCTTCCCGAAAATTTTAAAAGCGCTTTGTTTTCCGACTCGAAGACACCGATAATTTTGATCGAAGATTACGAGGAAACTTGTGGTTCTTGTCCGAGTCATCAACTCCGATTTGTAAAAGGTGACACAATTTATATAGCTAAAAGAGATCTTTTCATTCCAACCGAGACAGATTCTGTTTTCCGACCAACATATGATTTTGAGAAAATTGAATTTGAGCCTGATTCAGAAAACACACGTTACAAGATGCAGTACGGTGATATTTTTGAAATTCATCGAAATTTAGCTCAGAACAAAGATTGGAACTCAAATCCGTTTGATTATGGAACAGACGACTGTTTTGGAGGGAGTTTAACTATCGTTTCAGTAATTTATCCTGACCAGAAAATTGAGTCCATGTATGTCAGATGTTGGAGGCCAGAAATATTTCTTGAATAAAACAAATAAAAGTTAAGCCCAACAAAAAATAAGGTAAAAGCGGCCATCACCTCTTCGGTTGATCAGGACGTCTGAAGAAAGTATTTTTCCATACTTTCAAATTCTCGGAAAGCCGCACTAGCTTTGGTCAAATGGTTCTACCAGTTATGAAGAAACTTCTATCGTTTATTCTGATTTCATTTTCGACAATAACAGCCAAGGCTGATTACGTGCCCGTTGACTTGTATGCGATGATGCTAAAGGCCGAAAAGATAGTCTACGGAGAGATTATTTCTCTTGACTCATTAACCTTCACTTTAGAAATAGAAGGAAGCGTGACTGGAGATACAGGAAATGTTACAGTTAAGAGATTTCAGGACTGGCCTTGTGCTCACCGCTGGACGGACTATCGAACTGGGCAGAGATTGTTTCTCTTTCTCCATACCTCTAATGGAGCCATGGAAACTATGAGTGCTGGAAATGAAGGAGAGCTACCAATTTGCCAAGACTCAATTTACATCAATAGTTCATCATTGATTCCACCACCGCCAAAAGGACTGGAAGCAAAGCGAGATACGGGTTTAAATAGTATTGAATTCTTTGAGTCAAGAACTCACATGCTATTTGGTGAGGGATATTATGGCTACAGCATGAGCTTGCAAAATTTTCTAACGGCTATTCATCGCATTCGAGGTTGTTTTGACATCGAAACGAAGTATGATCATTATCGAGTAGAAAAAGCCAAGCTACTTTGTTCTGTGGAAAAGACTCAAAAATTGATAGCAATCGATAAAATATTTCGGTGGACGTACAAAGAGTTAATTATTAACTAGTGGCTTCGTTTGGTTTGTCTTCCATTGCCGCTGTCGAGGGCTTTGATTTGATTTTTATGAGTTTTAATGATTCAAATGATTTCTTTGATTAATGAGGCTGATGAAAAAGCAGAAGATTGATTTTTTAAGAAGTAAAAGGAGAGTTCAAGTTGGTGTGCTTGATTTAGTTCTATCCTACTTATCTTTGATTTTTATCGTTGGTGTGCCTTGGTTGGTTTTTATTGTGCCTTTTGTTCATCAAGTACTGAATGGAAAAGTACCAAGTAGCTTATTTACATGCATATCCCTATTGTTGACCATCGTAGTAGTTTTTATTCTCCTATCGATTAATAAATCTTTCAAGCTGACAGAAATTGGAAATTATGCAGACGCAGATGTACATGAAGATGTTAAGTTGTGTTTCGAAGAGCTGAACTGGAATTACGAGAAACTCTCGGAATTGGAGTATGTTGCTTCTACTCCGATTTCTTGGTTCTCCTGGGGGGAGATTGTCTATTTAGCCCTGGTTGATGATTTGGTTCTAATGAATAGCAGAGGGAGTGTGTCTTCAATTACCTTTGGGAAAGACAAAAGGAATTTGAATAAATTCAAGAAAGCATTTATGCGAAGAGTCAAGAGTAGAAGGTGAATTACTAGAATTCAGATGTGAATAATTTAGAATAATCATTCTGAACTAAAATACAAAAACCCCGAAAGCACCAGCTTCCGGGGTTTTTAATTTCCATTGAATTGCTTTCTACTTCTTCGCTTTCACCATTTCGGCAGTGCCGATGTGTTTCCCTTGGAAAGCTTCCATCTATTGGAGGCCGTGGTTTGGATGTTTGAGCATCAAATAAACTTGAAGCTTACATTTAGAAGCTCTTGTTCTCCATCGCACTCACCAAAGTTAAAGTCGACTACTATTTCGGTTTTTCTTGAAACAATCTTCTTGTTAAGGAAGAGGGTAGAAACTCTCAATCCATTAACATAAATACTTAACAAACGGTTTTCCTCAGATAATTGTACTTGCTTGTAAATATCGATATGATCCTGAGAAGAGATGACATCATGAAAAATGGTATCTCTTTCAGATAGGACCAATAAAGTATCTTCTTGCAATCCTGATCCAATAAGAAGCGTTTGGCCAAGTAGTGCTTTAGTGATTAGTGTGAAAGCTACGGAGAGTAAGACTAATCGAAAGTTAATCATGGCTTTTTCAGTATGAATTTTCCTTTGCAAACAGCACCAAAATACAAAAACCCCGAAAGCACCAGCTTTCGGGGTTTTTAATGTCCAATGAGTTTCTTTCTACTTCTTCGCTTTCACCGTTTGGGCTGTGCCGATGTGTTTGCCGAGGAAGGCTTCCATGGCGCGGTAGAATTTGAATCTGTTTTCTTCATTTCTGAAGCCATGGCCCTCTTCGGGCTCCACGAGGTATTCCACGTCCACTCCGCGTTTTTTCATGGCAGCAACCATTTGGTCGCTTTCGTCCACATTTACCCTCGGGTCTTTAGCTCCCTGGGCAATCAGCAGCGGATCGTCAATTTTGTCGGCATGGAAAACCGGTGAAGCTGCACGCAACATCAGCGAATCTTTTTCGCTTTCGGGATCACCCACCATTTCGTAGAGCATCTGGCGATACTGCTCCCAGTAAGGCGGGATGGTGCTCATAAAAGTGAAGAGGTTGGAAACACCCACATAGTCTACACCACATGCGTATAGCTCTGGCGAAAATGCCAATCCTGCAAGTGTGGCGTATCCACCGTAAGACCCTCCGTAAATGGCCACGCGATTCGGGTCGGCAATGCCCTGGTCGATGAGGTATTTCACGCCATCGCTAATGTCGTCTTGCATAGTTTGTCCCCACTGCTTAAACGAGCTTTCCCAGAACTCACGGCCATAACCGGTAGACCCTCTAAAGTTCATCTGCAGAACAGCATATCCGCGGTTGGCCAAAAATTGTACTTCGGGATTGAAGCCCCAGGTGTCTCTGGCCCAGGGTCCACCATGAGGATTGATTACCACAGGAAGATCTTTGGCTTTCACGCCTTTCGGCAAAGTCAGGTATCCATTGATGGTAAGGCCGTCACGCGATTTGTAGGTAATTGGAGTCATCTCGGCCATGTCGTTTTCATCGAGCCATGGGCTCACTTCTTCGATCATGTTGAATTCGCCAGTGCTCTTGTCGTAAAAATAGTAGGCTCCGAGCGATCGGTCGCTGTAGGTGCGCACGATAAACTTGTCTTCGGATTTATTGAGTCCGGTAACTACCACTTCTTTTCCAGGAAGTTTGTTTTGGAGAAATCCGTAAATCTTTTCGGTTTCGTCATCGAGGAATTTTCGGTGGCGCTTATCCGTAGTGTACGAAATGCTGGTGAGCACTTTGCGCTTTTCGGAGTAGTTCAAGCTCGACACGTCCACTTCCGGGTGCTCGAAAAGCACTTTGGTTTCTTCTCTCTTGTCGAGGTCGTAAACAGCAATCACGCTTTTGTCTCTGCCGATGTTGGTAGAAACGTAAAGATCCTCGTTGTCGAAAGTGAAGAACAGCGGTGACATCGATTCTTTGAAATTTGTGGTCATGATGTTTTCCCACTCATCATCTTCGGTGTCGCGGTAGAGGAGACTTTGGTTTACACCATCGGTAGCGAGTGCCACTCGGAGTTTACCATCGTGGTCGGTCATCCAGCCCGAGATGTTTCCGGGATTTTCGGCAAGCATTTCCAACTCACCGCTCACAATGTTCAATCGGTAAGGATCAAAAATTTGGGGTACCCTTTTATTGAGCCCCACCAAAATATGGTCGTCATCACCTTCGAGGTCATCGATGAGCTGGGTTCTAACGCCATCGAAATTGGTGAGTTCTTTAAAGTCGCTTCCATCGAGGTTCACTGCGTAGAGCGCGTAGTTTTCATCTCCGCCATCATCTTTGAGGTAAAGAATCCTATTGTTGTTGGCCCAGGTGTAGCCTGCAATATCTCTGTCAGTCACTTCCGTGATTCGCGTGGCTTCTTCGCCTTTTGCTTTTCTCACAAAAACGTTCATTCGGTTTTCGTAAGGAGCCATGTAAGAGATGTGCTCGCCATCGGGAGAAATCTGGTAGCTCGATTTTTCTGGGTTTCTAAAAAAGTCTTCTAAGGGGTACTGTTTGGGTTTTTCCATTTTCGCGGATTTTCCTTGTTGTGCCGCCACATCTGTGGGAGCCGATGAGAAAATTATCAGCGTGAGAACGCCAATTGCAAATGAAAGCATTTTCGGTTTCATGGTTATAGGGTTTTTGTGATGTTGTTATGGCAGATGAAATTACGCCTTTTTGCAACCGGGTTGATCAAAAAATGTTAAGCGCAACAAATTGGGGGCGAGTGGGTAATGCAGGAAATTTAATACAGGTATGAGTCCTCCTCCGACTTTAACTTCTCCGCTGAGCTTCGAAGTTAAAGCCACCTCCTCCAAAGGAGGACAGCGCTCGAGCAAACTGAAAAGCTTACTTTTCCTAACTCTTAAAAGTTCCAGGAGTCAACCAATCGAGGATGGGTTTCAACAAAAAGAATAAAGAGTTCAAGAAGAAATGCCATTAGAGATATAGCAATTCACCAACTCACTTGATTATCTTTGTCGGCCTTTCAGATGATGGAGTTTCACACATACACGCTGCCTAACGGCATTCGACTGATCCACAAGGAGACCAATCGCGAGGTTGCTCACTGCGGATTGGTGATCAATGCCGGTTCGCGCGATGAAGAAGAGCACGAGCAAGGCCTGGCTCACTTCATTGAGCATGCCATTTTTAAAGGTACCGTGAAGCGAAAGCCTTACCACATCCTCAACCGTCTCGACAGAGTGGGGGCAGAGATCAACGCATACACTACCAAAGAGGAAATCTGGATTTACGCTTCTTTCATCAACAAGGATTTTGAAAGAGCTGTGGAACTCATTGCAGACATCAGCCTGAACGCTACTTTCCCGGAAAAGGAATTGGTGAAGGAACGCGATGTGATTATCGATGAGATCAACTCTTACCGCGACAATCCCGGAGAGCAGATTTTTGACGACTTCGAAGAACTGCTCTTCGAAGGCCATTCCATCGGACGAAATATTCTCGGTACGCTGGAGAGTGTGAAGTCTCTATCGAGGGAAGATATTTTCAACTTCAAAAAACGCAGATACGTCACCGAAAACATGGTTTTCAGCTCGGTGGGGAATATTCCTTTCAAACGAGTGAAGCGACTGGCAGAGAAGTTTTTTGGTGGTTACCAACACCACATGGCTGAAGAAAATCGCAAGCCATACACCGGCTACGAGCCGCGACACAAAGTAGAAGATGCGGATACTCACCAGGTGCATCACCTGTTGGGTTCAACGGCTTATCACTTCGATCACCCCAAAAAGACTGGGCTTGTTGTGCTCAACAATTTCCTCGGTGGTCCGGCTATGAACAGTAGGCTCAATATGGGGATTCGTGAAAAGTACGGTCTTGCCTACAATGTGGAATCGAACTATACGCCTTACTCAGACACGGGAGTGTTTGAGATCTATCTGGGTACCGACCCTACTTATTTCGAGAAGAGTAAGAACCTTATCGCCAAAGAGCTGAAAAGCCTTCGCGAAAAGAAACTTGGTGCCACTCAGCTTCAACAGGCAAAGAAGCAATTGATTGGACAAATTGCCCTCGCTCAAGACAGCGGTGCGGGAACGATGCTGGCGCTTGGGAAAAGCTACCTGCTCTACGATCGGGTGGATTCTTTGCAGGAGGTTTTTAGAAAGATCGAAGAAGTGACTTCTGAAGATCTAATCGAAATTGCCAACGAGATTTTTGACGAAAGTCGGATGAGTTCGCTAACGCTGACTTAATCTTGTTCTATTCTTCAAATTCTATGTTGTAGTGTACCAGTGCTGGCAAAAAGTATATTTGATTGAATTTTTAGAATATTAACTTTGCTCCCTGCTCAGTCTTTGAGTTTTATTCAGGAGATGCTTTTTAGCAAATTGTTATCCAATTAAATTTAACTTGTACTCAATGAAAAATCTTGTCACCCCTCTTGTAAAGTATACCATCAACAAGGCAAAGACAAATAAATTCATTCAGAACATATTTGAATCACCTTTTGATCTGTCGAAGTTTCCCGAGAGTGGCGAGTTCACAGATTCTCACGGGAACAAATTTGTGCTTCGTTCTGGGCTCAGGAGCAAAGTAAAGCCCGGCTGGGAAATGCTGGCAAAAGGAGCCTTACCCGAGCGCAATGATGAGTATTGTCGCAAACAAAAGCAAATTGGACAGGTTGCTGTGGAAAAGGCAACACCGGTGATAAGCTCTTTTGGCAAAAGCCTGGACAATGCAACAATTCTGGAGGTAGGTTGCAATTTTGGAGCGACTTCTTATTCTTTAGCTGAATGCGGTGTGAAGAAGGTGGTTGGTTCAGAATTCACCGGCTATAAAGTGGAATCTGTGGAGTCTAAAGATGATGACAGGAGCTTGCAACTTGAAGAGGTAAATGCAGAACTTAAAGCGACAAGAGAGAGAATCGCGTCAATGAGTGCGGATAGCGACAAAGTTGAATTTGTTGAAGATGATATTTCAAATTCTCGTTTGGAGCCCGGTACTTTCGACATAGTTTGTAGCTGGCAGGTTCTCGAGCATGTGCACGACACAGCAAATGCATTCAAATCGATGTACAATTTGCTCAAAGATGATGGAATTCTTTTTCACGAATACAATCCTTTCTTTTCGCTAAATGGTGGCCACAGCTTTTGTACGCTGGATTTTCTCTGGGGTCATGTCAGGCTTAATGATGAAGACTTTGCGCGCTATCTCGAAGAAATCCGACCCGAGGAAAAAGAAAGGGCGATGTCTTTTTTTAAGACGGGACTGAACAGAACTTCTCAAAAAGATGTAAGAACTCAACTTGAAGAAGCTGGATTTGAGGATATCACTATTATACCTTTCCCTAAAGAGCAACACTTGCGAATGGTTGACAGAGAAACTTTGACGCAATGTCAAAGAAATTATCCAAACATTGATTTGCTCGACCTGACTTCTCCGCGGGTTTATATCCTTGCCAGAAAGAAGAAGTAAGGACTCTTCGGTTTTGTTGCTTTCACTCTACTCAAACTCAATGCTGTGAAGCACCAATCCAGCTGCCGGAGCGATGGTGTCGAAGGTTTGACCTGATTCGCCTTTGAGCGATTCGCGGATGTCTTCAATCGTTTTGTTTCCCCGGCCGACCTCGAGCAGTTGTCCCATCATCAGTCGCACCTGGTTTCTCAAAAAGCCTGAAGCTTTCACACGGTAGGCAAAGGATTTCTCAGGAAAGAAGTTGGCGGTGTAGATGTCGTTTTCTTCGATGTGGCTCGTGAGAACCTCTCGTTCCAGAATAGTGTGCGGACTCGGTTTTTTGCAGTACTGCCTAAAATTGTGGCGGCCTTCGAAAAGAGCTGCTGCCTTTTTCATTTCATCCACATCCAGATCTTCCAGAAAAGTGGCGATGAAAGGAGCACTGAAAGGATGCGGCTTTTCTCCAAAGGCGAAGAAGTAGATGTATTCCTTGATCTTGGAGTGCTGAATCACGTTGAACTTGCTGTCGACTTCTCTCACACTTGTCGCCCGGATGTCGTTGGGTAGATTTAAATTTAGCAAATCGAGAAACTCTACTTCATCCAACTTTTCGAAAATGAAGAGTTCAAATGCCATTTCGGTGGCAGAGACTTTCGCATCTGTTCGGCTAGAGCCGAGGGTTTTAAAGTTTTCGTGACCGCAGATGAACCTCACAGTTTTGTCGACCATTTTCTGAATGGTTTTCACGTCAGGCTGTACCATCCAGCCGTGAAACCGAAAGCCGAGATACTGAATGTGGATGAGGTAATAGAATCTTTCCATGACTGTGGCGATGAGGGGTGCGAAGGAACGGAATTTTTTAAAAAACAAAACCCACACTCTCCGGGAAGAGAATGCGGGCTTTGCAATAATTAGTATTTAGAGTGTACCTGTATAGGTTATTTCTTAATCATTCTTTTGTTGATGTTGCTTTGCTCGGTTTTTAGGGTGATGATATAAACACCAGAGCTGATTTCCGAAACATCAATGGAGTTTTCTGACGAACTTCCAGCCAGATCGAGATCAACCGACTTCACAACTCTTCCGTTGAGGTCTCTCACGAGTAACTCGGCTTCTGGAGAAGTGCTATTGAATACATCTACATTCAACTGATCTCCGGCCGGGTTAGGATAGAATTCGAAAGATAATTCGTTTTCGAGTTCTCCGACTCCGATGGTGCTTGCATCGTCAATTACATTGATGCTAAACCCTGCAGATCCTCCAAAGCCCGGAATGAGGTCTGGAATCATATCCGCTGAAATCTCAAGACAGAAAGTCGCTTCACACTCTTCCTCATCTTCTGTTTCGAAAACTACTGTGAGGCAGAGGGTGTAAGGCCCGTCTCCATCATAATCATAATCTGGATAAATTTCTCCTGAAACACTTCCATCACCAAAGTCCCACTCAATGCTTTCTGCATCTTCAATGCTGTCATTCGGGATCACGAAAATGGTATTTGGGAAGTTTTCGCTGGCCGTGAGAACAAAGTCGATGAAGCACTCAGGCGGGTAAATGCAAGAGCCATCATCCACGTTGGCTTCAGGGTCGTAATTGAGAGCCTCGGGGTCTGTACAACCAGCAATTTCGCCTTCGCCACAACCTTCTTCATTAATTCCAAAGTAAACGATGTGCGGGTCACCTTCACCGAGGTTTCCACCTGCTATCATTTCATTATCCGCAAAAACAGTGATTACCCCGTCCCATTGTGTGTCGGTGAGGTTGTACAGTTCAATAGTGTGGCAGCCATCCTGAAGGCAAACTTCAACGATGTTGGTGCCTCCGGTGTAGCCATCGGCAAAGAGCGTGTCTCCACTGAAAACTCCATACTCGATGTCATTCTCACCGAGGTTTACATCCACCTGAAAGGAAACAACTGTTCCGGAGCACTCAGGATAGATGCACGAGCCATCATCCACTGTAGCGACCTCAGAGTAATTTGTCGCTTCTGGGTCTGTACATCCCGGAAGGCTCACTTCGTCACCGCAATCTGGAGAATTGATGTTGAATTGCATGAATCCGTACTCTCCGTTTGGCAAAGTACCTTCGAGAATATCTTCTCCGTCAAGTTCGATACTAAACTCACCGCCATTCCAGCCGTTACCAGCTGAGTCGAAAAGCTCAAAAGTATAGCAACCATCTTCGAGACATATCCAGTGTGAGTTTTCGCTGTAGCTTTCGTATCCACCGTCTCCGTAAATCTCTACTTCGTCCTGCACGATGTTCCACGAAACCTGACCACCGCCATCTTCAGTTTCTATTTCAAGTTCAACCCAACTTACTTCGCAGTCGTCAGGATAGAGGCAAGAGCCATCATCGATCGTGGCATCATCATCGTAGTTTACGGCAGCAGGATCTGTGCAGCCTTCACCACAGGGGTCAACATTAAAGGAGAAGTTTAGGGAGGCTTCTGTTGCATCATCATTGAAATCGTAGAAAGCCACAACTTCATCATTGGCAATAATGCTCACATTTCCATTCCATCCTGTAAAAGAGTTGTCGGACAAATTGAGAGCATAACATCCG
The DNA here is from genome assembly GCF_049334165.1 of Halocola ammonii. NCBI lineage: Bacteria > Pseudomonadati > Bacteroidota > Flavobacteriia > Flavobacteriales > Halocolacceae > Halocola > Halocola ammonii. The sequence continues at coordinate 109,025 of NZ_JBEGHD010000011.1, forward strand.
CTGTCTGCAAGACAGAGATTAATGTTCTGGGACCCACCGGCATTCCCTTCTTCAATATCAAAATCAAACGTTACAAGCTCGAGTTCCCATTCTATGTCCTCGAGTCCCACATTCGTTTCGAAATCAATTGTTACAGGAATATTATCACACTCGAGATATTCACACGAACCATTGTCTTCAGTCGCTTCTGGGTCGTAATTCACAGCTTCTGGGTCGGTGCATCCTTCCAGGTAGACTGTCTCATCGCACTCGGCATTTATTCCAAAGTTGATATATCCAAAGTTTCCATCTGGCATTCCCGTTTCGAAAATCTCTTCGTCACCTATTGATAGAGAAAATTCAGCTCCATTCCAGCCATTTACTGCAAACATTTGCAACGTGTAGCATCCGTCTTCCAGGCACAGCCATTCATGGTATTCTGAAAAATTCTCAAAGCCGGTTCCAGCATAAATTTCTTCTTCATTTGCATTGAGCAAGTACCAGGTAATTTCATCGGCCTCGTACTCTGTTTCTAACTCAATCTCTACCCAGCTGCCATCGCAGTCTCCAGGCAAAATGCAAGAGCCGTCATCGATGGTAGCATCTTCTTCGTAGTTGAGCGCATCCGGATCGGTGCAGCCCTCTCCACAGCCTTCGGAGTTGACTCCGAAGTGAAGCACTGTTGGGTCGCTGTCGAGGTCGGCCGAAGCCACCACGCCATTTTCCATCAGTACAGAAACGACTCCGTCCCATTCAGTATCGGTGATGTTGTAAAGTGAAAGTTCGTAGCAGCCATCGTAGAGGCAAAGCTCGTGAGATTCTGTGGCACCGGTGTAGCCATCAGCAATAAGCGTATCTCCCGAGACTAGTCCCCATTCGATGTCCTCTGCTTCGAGGTTGACGTCAAGCTGAATGAGAACAGCGGTTTGGTTGTCGTCACAATTGAATTCTATCTGAGAACTGGCATTGAAGCCGAAAGTGATCAGAAAAACGATTAATAAGGTAGCTCTATACATTGGTTATTAGATTTTTTAGATGATGTCTTTTTATGTGACACAGATAAAAGCGGATAAGTTGCAAATGCCTTAAATAAAAGGGAGTCAGCGCATTTGAGAATACAACAAACCCCGAGAGTAAACTCCCGGGGTTTTGCTTAATTATAAGGTTTTTGTTTTTAGTTTTTCAGAATCTTGAATGTCTTGTATTGACCTTTAGTGCTGACATTGATAAAGTATAATCCAGAGCTGTACTGAGAAATGTCAACTTTATATTCTCCACCGTTTTGTTCTAAATTTACTTTTTGGGATTTCAAGGTAGCTCCGTGGACATTGTAAACGGTAACAGTCGTTTCACTTTTCCAGTGCACATTCGATGAAAGCATGACGAAATCCGTAGCGGGATTTGGGTACACTTCGATGCTTTCCAAATGCTGCTCTTCATCGATGCCAATGGTGGAAGCATCTTCGATAATGTTAATGAAGAAGCCAGTACTGTTTCCTCCAGCACCAGGGATGAGGTCTGGAATCATATCCGCTGTTATCTCCATGCAGAATGTCACATCGCAAGTATCATTTTCACCAACTTCAAAATAAACCGTGAGACATAGGTTGTATGGTCCGTCACCCTCGTACTCATGGTCTGGGAAGAGGTCAGTAGAAGTTGACCCGTCTCCAAAATCCCAAAGCACGCCAACAGCATCCCCGATACTATCCGAAGGAATCACGAAAAGCGTGTTGAGGTTCAATGAGTCTGCCGTGAGATCAAATGAGATAGAGCATTCCGAAGGATAAATACAAGAGCCGTCATCGATAGTGGCGTCTGGGTTGTAGTTTTCGGCTTCCGGATCGGTGCAGCCCTGAAAGAAACAATCGTCAGAATTAATGCTGAAGTCAATGGAGTCAAAGCTACCTTCCCAATCTGCATCTCCGTCTTCAAGTGTTCCAGAGTCAATTACATCTCCTTCAAGTAGAATTGTGAAAGTTCCGCCATTCCAGCCATCACCGTAAGAATCGTACATTCCAAATTGATAGCAGCCATCTTCCAGGCACAAATCGATGGTGTAGGTAGAATAACTTTGATAACCTGCACCCTCTGCTATAGTTTGTTGCTCGTCTCCGTAAATGGCCCAGGATACTTCTCCACCCCATGCTTCTGTTTCAATAATCACCTGAACATTGTTTGCCTCACATGGTACTTCTTCATATTCACAAGAGCCATCATCAACAGTAGCTTCGGGGTTGTAGTTAAGGGCTTCAGGATCAGTACAGCCTTCAATTTCGTCACTGCAATTGCTATTGACAGGGATGTCAAAAGAGAGGTTTGTGTCGTTAGAGATTTCTTCAATTAAGTATACCTCACCATTGATGTAGATACAAACCAGACCTGTCCAATCACTATCAGAGAAATCGTAGATTGTAAAATTATAACAGCCATCCTCAACACAAAATGTGTACTCTTCGATTGCGCCCTGACCATCGTATCCACCTCCCTCAAGGTATTCTTCAGTATTCTCGAAAGACCACTCAAAAAGCGCTCCCGGTCCTGCATTTAGTTGAACCAGAATCTCGTTCGCTTCACAATCGCTGTATTCACAAGAACCATCATCAATAGTAGCTTCTGGATTGTAATTTGAGGCTTCTGGATCAATACACCCTTCAATTTCTTCTTCACAATCTGCATTTACACCAAAAGTTACTGAGCCATACTCTCCCGTCTCTAGCTCTCCGCTGGTGATAAAAGTTCCGTTCTCAAGCCATATCGAGAACTCACCACCATTCCAACCATCACCGTAGGAGTCGTACATCTCAAAGGTGTAACAGCCGTCTTCCAGGCAAATCTCTTCAGTGTACTGGTAATTGTTTTCTTCATAGTCGGAGCCCTCTGCCACAATCTCACCTTCCTGCAAAATCGCCCACGAGATTTCTTCCGACCAGGTGTTTGTGACAATGTTTACCACAGCTGGATTTGCTTCGCATTCGTCACTTCCTTCACATGAGCCATCCACCGTGTATTCGAGGTAGCAAGTTCCGTTGTCGCCCTGGTAACCGTCAACCAAAAGGATGTAAGTGGTATTTGGCTCAAGCTCTCCGCATTCGAATTCGAACTTTGACATCAATCCGTTTCCAGAGTTGCCATCACAAAAGATCATCTCTCCGCCACATTCTTCAAACAGTCCAAACTGTGTGTCGGTGAAAGTGTTTGTGCCGTCAGTGATCGCTTCGATGGTTATGGCTGCAGGCTCTTCGGGTGTAGTGAAAGTGTACCAAACGCTCGACTGTTCACCTTTTCCATTTCCAAAGGCCCAGCAGTCGCCAAATATTCCTTCGTTGGAATTTGCTCCTACGTTGCTGATAAGTTGAGTTCCTTCAAGAAGTGGGGCAGCATTTTCGCATAGATCATTTTCGACCTCTTCGGTTCCTTCGTACTCGCAGTTGCCATTGTCAACTGTAGCCCAGGGGTTGAAGTTGAGTGCCTCATTGTCCATGCAACCGAAGTGAATGTTTTGCATTTGGCAATCTTCCTGATTTCCAAAGTTGACAAAAACTTGCTCGCCCGGGTAGATCTGACCTGAGTCGAACGAATCAAATCCAGTAGTGAAATTAAAATAAGTTCCGCCTGTGTTTTGATCACCTGGTTCTAGGATCAGTGTTCCACAACCGTCTTCGAGGCAAAACGGCAGACTGAGAGTAGCCGAATTACTGGAAGTAGAACTGGAAACGTACTCATTGTTAAAAATCAATTCGTAGTCGAGGTTGTTTCCCAACGACTCTGTAGAAACTGTGAGTAGATATTCAACTCCCTCGCATTCTTCATAAATGCAGGAGCCGTCATCTGTATTAGCATCGGGATTGTAATTAGATGCTGCTGGATCAGTGCAACCAGAGATGTTCAACGCCTCACAGTAATTGAGTTCAAAGGGTATATCAACAGGGTTGTCTACTTCATTCGGATTGTTGTTCAAAACAACTGAGGTGAGTGTGGAGTCGCAATTCATGAAGCTTGCTGTTATTGAGCTCCAGGATGAGCCATCCCATGAAATTTGAGTGATGAAGCCACCATCGGGCTCTGTGGTTGCCATTCCTGTGGTCACTATTCCACCTGCGTCTACGACAAATGTAATATCAATTGAGGCTCCGTTGGTGTTGGTCATTTGACCATAAGTGTAGACCGTTTGAGTTTGCTGAGCATTTAGGCAAAAAGCAAAAAAAAGGAAGCCTAAAAGTATAAGGGTGTTTCTAAACATGGTTATAAGTATTTTAATTGAGGCTGGCGGTGTAAAGACTCATTCCACTTTGGGAAAGTTGCAGGTGATTGCAAAATAACTTCTGATCTGGCTTTGAGAGGATTGATGGTTATCAGTTATAGATTGAATAATGTGTTGTTGATTAGTGCCTTATTGAGGGTTGTTATTTAATTTTGCTAGTTCTGGATTTGCTGTTAAAGAACAAAGCCCATTTTCCTGAAAATCGGGAAATGGGCTGTCCGATAGAGAAAGCCAACCGAAATTTATTCTCTATCTAAAGGATTTACTTTGTGGGGTGAAAGACTAATGGAATAATATTTTAGTTGCAGATAATCTGCGATAAAATATTATTTTGAAATAAAATATATCAAAGCTGATGATTGGAGTAGCAAGACTAAACAAATTATAATCATCTTTGGTTGCATTGAGGTGATGAGATTCTAGGAGAATTCTTTGGATAGGTTCATCACTTCGCTTTTTTTAACACATAGCGCTTAAAGGGAGTTCTAGCGTTTTCCCTAATTTCAGCATCTATTAACCAAAACCACTCTAATCATGCGTCTGCTTACTATCGCTCTGCTTTGTCTATTTTCTACTATTTCTTTTGCTCAAGAAAAACCTCTTTGGATGCGCTATCCGGCCATTTCGCCCGATGGGTCGCAAGTTGTGTTTTCTTATGGCGGTGATCTCTACAAAGTATCCGTTAATGGAGGAGATGCCGAGAGACTGACAGTTCACGAAGCCCACGATTTCGAGGCTGTATGGAGCAAGGATGGAAAGCACATTGCTTTTGCTTCCGATCGTCACGGAAACTTCGATGTGTTTGTGATTCCGGCAGAAGGCGGGGAAGCTAAGCGACTGACTTATCACTCTGCAGATGACCATCCTTCGGATTTCACTCCAGACAACAAACATGTGATTTACACTTCATCGAGACTGGATGCGCCTGAGTCGATTCAGTTTCCTTCTGGAGTGCTTTCAGAACTCTACAAAGTGAGTGTGGATGGTGGAAGAGAAATGCAGGTGATTACTACGCCAGCTGAGTTGGCACGCTACAATAAGGATGGCTCAAAGCTGATTTTCCATGATCGGAAAGGTTATGAGAACGAGTGGCGTAAGCATCACACTTCGTCTGTCACCAGAGACATTTGGACTTACAACACAAATACCGGTGAGTACCAAAAAGTAATTGCCTGGGAAGGCGAAGATCGCAACCCGGTTTGGAAGGACAGCACTTCTATTTACTTCCTTACCGAACGAAGCGGTTCGTTTAACGTTTGGCAGACTGATATTTCTTCAGGTTCAGAATCGAACACCACTCAAGTTACATCTTTCGACACACACCCTGTTCGCTTTTTGTCGCGGGCAAATAGTGGAACACTGCTTTTCAGTTATGATGGTGAGATTTACAAAATGACTGAAGGTGGAGAACCCGAATTGATCGATATCCGAATTTCTACGGACGATCGCTACAATGAAACAGTGGTGAAAATGATTAAGTCCGGAGCGGAGGAGTTTGACGTTTCACCAAACGGAAAGGAAATCGCTTTTGTAGAAAGAGGTGAGGTTTTCGTGACTTCAATCGAGTACGGCAACACGAAGAGAATTACGAACACTCCACAGATGGAGCGTTCCGTCCAGTTCAGCCCTGATGGGAAACACCTTTTGTATTCGACTGAGCGAGATAGCACCTGGAACATTTATCAGGCTTCGCTCGGTAGAGAAGAAGACAAATATTTCTACAACGCCACTGTGATAAAGGAAGAGCCGTTGGTTGCAACAGACGAAGAAGAATTCCAGGGAATGTATTCACCCGATGGAAAAGAAGTGGCTTACCTCGAGGATCGTACAACTTTAAAGGTGCTGAACATCGAAAGTGGTGAGACAAGAACAGTTCTTCCGGGAAGCAAAAACTACTCTTATGCCGATGGTGATCAGTATTTCACCTGGGCACCAGACAGCAAATGGCTCCTTGTTCAGTACCTCGCAACCAATCGCTGGAATGAAGACATCGGGCTTGTGAAAGCGAGTGGAGGAGAGGAGCCGATCAACCTGAGTCGCAGTGGCTACAACAACAGTCGACCGAAATTTGGAATGGGCGGAGAAATGGTTTACTGGAGTAGCGATAAGCGCGGTTACAGATCGCACGGCAGCTGGGGCTCACAGAGCGATGTCTACGCCATTTTCCTCACGGAAGATGCCTGGCAAAAATTTAATCTGAGCAAAGCTGAGTACGACCTTTGGAAAGAAGAAAACAAGGAGGAGAAGAAGGAGGAAGACAAGGACGACAAGAAAAAGAAAGACGATGAAGAGGAAGAGGAAAAGGTTGAGCCGTTGAAAATTGAACTGGACGGACTCTACGATCGAAAAGAGCGTCTGACAATTCACAGTTCGTTCTTGGCAGATTTCTTAGTGGACAAAGAAGGCGAGAACCTCTACTACATGGCACAATTCGAAGAAGGTTACGACCTCTGGAAAACCGACTTCAAAGAGAGTGAAACGAAAATCCTTGCCAAACTCAACGCTTCTGGAAGTGGTTTGCAGTTCGATAAAAAAGAAGAAAATATTTTCTTATTGAACAGAGGCAGTCTTACAAAAGTAGACGTCAAGAAAGGTGAGCAAAAGGGTATCAACTTTTCAGCCGAAATGAATCTCAATAAAGCGGCTGAGCGCGAATACATGTTTCGCCACGCCTGGAGACAGATGAAAGAAAAATTCTATCTAAAAGATCTTCATGGAGTAGACTGGGAAATGTATCGCAAAGAGTACGCAAAGTTCTTACCGCACATCAATAACGGTTACGATTTTGCCGAAATGCTAAGCGAACTGTTGGGTGAAGTGAATGCCTCCCACACAGGCTCTGGTTATCGTGCCGGTGAACCAACAGATGATAATACAGCAGCACTCGGAGCCTACTTTGATGAAGAGCACGATGGCGATGGTTTGCTCATCGCTGAGATTATGGACAAGAGTCCTCTGCTTGTTGAGAGTGACAAGGTGAAAGCCGGAGCAATTATCGAGTCGATTAATGGTGAAAAGATTGAAGCAGGAGAGAATTACTATCCACTGCTGAACAGAAAAGCCGGAGACAAGCTGCTCTTCACTTTTTACAATCCTAAAACCAAAGACCGCTGGGAAGAAGTAATCGAGCCGATCTCCAGGGGGCAAGAAAATCAACTCGCCTACGAACGTTGGGTAAAATCGAGAGAAGCTGCAGTTGACAGTTTGTCGAACGGGCAACTTGGCTACGTGCATGTCCGAGGAATGAATTCTTCCAGCTTTAGGGAGGTCTACGACAAGGCGCTCGGTAAGTACAACGACCGTAAAGCACTGATCGTTGACACGAGGTTTAACGGAGGTGGTTGGCTCCACGATGACCTGGCGACTTTCCTCGATGGTGAGCCGTACTTGAGGTTTCTCCCTCGCGGTCAAGACAACATGGGGGGTGAACCACTCGGAAAGTGGCAAAAGCCGTCCATCGTTTTGGTGAGCGAAAGCAACTACTCAGATGCGCATCTCTTCCCATGGGTTTACAAGAGGCTGAATATCGGTAAGCTCGTTGGAATGCCCGTTCCCGGAACCGGCACTGCAGTTTGGTGGGAGACACTTATTGATGGTCACACCTATTTTGGAATTCCACAAGTGGGAATGCAGGATCTGCAAACAGGTGAACTTCTCGAAAACCAGGAGCTGCAGCCAGATGTGAAAGTCGAAAACGAACCGGAAGCCGCTTCCAGCGGTGAAGATCAACAGTTGCAAAAAGCAGTGGAAGTGATGCTTGAGGAAGTTGGGCAGTAGACAGCACCATTTTTATCACAGGTTAGAACCTAAATTCTGCACCTACTGTAAATCCAATGTGGTGGGCAGTTTTTGATTCTGTCCGTTGTACATCACTTGCAAAAGATTGTACAACAGAATGATCAGGAGCTGTAAACTGCTGTAGATAAAACATAGGACCGTATAGAACGGAAAAATGATCACCTAGAATGATATTTCCATTCAGACTCAGGTCTAAACAAAGACCACTTTTGATTCTGTCTGCATTTTGATTCAGTTTTGGAGCGTAGCCTATTCCTGTGCTCAAAAATATTTCGTGTTTTGGCCTTTTTATAATAGTAGACTTGAGACTGATGAAAGTTGGTAGGAAATCCAAATTGTACCTCATGTAACCAACCTTTAATCCAGCGGATATATTTTCGTTGATTTTGTAATAGCCTGATACGAAAGCCGCGGCATTCGCAAATTCGAAAAAATCATTCCCAGACCTCGTGTAATTCTCATAGTTGAGGTAGGCGCCAGACACCTGGATAGATATTTTAGATTCTTCGGCAGGTGTTTCATCCTGTGAGAAAAGTGCACTGTGGCTGAGTAAAACGAACAAGAAAAGAGGTAAAATAGATTTCATAGCGTTGATTTTAGCGTTAAACTTTATCAATTCTACAAAATGATTTAAGACAAACCAGCTCAACGAGATTTATTAGAATGATAGAATCTGACCGAAATATCACTTCTATTTCTTTTTTATGAAGAGGTTAAGACTGTGAGGTATCCCAGTTCTGAGCTGAAAGAATCTAAAGAAATGCGAAAATGAAAATCTGAAGTAGGTATGTATTTTAATCCTCAAAAGTCCTCTGTTTACCAAACTTTTGAGAAATGGAAATTCCCAACTCTGGGATGAGAAGGTTTGCAGGCTGGTACCACTCAAAACCCTGAGGAATTCTGACTTGAGGCCGAAGCCCAATTGTAAGATTGTTCTTCAGTCGGTAAGAAAAGTTGAATCCGGTCTGGATGAAATGCAGGTAGTTTGACTCTTCTCGCCAGTCAACTTTTCTAATGTGAGCCTCTTCGGAGTAGACATCCAAGTGAAAATGATTGACCTTAAATCCAAAAGAGTAGCCTGCGAGTATGTCTGCGTTGAAACGAGGGTTTGAGCCTTGATAAAGAGAAAGTCTTAAAATGATAGGAATTTCGACAAAGCCTTCGGAAATGATTCGTTTGTCTCTGAGAAGTGGCATCTCAATTGGTCCAAGGTATTCATGGCTAATCTGAGCGTATTTCAAGCCGGACTCTATGAATGTTGACTTTCCTAAACGGTAAGAATAGAAGAGGTCCGCACTCAAACCAGGAATTGGTCTGCTAAAATCGCCAAAGACACTAATACCAGGAGAGAGTCTAAAGCCAACTTCGTGTCTTTCGCTCTGAGCGCTCATTAAGAAGACGCCAAAGAAGGCGATTGTAAAAAGCAGTAATCGTTTCATACCGGAAGCTTTTGAACTTAAGACTACCTGAATGTACAATTTTTCAAAAACTAGAAAATCGAAAACCCTGTCTTGGTTGTAAACATCTCGAGCATTTTCATGCCTTTGTAGGAGTTGCCTTTTTTGTTGAGTCGGGGGCTCCAAACGGCAATGCTTAGCTCATCGGGCTCCACGGCTACAATTCCTCCACCAACACCAGACTTTCCGGGTAGCCCAACGGTGAAAGAAAACTCACCGGCCTGGTCGTAAAAACCGCAGGTGAGCATGATGGCATTGATTCTCTTGGAGTTTACCTCAGTGATAAATCGTTTTCCTGAAATGGATTTTCCATCATTCGCAAACATCATGAAAGTGTGGGCCAACTCCTGGCAGGTCATTTCGATGGAGCACATGTGAAAGTAAAAATCGAGAACCGTCTCATTGTCGTTTTGGATGTTCCCGAACGATTTCATAAAACTGAGCAAAGCAGCATTCCTGTGACCGTGGCGTTTCTCCGAAGAAGCCACGCTTTCATTGTAGTGGATGTTATCGTTTTCGGCCACCTTTCGCACGAACTCCAAAAACTCCTTTTTGGGATCTTTTAAACGGCTCACCAGAATGTCACAAATTACTAGTGCTCCGGCATTGATGAACGGGTTCCTGGGCTTTCCGTCTTCGTGCTCCAACTGAACTAATGAGTTGAACGGATCACCCGAAGGCTCCACATCTACCCACTTCCAGAGTTTGCGTCCTTCAATTTCCAGGGCAAGCGCCAGGGAGAGCACCTTTGCAATACTTTGCAATGAGAATTTTTCATCGCTGTTTCCAACGCTGTAATTGCTGCCATCTAAAGCATTGAGGTGCACACCAAATTTATCGGGATCTACTTTTGCCAACTCGGGAATGTAGCGGGCCACTTTTCCATATGGCGCCATCTGTTCGAGTTGATCGCTGATGTCTTCCAGGATTTTTTGATAGTCCATGCGCGATAGATTTTGAGGGAATAAAAGGGATAATTGTCTGAGATCCTAATCAGTGGCCAGGTCGTCTTCATTTTTTCCCGGAACCCAACTGATAGTTACTTTTTTCTTTCCCCATTCGCGGGCTTTTTCAACATCCTCACCCATGTAGATGTCAATTTTCATTTTCCATCTACGGTTCATTTTGTCCTTCACCAGGTAGGTGCCATCGAGACCTTTTATTTTCACTTCGGTGTTGTGTACCAGGCCGGAGTCAATAAGGTCGCGAGAAACGGCAATCGCCTTCATGCCGGGCTTGAGAGTATCTCCCCAGGCGGCAATAGTCGGGTCACCTGCCTTGGTTTGCCAGTTTACCGAATTGTAGGCAGTGGCAGTAACCTTCAGTTTTTTCCGCTCCGGGCTTTTGTCGCAGCCTGTAGCCAAAATCAGAAAGGAAAAGAGTAAAATTGATTTGAATGGATGAGGTCCCAAATCCAATTATTTAGTGTCGTTCAACTCTTCTCGTCTCTTGCGATCAGCACGCTTTTTGGCAGCGTAGAAAATTATAATCAGCAAAATTATTCCACCGATTGCTACATAAAGCCAGGGAGAATCTGTGAAGGACTCTTCAGCTTTCGGTCCACTGGGTTCGATTTGTTGAGGGATCTGCGCCTGGAGAGCAGAAATGGTTACCAGAAAAAAAGAGACAATGAAAGTAAGTTTCTGAGAAATGCGATTCATGTTCTTAAATTAGAATGAGACGAAAAAAGTTTGTTACCTCATTCTACCAACATAAATACTGCTTTGTTCAAGGTGTTGATTTTCTTCATCGTCTTTCTTGCGGGCGTAAATGACATTTTTTTACCATCGGACTCGATGGTCAATGTCCAATTATGGTTAGCAAAAACACCTTTAAGGTCTCTATTAGGGATTCTTACTGAATAACGAGATTCGTAGTTTTTCTTCTCTAGTTCGATAAACATCTTGTCTACTTCCTGCGTGGATTTCTCCATGTCGTCATTTGAAAATGTTAACCTGTCGATACTTTTTAATGGTTCTTCTGAGTAAACTGAAAACAAAGCGGTGGCAGTGTCACCTTCATTCGATTCAACATTAAAATCGATTAACAAGTTTTCTTCTTGCGATTCGAGTTCCAAAGGCTTTATGAAATATCTCGTTGTTCCATCTCCCGCATAAAAAGATTCATAGAGATCTTTACCAGAGTTAGAAGCAGCAGGCTTCAGACCTCCGCAAGAATAGAAGACTACTGAGATAAGAAATGCAGGTACGAGAATTTTGATGTAGACGGATTTACTCATTTGATTTTACTCTGTTTGAGAATTTTTCTGGGTCGAATAGAAAGCTAACTGCTGTAGAGTCTTCAGAGGTGGCAGAGAGCGTCCAAAGAAATTTATTGTAATCGGCTATTACCGAGACTATATAGAGGTCACCTTTTTGATATTTTATAAAGCTTGTCGAATCACCTTCGTACTTTTCAATGATTCTGTTTGAGTCGTCATTTTCTACCATTTCGATGAGTTGCGAGCTATTGGTTTCAATTGGAACTCCTACGAATGATCTATAATTTTTTCCTTCAAGCGCCTTGTAAAGAGGCCAATTTAGAGCACCATAACTGTTAAATACAGAATCGTGAAACTCCACAACTTCAGTATTGTTTTCTATCACCTTTTCATTTTGCCTAAGCTCAAGATCCATGTTATTGGCGAGCATTACCGTGCCACTCTCGTTGCTCGAGCATGAAGAAAGTAGAATGCCGATTACAAGAAGAGATAGAAGGGAAGGGGTAAGTGAGTTTTTCATGACGGGTTCAAAAATAAAAAAGGGTGCCAATTGGAAAGAGGCACCCTTTCAAATAAAGTAAATTTCTTACTCTCCAGTTACGATTGTTTCGTAAGTAACGATGAGGTTAAGAATGTTTTTCTGCTTGATGTCTACAGTAGAAATTTTAGTGATTCCACCGTTTTTCGCAGCTGTACGGATGCTGGCATCAGCGTTAAAGAAAAGTACTCCAAGGTAACCAGTACCTGAAGCAGTACCTACTTTAGAACCAACTTCGTTGCTTGTAGCATCTACAGGAAGTGTTAGTGAGCAGCTGCTCATTGCCATCATGGCAACCGCACCCATCGCGAGGGCAAGTGTTTTCATCTTTTTCATGATCTCGGTTAAAATTTAGTGACCCTACTCATAAGGCTTTTCGGATTCGCCCCGTTTTTTCACGTGGTGGCTGGTCTCCACAAAAACGTGACGAATATATTAGAATGATCCGTTTAGGACAACTGATATCCCACTTTTTTATAAAAAAAATTCAACCTAATTAGAGCGGGATATAAAATGATTGACTCTAACTATCTGCTTGCCACTCGATAAAGGCTCTCAAATGCTCTACTTGGTGGTCGCTCATTCGCTCCGCAGTGTAATGCGGCATATACGGTCGATGGCCTGGTTGGGCATAAGTTCCGTGGCGGATTATCTCGTAGATCGACCACTTAGAGTTCGCTGTGATATTTTTTCTTAGTTTTTTAAACGTCAGTTTTGATTTGTCAAGAATCACGGACGATGGTCCATAGGGCCTGTGACAGGTCTGACAACTGTTTTCATAAATCAACCTACCTTTTTCTCTGTCGCCTTCAAAAGGATAGCCTTTAGATTTATCGGCTGGTGGATCCACAAAGTCAGCTCCTGATTTTACCATGTAATTTTGCTTTAATAAGGCAATTGCTTCATCGTTTTTGTCATTTTTCGCCAATTCCTTCAGAGAGTTCCATTCCTCATCACTCAACTCAAGATCGCTGAGCTTTAGCTGAAGCGACCAGTAATAAGCCAAAATAGCATCGAGTTCCCACTGCTCCAGTTTTCTTCCCTGTGAGCATTCCTGAGCGCAAAGTTGAGTGGAAGCTGCCAGGCTTTCTGTAGCTTCTTCTACAAGGGATCCATACTTTAGAATGTAATCGTCATTGTACCACGACTCTCGGTTGGCCATTCCCCAAAAAGTAGTTGACTGGAGAAACCTCAGATTGTTTTCAACTGCATATTCAAGGCGTTTTTCGGGTGTTGCGTTTGCTGGTTCCGGATCTTCACGTACCTGATTGTGGCAATCGGTGCAGTAGTAGAATTTACTAATGAGTTTCGATTTTCCAAGTCCGGGACGATCAACCTGTCCTTCATATACCAGTTGCTTTCCCATTTCTATTTGCTCGTCCGATGGCGAGTCTATGTAGTGGTCGGGGTAGGGTTGTCCCAGTTCTTTGAGTACTTCCACCAGTTTGGTTTCTTCATCCCATTCTTTGGGGTTGGGTTCAGAACTTATCCCGAATGCCATCACAATGAGTAAAATTGGAGCAAGAATTAAAAGTGCCTTTTTCATGTTTTATCTCCTTTCTCCTATTCTAAAATCTCTGGTGATGTTGAATCCAAAATAAATGTCTCCATCTAGAATGTTTCCTCGTGTTTCACCAATAAAGAATTTTTCAATCATCCCGCGAGAGTTGGTAAACGAAAGCTGAAAGTTGTGTCCTTTAGTCTCGATGTCGATTCCCAGGGAAACCGAATTGTTAAAGACATCCTCGCTTAGCTGTCCGGTAGGAGTGTAGTAGTACTCTGTTTGGATGGCGAGCATTTTCGTGATCTGAATGCGCATAGCTGAACCGATAGAGAACACATCGTTGTCAACGGACGTGTTCTCAACTAAATTGCGGTGCACATGAGTTGGCATCACTTGTAGAGAAAAGTAGCCGCCAAACTTGTGTGCAATGAGCAGCTGGTTGGCATAGAACATCCGTGAAGAAAAGTAGTTGGTACGATCGGGATTTTCGAAATCCAGAGTTCGAATCGCCAGAGAAGACATTGCGGTCACCGTAAGTGGAAACGAGTTTTCTCCTTTGCTCTGTCTCAAAAGTTTGTACTTCAAAAAGCCATCGTATGTCTTTTCAAGGCCGCTTCTCCCTGCTCCCACGGTTAGTCTGTTAGTGATTCCGTAATCCAGACCAATGCGAATCGTAGCTTCATCCAGTCCAAACATCTCGTAGACTCCACCCGAAACACTTCCAAATCGGTGACTGATAATAAATTTCATTTGCCCTTTGGGCTCAGTTTCCACCGAATGGCCGTTGATCACTCGGGTGTCCTTAAATGTTTGGTGGACAAAATCCCGCTCTTCCTGGGCAGAGGCCGCCAAAGCGCAAAAAATAAAGGTGAAGATTAAAAGACGATTTCGCATTGCTTAATTATTTGGGGCACCTTGTTCTACCCATTTTCTAAGTGTTTCTACTTCACAGTCGGACAGATTTCCATAACTCGGACCGGCCATGTCGCCTACTTGCAACACACGGTTTTGGAAAGTTCCATTGTCGTATTTTTCCTTGATTGATTGATAGGAATCGAAAACGCCATTCCCTTCGCCTCCAGTAATATGGCAACCGCTAACCGCACAAGAGCCGGAAATGATCGGCTCCACGTCTGCCGCATAGCTGACTTCCTGAGGCAAGTTACAGTTGTCAAAAGGATACAGTTCTTCTTCGTTGTCGTAGTAGCATGAACTCAACAGCGCAACAAATAGCAGAGATGAGAAGGGCAAAAATTTCTTAATCATTCGGGTATCCGTTTTCGATCCAGATGCGGATTTTGTCAATGTTGCACTGAGAGAGTTGATCACCATTTTGGGGCATGTTGGCGTAATCTGGATCCCAGTTGATGGCTCCCAAAAGTCGTCCATCGGCAGCTACCTCAGCCACACCTTCGTAAGTTTCATATGAAATCCCTCCACTTGGCGTGCTTCCGGAATGGCATCCTTCGCAACGATTTTCGATGAGGGGACGAATGGTACCCGAATACGTCACGTTTAACGTATCGCAACCGCTGGATTCGCATGAGTTGTTTTGAGCTCCTTGCAAAATCCAGGTTTGAATAGCCTCAATCTGTTCTGGGCTCAAGGCCTCATTGGGAAGAGGGGGCATTCTGTCTTCTGGGTCGTCAATGTCTGTTTCCGTGATCATTTCCCAGACCTTACCTGCATCGAGATCTCCACCTTCTATGTCACCAGTTTGGATGATGTTGTTGTAGTCTGTGAGAATTATACCCTCCTGTGCTGTAGTTGCATCGTGACAGCCAGAAAGTGCGCAGCTCGACTGAAAAATAGGCAGAACGTCTTGCTGGAAATAAACCACGTCCGGGTCGCAGTCGTCATCGCTTCCTCCACCGCCTCCGCCACCAGAGCCTCCACCACTGCCAGGCTCCTCACCTGGAGGGATTATAGGCTCGTGCTTGCAGGCATGGAAAAGCCCTATCATCAGGGTGATGATAGAGAGGACCATTATTTTATAGACATATCTATTCATGACCATTTCAAAATGTCGTTTGGTTCTACAAATATTGCCAATAGTTCTAACAAAGTTCTCACGAATTATTCATTAACCTTTCACTTTTTGATTACACGATACAGCCTTGAATCTGTTGTCAGTTTGAGGGTAAAAATTTGTAATTTAGATTATTAGAGAGGAAATCATAATGATGAAACATAATTGTTGAACTCTCTTAAAGTCTTAACTTTTTTGAACCAAAAACAGAATTATGAAAGCGAGTATTATTTCTATCAGCTTGTGCTTTGTTTGTTTATCTCTAACCAAATTTAATCAGTGGGATTGGAATGGAGCTGGCCTTTCAACTTATTTAAATAACGAACTGGTGAAAACAGCTTCACAAAGCAATGACTCTGATGTGAGTGAATTCTTCAAATTTAACAATTGTAGCCAAAAGTTGGAAAATAGAGATGTTGCTCTCAAGGTCGAAGTCACAACAGGATGTACCTATGCTAATGCATGTAACTTTGATCCGGAAGCAGAATTAGAAGACGGGAGCTGTGACTTCACAAGTTGCGCTGGTTGCACTTACCCGACTGCTTGCAACTATGATCCAGATGCTACACTGGACGATGGAAGTTGCGACTATGAAAGTTGTGCAGGATGTACATACGTGTTTGCCAATAATTATGATCCTACTGCACTGATAGATGATGATAGTTGTGAATTCCCTATCCTTGAAGATCCCTGTCCCCTCGATGCCGATGAAGATGGATTTATCGCAACCGGAGACCTTCTCGTTTTGTTATCCTCAATGGGCAGTGGATGCCCCGAATAATTTCATCAATTAATTGAACTCCCTTGAATTGCAATGATCAACTCCTGTTAATGCGGTGCATATCTGAGTTGTCGGATTCAATTTGATTCTTCACGAATCTCATTTTACCAGCTACCACGGCCATATCTCTGAAATTGTTATCAAAGAGCCAATCGAGGGCGGCATCATCGTTATCGGCAGCCAGCGCCATTTTTTCAAGTACATCCAATTTGTATTTTTTCAGCCAATTGCGGGCATTGGGGTTCCCTTCAGCCGCATTGATAAGAGCCAGCAAATGTGGGTGCTCGTTTTTCAGTAACCAGTCGCGAGCTTCGTCCTGATTGTAGAGCGCATGTACGAAAATCCCAAGCTCCATGTAGCCGTTTTGGATCAGCCAGTTCTTGATTTCGGCATTTCCGTCAATGGCCTCTCCCCAGGCGATGATTATTTTCTGTGGATACTCGAGTTTCATGATCTATCGTGTTTCATCAAAGATAAAAATCCTGTTCCGATTAGGTTAACGGCAGCGCAACAGAAAGATTTTCTGGAAACGAAAAACCCCGGTCGAAGCTTTCGCTTGCCGGGGTTTTTGTTTGGGGACAAGTGCTGCTATGGCACGTTATTAATGAATTTAGGTTGTTGAGGAGTTCTCTGTTGTTTGGTGGTTTGAATCATTTCAATTCTGAATTTTTTGTCCTCGGTGATCGTTTCAACTACTAGCGTATCGCCCGATCTATGCGTAGTGGTTCCCTCTGACCAGCGATCGAAATAGAAGCCGTTGTTGTTGCAAATGAGCATTAGATAGTTGTCGGGACCTCTCCGACCTGGGCGGCCATCGCTGTATCCGGGCTCGCCTTCCAGCTCCCAGATTTCGTAGGTTCCGTACCAGTATTCTACAGGATTGATAAAGTATTCGAAGTTGTAAACTCCGGGGTTCGTGCGGTAGTATTCTCCAAAAAAAGGATTGTTGGGCAGAGCCGGGTTGTTATCCCAGTAACTGTAAGGTGGATTGTAGTCATAATCAATTCCGAAATACGCCTTCCCTCGTGGGCCTTGTGGTCCGCAAGTATTGATTTCTATGCAGCTCGCAAGCAAAGTTGCCAGCAAGATGATCGGAGCGATTTGTTTGGTAAACTTTTTCATCGTTGAGAATATTGATTGTTAGCAGTGAAAAGGCAACTGGTGTGCCAAAAGAAAAAGTATCTGATTCACAGTCAGTTAAATGGTTCTGATCTCCATTTTTAAAAACAATAACTTTGACCTCAATTATTAATCAAAAGCCGCTCACATGTTAGAGAACTCAATGCTTCGCGAAGGAAGTTTCAAGGGCAAAACAATTGTGGTTACAGGAGGTGGAACTGGATTGGGAAGAGCAATGACCACGCTCTATTCCCACCTGGGAGCCAACACGGTGATCACCAGTAGAAAGCTGGATGTGCTCGAAGAAACAGCCAAAGAGATAGAGAGTGAAACTGGCAGTCGGGTACTTGCCGTGCAGTGCGATGTCACGCGTCCTGATCAGGTGGAGGCCATGCTAGAAAAGGCCGTTGAGGAGTTTGGTCAGGTGGATGGATTGCTCAACAACGCAGCGGGAAATTTTATAAGTCCCACTGAGCGCCTCAGCCCCGGAGCTTTCAAAGTCATTCTCGATATCGTGCTTCAGGGAACTATCAACTGCACTCTCACATTTGGAAAACACTGGATCAACAAAAAGCAGAAAGCTACGGTTCTCAACATTGTGACTACCTATGCTTCTACTGGTTCGGCCTATGTGGTTCCATCAGCCTGTGCAAAAGCGGGTGTGGTAGCTATGATTCGCTCACTGGCAGTGGAATGGGCGAAGTACGGCATTCGGCTAAATGGAATTGCTCCCGGCCCTTTCCCAACAAAGGGAGCCTGGGAGAGGTTGCTACCGGGTGAACTCAGCAAAGTGATGGACATGAAGAACGAAGTACCGCTGAAAAGAGTGGGAGAACACCACGAACTTGCAAATTTGGCCGCTTACCTTATGAGCGACTTTTCAGCTTTTGTGAATGGAGAGATTGTAACCATTGATGGAGGTGAGTGGCTTCAGGGAGCCGGAGAGTTTAACTTTCTCGAAGCGCTTTCACCAGATCAGTGGGACGAGGTAGAAGCTCAGGTGCGAAAGGCAGGTAAGAAAAAATAGTCGACACTTTTAACGAACCAATCTTTTGACGACAGAAAAAACGAGTCAAACCATTTTCACAAAATCCTTTTGGATTCTCTGCGTCAGCTCCGTGCTGTTCATGAGCAGTTTTGCCATGGTGATTCCAGAGCTGCCTGAGTATCTGAGAAACATGGGGGGAGAGCAGTACGTAGGTTTTATCATCGGCCTTTTTACTGTGAGCGCTGCATTTTCTCGATTGTTTAGCGGTCGGCTTGCCGATAAGGTAGGACGAATCAAAATCGTTCTCTTCGGAACAGCAGTTACAGCAATCTGTGGTGGGATTTACATTTTCACAACAACCATTTTCTCATTCCTGGCACTTCGACTTTTACATGGTTTGGCCACAGGTTTCCGACCTATTGGAACTTCAGCTTTGATGACCGACCTGATGCCATCTCACAGAAGAGCAGAAGCCATGGGCTACCTCGGTGTGGCAGGCAGCCTGGGCATGGCAGCCGGACCAGCACTG
The DNA here is from genome assembly GCF_049334165.1 of Halocola ammonii. Classification (NCBI taxonomy): domain Bacteria; kingdom Pseudomonadati; phylum Bacteroidota; class Flavobacteriia; order Flavobacteriales; family Halocolacceae; genus Halocola; species Halocola ammonii. The sequence continues at coordinate 128,232 of NZ_JBEGHD010000011.1, forward strand.
GGAAGTATTCTCAAAGAAGAGGTGTCCTTTGACGCCATGTTTATCACTTCGTCTGTACTCGGTGTAGTGGCATTCATCATGTCGAGCATGTTGCCAGAAACGCTCGAAGAAAGGGAACCGCTGAAGTGGTCTCATTTCAACATTTTCAAAGGTCAGATACTAGACTTTGGCGCAATGCCGGCTTTTTATGTGACACTTGCAGATTCTTTTGCATTCGGTGTGGTCATCACCATGAGTCCGATGTGGGTCGATTCGCTTGGTTTTCAATACAAAGGCTTTTTCAACTTCAGCTTTATTCTCAGCTCAATAGCAACGCGAATTTTTGCCGGAAGAAGTGCTGATCGCCTCGGCCGCGAGACTTCAATTCTCATCGGGTTCATTCTTTTGATCATCGGAGTTACTACCATCGGGTTTGCCGATTCTCAGTTTACGGTTCTGCTAGGCGGATTGATTTATGGTCTTTCCATTGGGATCAACAAGCCTTCAATTTTTGCCTGGACAGCGGATTTGGCTTCTCCAGGTAAGATCGGGATGGCCCTGGCGACAATGCTTCTGGCATTGGAAATTGGTATTGGTGGCGGCTCTTTCATTTCTGGAGAAATTTATTCTGGCAATGTTGAGATGATTCCCTACACCTTTTGGCTGGCGGCTGCGTTGAGCATCTTCGGTTTGATTTACATCTACGTTTTCAGAAAACGCCAAAAGGCACTTAAATCATAAATTCCAAATTTTCGAGTTCTCAAAGGCATGAAGAATTTCCTGCGGCTGTCAGTTTTATTTGTTTTAGTGGTTTTCTCAAGTAAGAAGATGAGCGCACAGCTCTACAAAACCAACCTGGGGGTGAGGATTGACGAGTCGCAGTTTGGGATCAGCTTCGACCAAAAAATCTACGAGCAGTTCACTGCCCAGGCCGCCTTTGATGCAAGGGAAAATGAAATTAGAGCCACGGCCATCGCCCGTTATCACGTCAAATTGTTGGGGCGAAGACTCAACTTCTATCCGGGAATTGGAGCCCACACCGGAATATTGAAAGAATACGGGCGCTACGATGGTTTCGATCTACTCATGGGGATTGAGTACAAGATTATGATTGCTCCTGTAGTGATAAGTTTCGATGTGAATCCCGCTTTCCACACGGGAGGCAATCACGCCAATTGGTGGGATTTTCAAACCGTTTTCTCAATAAAGTATATTCTGGTGAAGGACAAGAAAAAACTGTTCGAGAAGTGGCGCAATGATCAATAGCGAACTCTGTGAAGTCTGGGACATTAGTGCAGGGTTAAGCTTGGTTCGGTGGTCCTGTGTGGTATAGAATTAATTGTAGTTTTGCCAAAATTTTAATTCTTCAGAAATGAAAAGAACGATACTATCTATCGCATTTTTGGTGGTTTCCATTTTTGCGTTCGCTCAGGAAGCAGGAATCAAACTAGATGGAAACAAAGCGGATGACGATAACTCCACCTCCATTCTACAGAATGAAGCTGACACCACCGTTATTGGAAGTTGGCGCATGGGCGGAACTCTCGGCCTAAATCTGAGTCAAACTTATTTAAGCAATTGGGCAGCCGGTGGTCAGAATGCCATTTCGGTGACTGGTCTTGTGAACCTTTTCGGCAATTATAAAAAAAATGGCCACGAATGGGACAACAGTCTGGATCTCGCCTACGGAATTCTCACCCAGGGCGATTACGAGCAAGTTTTAAAAACTGATGACCGTATTGAGTTTTCTTCTAAATACGGAAGAAGGCTAAAAGAAAAGTGGTTTTTAACGGGAATGCTCAATTTCAGAACGCAATTCGCTCCCGGATATGAAATCGAAGATGGCGAAGTGAACGAAGATGTAAAGATTTCGGATTTCATGGCTCCGGCATACTCGCTAACTGCACTTGGTATCGACTTTAAACCAACCGACAAGTTCTCTGTGTTGATGTCACCAACTACTATGAAAACAACCATTGTGCTGGATGATTCACTAGCCACGAATTTTGGAGTAGAAGAGGGTGAAAATATCCGTTTTGAAATCGGTGGTTACATTAAAATTGCATACACCACAGAAGTTGTTGAAAATGTGACCTGGCAAACCAAACTCGACTTGTTCTCCAATTATCTCAATAACCCTGAGAACATCGATGTAAACTGGGAAAACCTGATTTCGATGAAAGTAAACGATTTTATTTCTGTAAATATCACCACTCAGTTGATCTACGATGACGACATTATTCTCAAAAAGAACGATGCGGTATTGAACGAAAATGGCGAAGTTGTGGAAGCTGCGGAGTTTGGTCCTGGACTTCAGTTCAAGGAAACACTGGCAGTAGGTTTTTCCTATAAGTTCTAATGGACCGAGTTCTTTTTAAGAAAAAAACGCGAGGCTCGATAACTGGTTTTACGACTGGATATCGAGCCTTATTTTTTCGTGTAGGCCATCTCCAGTTATTACGCCCTCGTAAACAAAATCTCCTGTCTTTGTGAGTGACATATCAGAAGCGCTCGGCCAGTTTTCGAAAGTGCTCTCTTTGCGCATGGTGAATCGCAATTCAGAATACTCGTTTCGTTGGGTCACGTTTTCAACCGAAAAAGCAATTTGGCTTCCATCTGATTTGATGACAAAAAGCAAGTTTCCGGCTTTCACCTGAACACGGCAGACTTCATTCGTGGTAGAAAATGTTAAAGTTGCTTCATTTGGGAAAAAGTCCTGAAAAGACAATTCAGGAACCATGGTAAAATTAGAATTCATTAGTTATAAATGTGTTAAGTCGTGAGAATTAAAGAATCAATGTTAAATTGGTAGTAAATATAAGTTTTCGCATCTGGATGCGGTCACTTTAAGTACGAAAAAAAGTGGGTGAGAGTTCAATGTTTTTACCTTCGTCACGACAAATCAAAAATTCTGAAAGATGATTGCATATGTTTTTCCGGGCCAGGGATCCCAATTTCCTGGCATGGCCAAAGAGCTTTACGATTCCAACGAATCGGCTCAGCACCTATTCGAAAAAGCCAACGAAGTGTTGGGCTTTAGAATAACAGACGTCATGTTTGATGGAACTGAAGAGGAGTTGAAGCAAACCAATGTCACGCAGCCAGCAATTTTTCTGCATTCGGTGATATTGGCCCGCACATTGGGTGATGATTTCCAACCGGATATGGTGGCTGGACACTCCCTCGGTGAGTTTTCTGCTCTTGTAGCCAACGAGACGCTCTATTTTGAGGATGCGCTAAAGCTTGTTGCCCAACGTGCCGATGCCATGCAAAAAGCATGTAAAGCTCAACCTTCTACCATGGCGGCCATTCTGGGTCTCGATGATTCAGTCGTGGAGAAAGTTTGCGAATCAGTTGATGGAATTGTGGTTCCTGCAAACTACAACTGTCCAGGTCAGCTCGTGATTTCAGGTGCAATGGATGCCATAGACGAAGCTTGTGAAAAACTCAAAGAGGCCGGTGCAAAGCGCGCTTTAAAACTTCCTGTAGGTGGAGCTTTTCACTCGCCATTGATGGAGCCCGCCAGAGCTGAGCTCGAAAAGGCGATTAACGACACGGAGTTTCACTTCCCGAAATGCCCGGTTTACCAAAATGTGACTGCCAGCGGAGTGAACGATCCTGAAGAGATTAAGAAAAATTTGATTGACCAGCTCACTGCTCCAGTGAAGTGGACGCAGACCATGCAAAAGATGATTGCCGATGGAGCGTCACGAGTGGTTGAAGTAGGTCCGGGGAAGGTGCTTCAGGGGCTTTTCAAAAAAGTGGACAGACAACTGCCCACTGAAAGTGCCGGATAAAAATATTCTTCACAAAACAGAAATGAAAAAGCGAATCTTGCCTCGGCAGGATTCGCTTTTTTTTGGTCAATTAATTATGTGTAGGGTCGAGTTACCTTACGGTGAGTTTTCTTGTTTTAACTCCGCTATCTGTTTTCATTTTCACTAGATAGACACCAGAAGAAAGATTGGATGTCGGAATTTCAAAAGTTGTGTTACCAGCCTGGTTCGAAACAGTTTGCGAGAATACCTGTTCACCCAAAAGATTCACAAGAACGAGCTCTCCCTCGGCTTGTGTCTTAGTGCTAATTGTCACAAACACCTGCTCTGCAGCTGGGTTTGGATAAACAACCATTCCAAAGTTCGCTTCATTTTCTTCCACACTCACATTCGACTGTTTTTCGTAAACGTAGAAGTCGTCCACAGCTGCTTCCACCAGACTTCCACCTTCAAGCTCAAGATTTGGGAAAATACTGTCTGAAGCCACAAACTCCATCATTACCTCTTCGGTGAGGTCCACGTACTCGCTAACAATGAAAGCATTTTGTCGCCATTCGGCATCGGTAGTCCGGGTTTCTTCTACGTGGGTCCAGGTGTTTCCGCCATCGTCCGAAATGCGCACTTCCCACCAATCCTGGCCTGGGTTGGCTCCAGAAGGTGGGCTGTTTGTGTACCAGCGCCAGTAGCTAATGGCTGGTTTTTCATAAATGCTCATGTCTATCAGTGGAGTTCTCAATGTGGTTTTGCCACCGTCCACATCAGCAGTCCCGATCGCATCAAACTGGCTCGATGCATTCTCTGTCACGAAACAATAAGTACCATCATCGGTAAACTGGCTATTTGGAGCTACCTGAATATTATTTTCAGTAAATGAGCCAATCGGGAAAATCTCCTCCCAGTTGCCGGTTGTAGCGTTGTCATTAAAAATTCCAGTCTCCCAAATTCCAAAGTCGTCACTGAAATCGCTGTCGTGAGATCCAATCACGCCAAAACCAACGAGCGTGTAAAATGGTAGGGTTGGATCGTTCAGGGTAACACCAATTGGCGTTGCATTCGATTGATTGCCGTATACGTCTTCAGTCTGCAAGTAGTACTCGATCAGCGTACCTTCTTCCTGCGATGGGATGGTTGCAGTGAAGGTTGAGGTTTCCCCAATTTCTGACATCGTTACAGCAGAGTACTGTGATTCCGTGTCGGTTTTATAAAAGAGTGTCACCTCCTGAAGGAACATCTCAAAGTCGAAATCTGAATCCAGATCGGCAATAATTTCGATTTCCTCCTCTGGCTCAGATGTCAACACTTGTTCGTGACTCAGATCAACGTTGCTCAAAAGCGTGATGCCGTGGATGGCAAATCCTTCGAGAATTGCATCTCCGTTTGGCGTTCCATTTGAAATGTCGTTGTCATCATCGTCAGCCTGGAGCACATCAATCAAAACATCGGTGTAAGCCGTGCCTTCCATTCCGTTTGGCAGTGTAGCCTGAAACCCATTGAAAGCTTCAACCCAAAGATCGAGAGTCAGCTCCCAGTCTTCTCCCATCAAAACGTGTGAGTCCCACCATGCACCACAAATTATCTCACCATCGTTGTGTACCTGCCCAATTAGGTCTTCTGGATAAACTTTGGGGTTAATGTCATACCTTCTTAAAGGGTCTTCAGAATCTTCGTAAAAACCAACACCGAGCAGTGGTGAGCCGGTGATGGCCATACCCCAAAAATCTGCATAGCCTTCGTTCATGGCGCCATTATTAAAGCCGAATCCATTGTCATTGTAGTAGTAGCTGTTAATTCCGTGGCCGTATTCGTGATATACTACATCGCTCAAAAGTGAAGTGGCATTGCAGCCGCCTCCTGCAGTGAAGAAATTGATTGACTGTCCGTCAAAGAAAGCATTACACTCACCAGCAACTTCTACGTTGGTAGGCAAAGCGAAATCCAAAGCAGTAAAATCCGGAAAGACTGTTTTCATGAAGTTGTGAACCACATTGGTGTGATAGAAAGCCGTAAGCTCTTTTATGTCCGCATCGTCATCAAAAGACACTTCATTTGTTCCGTCCTGGAGTGAAAAAGTTGTTTCGGGAGTAACACCGTTGTTGCTCACTACGCTCCACCGACCGGAAAGAGGTATGGTGATCGTACCTGAGCTCGCGGTGAGAGAAACACCTCCCTGTGCTTCTGTGAAAAACTCCTGAGCTCCCAAAAAAACAGAAAGATCGCCAAGAGAAACCTCTTCAGTCCCGTTGTAAGGATTTTCAGGGTGGATGGTTCCTACCACGTCTACATCTGCATCGGCTGCCATTGAGCTTTCCGCTTCCGGGTGACCATGGCCGTGCTTTTCTTTACATCTGTCTGAGTGGTGATGAACTTTATCCTGACGGTAAAGTACCTCGCCAGTAGATGCGTCAACAAGAGTTCTGTAATTCGAAGGAATTCCATTTTCATTCAACGTTTTTACCATGATGTCGTGAACGATGTGAAACTCGTAAGTACCGTTCTTCGGAACTGGTAAAATTTGTTGCGGTCCATTTGACTCAGTCGAGATGACAGTAGTAGAAAGTCCAGCTGATGCAAGGGCTTCGGCCTGAGCTGCACTCACTGTTGCAGGATCCGTTGTAATGTTGTTGTGAACATCGAGTCCAAAAAGGATGACTTCTCCAGTGTGAGTCAATTTGACTGTGAGACGTCCGGCAAAAACTTCGTAGCCGTTGTGAAACTGACTGAAATTCACCCAGTGGTGTTTTTTGGAAGAAGAAGAGGAAGCAACGACCAACTCGTCAACCGGCAAGTTGAACTCTGCCAAATTCGATTCAATAAAATTCAAAGCTTGTTGTTCGGGCGTACTTCCGCTCGTAGAAATTGGTTCTCCAAAAGCGCGGTGAGGCTGTTGGCTGTTTTCATCAAAGTGAACATACCAGTTTCCGTTGACTTCCAGAAAGTTTTGCCATGTGGGCATCTGTCTGAGCCTGGCCTGAACGTGTGGTGTTAGCTGATCATCACCGGGTTTCACGTAAGTGACCTCATTGGGGTCAAAACTGTTTTCGGGATTTCCGGCAAAGCAAAAATTAGTGGAAGCAAGCACAGCAAGTGCTAGCAAAAAAGAGTAAAGGTTTCTCATGATTGTAGGTTTAAGCTCACAATATCATGAAAAAACCAATCGGCTACAAGACTTTAGATTGAATAAAAGCGGCAGGATACAAATCCTAAAGGAAAGACTGGCATATAGACTCCGGTTAAACTCCCGAATGAATAAATGAAAACAGGTTTTGCATTTCCTCTTCGCGTCTGGCCAGCTTTTCTTCGAGCATCTCATTCTCAGATTTCAAGCTCTTGTTTTCAATGCTAACCTCTTCGAGTCGTGCTTTAGTTTCGAAAAATTCCTGAAGGATTTTCTTTCGTTCGTTGTACAGTTTCTCTGCGTTATCCATGTTTTAGCAATTTGTGAACACGTAAATATCGGACTTTGAGCAGGTGCTCAGTTGAATGGTTTAGGCATTTCTTAACGGCAGGATGTTCAAATTGTAAAACTCAGATACGGCCGAGGTGTGATCTGTCAGACGAAAATCAGATCTTATCCAGGTTTTTCCTCGAGCCGGGACGATTTTTTTTGAATGCGCTCGGAGTCATTCCGGTCACTTTCTTAAATTGTGCGGAAAGGTGCTGAACACTACTGTAGCCCATCTCCCAGGCGATTTCGCTTAATGATTTTTCATCGTAAAAGAGAAGCTCCTTTACACGCTCAATTCGTTGTTCGATCAGAAACTTCTCAAGCGTTATTCCTTCAACCTCCGAAAATAGCTGGCTCATGAAACCATAAGAGTGAGGTATTTCTGAAGTGAGCAATTTGCCCAGGTGGAAATCAGTTTCTCCCTGGCTGTGATGTACTTTTTCTACTATCAGGGATTTGATGCGACTGACTATTTTAGTTTCGCGACTTTGAAGTAGCTCGAAACCTGCCGAAGCCAAAGCGGTAGATAGTTTTTGCTGTTCGGCATCTGTCAGGTTTTTTTCAGGAACAGCTTCGCCAAGTTTGATGGACAAAAGTGTGATTTCACTTTCCTCAAAAATTCTTTCCACTGCCGAAATGCAGCGATCGCAAACCATATTCTTAATGACGAGCTTACGTTGATCCATGAGGTTTACTTTAAAAGGCCGATGAAAACATCTCGACTGGTGTCCCAAAATTCGTCAAACCCAATGAGTTGTGTTTGCAAAAATGCCCAGGCTTCAGGCCAGTCGTTTTTATCGATAAACTTCAGATCCGATCGCTCTGTGAAAATTCTGCTCGAAACAAATTTAGAATCTGCAAGGATGTGTTCTTTCTTCCAGATCACTTCTTCGCCCAAGGCAGTCTCAAGCATTTTTTTGAACTCTTCAAATTGCTCGTAGATCAATTCTCGGACTCCGAGATCGCGCTGCTGCATGTCGATGCAAAACCGCACTCCGTTTTCATCGAACTCCATTCTAACGAAGAGCTCGCGGATTCCAGTGGGATAATTCAGCCAGTTGACTTTTCGACCGTTGGCCGAGCTTTTCTCGTCCATTCGCTTTGCCAGGTTTCCCCAAAATGCAGTGCGCAATTCTTTTCTTTCCTCTTTGCTTAGCATAATGACAAAAGTACAATTCACCGCTGAGTCGAGAACCGGTTCGAACGGATTTGATTCTGAGTTGTTGGACTTGTAATTGAAAACAAAAAACTGAAAAATGAAAAATGTATTGATTATCGGTGCGAACGGACTTACAGGAACCCACATCGCACGAAAGCTTAAAGGAAGCTCCGAATTTGAACCTGTTGCGATGATTCGAAGCGAAGAACAGAAATCAAAATTCGATGATCTGGGTGTGAAAACCGTTCATGGCGATCTCGAAGGTGATGTCGACTCTGCCATTAAATCGGCAGATCACGTGATTTTTGCAGCAGGATCAGGATCTAAAACCGGAGTGGATAAAACTTACGCGGTTGACAGAGATGGCGCGATAAAAACCATCGACAAGGCCAAAGAACACGGAATTGAAAAATACGTGATGCTCAGCTCGATGGGCGCTCACGATCCTCAGATAGTTAAAGAAGGTGCTTTTCACGATTATCTCGTAGCGAAGCACGATGCCGATGAGCATTTGAAAAAATCGGGACTTGACTACACGATCGTTCGTCCGGGAGCCTTGACAAAAAATGATGGCAAGGGAAAAATTGAGGCTGCTCCACATCTGAATAAAAGAGGTGAGATCGCCAGAGAGGATGTTGCGGAAGTGATGATCAACGCGCTTTCGAACAGCGATGCCAAAAATCAGACTTTCGAAATTTTAGAAGGAGACTCTGGAATTGAAGAAGCGATCAAAAATTTGAATTGAGGAATTGATTTCGGGGATTTTTTGCTCTACAACGCTGCCGAAAACACATAGGTCACAAAGTCTACAAAGGCACATAGTTTAGCCGAGTGCTTTCTATGTGCCTTCGATCATTTGTAATTGAAACCTGATTGGAATTTTGATGAAAGCCAAATGTGTAGAGAAGTACTAATTCCTACTGTGTCTGTTGTGGTTTATCCCGTCTTGAGTACCAAAGCCTGCAGCTACTGTAATTTAACATGAAGGCATTAAGAGTTTTCATTAAGAGGCTTTAAGTAGGGCTTAATGAACCTTCATCACTTAATCTGCCTTAATGTTTCACCCCCTCACGGTTGTAAAGTAAAGTATTATGTTTTTGCTCTACAACGCTGCCGAAAACACATAGGTCACAAAGACTTCGAAGGCACATAGACCAGCAAGGTTTTTCTATGTGTCTTCCAATGATGCTTGTCGGAAACCGGCTGGTACTCGAGGATAAACTAGAGTGAATTGAAGTGGAAATTCTACTGTGTCTATTGTGGTTTTTCCGTCTTGAGTTGCAACAACGGTAAATTTCACGCAGAGTCGCGAAGACCGCAAAGAAAGGTTAGGTGCAGTGGAGCAAACCTTGAGCTTTTCCGTAGCTGCAAGTATTGGCGTCCTTAGGGTCTTTGCGCGAAAGTAATCACGCAGGGTCGCACAAATCTTAATTCGTAATTCGGCCTTCGTAATTCTTATTTGATTAATATTTCCACCGCTTTGCCATCTGCACAAGTGAAAGCATTATCGGGACTTCGATCAGCACTCCAACAACGGTGGCCAGGGCAGCCCCTGAGTTCAACCCAAAAACAGCAATTGCAACTGCTACCGCGAGTTCGAAAAAGTTACTGGCGCCAATCATGCTAGCCGGTGCACAAATGCGATAAGGCAGTTTGAGCTTTTTCCCCGCGAACCAGGCTATGAAAAAGATGAAGTAGGTTTGAATGGTTAACGGAATGGCAATTAGCAAAATGTGAAACGGCTTGTCGATAACCTGCTCGCCCTGAAAAGCGAAAAGCAAAATGAGAGTAGCCAGAAGTGCAAAGATGGAAAACGGCTTGAGGCGAGGTAAGAATTTTTCTGTGAACCAGATCTTTCCACGCCTTGAAACAAGCCATTTTTGAGTGAGAAAACCGGCCACTAAAGGAATAACCACGAATGTCAAAACTGAAGTGATCAGCACATTGTAGGGGATTTGAAAATCCGTAATTCCGAGTAGAAGCTGAACCAGCGGAACAAAAGCTACGAGCAAAATCAAGTCGTTTATAGAAACCTGCACGAGCGTGTAGTTGGGGTCTCCGGAAGAAAGATAGGACCACACAAAAACCATGGCTGTGCAAGGTGCGGCTCCGAGCAAAATGGCTCCGGCAATATACTGGTCAGCCTCTGCGGGGTTAAGCCAGGCAGAGTAGAGGTGGTCGAAAAATACCCAGGCGAAGAGCGCCATGGTGAAGGGTTTGATGAGCCAGTTGACCACCACCGTGAGGCTGAGACCCTTAACATTCTTGCCGGCTTTCACCAGGGAGGCAAAGTCGATCTGAAGCATCATCGGGTAGATCATCATCCAGATTAAAATCGCAACCGGAATATTCACGTGGTAAAGTTCCAGTCCCGAAATCACTTCGATGTCTTCACCAGCCACAAATCCGATCAGCAAACCAGCGCCAATGCACAGAACCACCCAAAGCGTCAGATATCTTTCAAAAAATCCAATTTTTCTGTCTTCTGCTCGCTCAGTCATTTTTGAGTTTTGTTTTTGCTGAATTTAAGAATTCGTATATCTCAGCGGCTATCGCAAGAGAGGTAACAGCATAAGTCTTCCGTTCCTGTTCTGTGCCGTCTGAAGTTTTTGGATCTTCAAAGGGAAGTGAAAATCGCTCGTCTGCTCCCTTAACGATCGGACAGTTTTGTTCGGCATCGCTGCAGAGCATCACAGCGACAAATTGATCCTGGGGATTTTGCCTGTCGTCAATAAATTTCGAAAACTGCTTCGAAGAATTTGTGCCATCGGCAAAGGAAAACCTATAAAGCGGGTTGTCTCCCGACTCTTTTTTCACGGTAACACCACTTCGTTTCAGACTTTCGGCCACTGCCGGAAAAAGTGCTGTTACGCTCGTTCCACCGGAAAAGGCCAACAGGGGAAGGTCCAACCGAAAAGCAAGCGCAGAAGTCCAGAACTCTGCGAGCTGGCTCCTGCGCGAATTGTGTGTGCAGATGAAAATCAACTTCACCGTGCGACCTGCGCTCACTTCTGAGGCAATGTAGCTGGCGATTCTTTCTCGCTCAGCACGGTGTCGCTCAGTTGGCTTTTCCGTTTTTATCTTTTCGAAAAACGCTTCCAGTGCGGGATAAAGTGAAAGTGTTTTCATTGCATCATTTTTAATGCATATCTGGGTTTTCCTGAAACCTGATTGATTGGAGTACAATTCTGCGATGAATATTTCGCAATTGTTCAATTTCTAATCGCCACACTGTCTCGACTCCGCTCGAGAATCGGCCAACGCGCGATTGCCGGTTGTCGAGCGGAGTCG